>JAYMNP010000001.1:2561500-2901000 GCA_036941025.1 Lachnospiraceae bacterium JLR.KK002
TCAAAGGCATATACCGCCAGACGAAAGATTTTTCCCGGCCCGAAACCGCAGCGGAGCATATAATATAAGAAGAAATCATGAAGTTCATAAGGCCCCACAATGTCCTCGGTTTTCTGGGAAATCTTTCCGTCCTCCGGAGGCAGCAGTTCCGGGCTTACCGGAGTATCCAGCACATCCAGAAGAATCTGTTCCAGTCTGCTGTCACCGCAGGTATCCGCATAATACCGCACCAGATGGCGTACCAGTGTCTTTGGAACGGAAGCATTTACTCCGTACATGGACATATGATCCCCGTTGTAGGTGGCCCAGCCCAGGGCCAGCTCCGACATATCCCCGGTACCGATTACCATACCGTTCTCCTTGTTGGCAATATCCATAAGAATCTGAGTCCGTTCCCTGGCCTGCCCGTTCTCGTAGGTTACGTCGTGATTTGTTTCCTCGTGGGAAATATCCTTAAAATGCACCCGTACCGCTTCTCTGATGTCCACTTCCCGAAAATCGGTACCCAGACACCGGATTAAATTCACCGCATTGTCATAGGTTCTGTCGGTGGTTCCAAACCCCGGCATGGTCACCGCATGAATGCCTTTCCGCTCCAGTCCCAGCAAATCAAAAGCCCTGACAGTCACCAGCAATGCCAGTGTGGAATCCAGCCCGCCGGAAATCCCTATCACCCCATGGCGGCATCCTGTATGCTCCAGCCGCTTTTTCAGGCCCATGGACTGAATCAGCAGGATTTCCTCGCACCGTTTCTTACGTTCCTCTGCTTTTCCCGGTACAAAAGGAGCCGGATCCACAAAACGGGTAAGTTCCGTCTTTTCTTTCTTCAGATGGAAGGGAATTTCCAGATAATCTTCTGCCTCTCCCATAAAAGTGGACATTTTGCGCCGCTGTCCGTTCAGCTTCTGTATATCAATTTCCCCGTAGACAGACTGGTTGGCAAACCTCTGTGCCTCTGCCAGCATTACTCCGTTTTCCGCAATCATATTATGGCCGGAATATACCACGTCCTGCGTGGATTCTCCCTCACCGGCACTGGCATAGACATAGCCGCAAATCAGCCTTGCGGACTGGCCTTCCACAAGGCTTTTCCGGTAACGGTCCTTTCCCGTAATCTCATCGCTGGCAGACAGATTTACCATCAGATTTGCACCTGCCAGCCCGTGAGAAATACTGGGCGGAGCAGGCGTCCACAAATCTTCACAGATTTCCACGCCAATCTTTAATTCCGGAATATTATCGGCGCAAAACAGAAGGCGGCTGCCCATGGGAACCTTCCGTTCTCCCTCCAGAACCACTTCTTCCGCCTGCTCCATGCCCGGTGTAAAGTAACGTCCCTCATAAAATTCATTGTAATTGGGAATACAGGTTTTGGGCACCAGCCCCAGTACATTCCCGTTTCCCAGAGCCGCCGCCACATTGTACAGCCTGCCCTTCCAGGCAAAGGGCAGCCCCACAAATACCAGCATATTTTTCCCGTTGGTTTCCGCCGCAATATCCAGAAGCACCTGTCTGCCCTGCTTTAACAGAGGCTCCATCAGAAATAAATCCCCGCAGGTATATCCGGTAATGCAAAGTTCCGGAAACACCACCACCGCTGCTCTCTGTTCTTCTGCTTCTTCTATTTTCCCGATAATGGCCTGTCTGTTATACAGGGGATCTGCCACCCGGATTCCGGGGGTTACCGCCGCCACTTTTATAAATCCGTCTCTCACTGGCTGCTCCTTTCTGAAGATTCCAGTAATCCTTTCAAATCTTCCGGGGTAAAAATATAGTGTTTATCACAGAACTGGCAGTTCACCTCAATGGGCTCGCCATCTTCTATCATTTCCTGAATATCCTGCACACCAATGCTGATAAGGGCCTTCGTCACCCGCTCTCTGGAACAGTCGCAGTGATATTCCACAGGTATGGTTTCCGTGATTTCCGGATGGAACTCTCCCAGCACCTGCTCCAGCAGCTTCTCCGGAGTTGCTCCCTGTTCCAGCAAATCAGTTACGGACGTCACTTCGGCCACCTTTTTTTCCAGTGCGGCAATTACCGCTTCGTCGGTAAAGGGCATAAGCTGGATGATAAATCCCCCGGCCTGCCGGACCGTGTTATCCTTATTCATCAGCACGCCCAGTCCCACAGCAGAAGGCACCTGCTCGGAAGTGGCAAAATAATACGTGAGGTCTTCCGCAATTTCTGAGGTCTGCAGCGCCACCTGTCCCACATAAGGCTCTTTCAGTCCCATGTCTTTTATCACACTTAAGATTCCGGGGCCGAGAGCGCCTCCCACATCCAGTTTCCCCTTTTCATTGGGAGGAAGCATTACGTCCGGTACCTGCGGACAGCCTTTTACATGGCCCCGGCTGTCTGCTGTAACGGTCATTCCCTTTGCCGCACCTGCGCACTTTATCTGCAATGTGAGCAAATCCTGCTCTCCCTTCATCATAGCCCCCATCATGGCTCCTCCCGTCAGAAGCCTTCCCAGGGCCGCGGTAATAACAGGGCTCGTATTGTGATAAACCCTGGCCTGCTCCACCAAATCTCTGGAAGTTATGGCAAATGCCCGTATCTGATTCTCTGCCGCTGTTGCTCTCACCATGTAATCTTTCATTTTCGTTCTCCCTTGCAATCACGTAAATCTCTGTTTTTCTCTTTCCCCTGCAATCGCGTAAATCTCTGTTTTCCTCTTTCCCCTGCAATCACGTAAATCTCTGTTTTCCTCTTTCCCCTGCAATCACGTAAATCCGCTCGCTGGTTTCCCTGACCGGTTCTCTGGTAAATGCGTCGAACATGGCCAAGAATTCCATCCCCGCCTGCTCCAGCAATTCCTTAATCCGGGCTGCCTCATACCCCCGCTGCACATGGGTTTCTTCGTATTTGCGGTAGCGCATGTCCTCCTCCCGGATAAAAAATGTCATATCATACTGATTCAGCCCGGTTTCTTCATCATAAAAATTTTCCCAGATAAAGCTGCCTTCTTCCCGGTTTTCACAAATTGTCGTTTCCCCTAATAATTCCCGGTATTTGTACGGGGTATTCAAATCAAAAATAAAAATCCCTCCTGGGTCGAGATAATTATTGACCAGATGAAATACCTTCAGAAGTTCTTCTTCCTCCAGAATATAATTCAGAGAATCACAGACGCTTACCACGGCTTTCACCGTTCCATACAGCTCAAATTCCCGCATATCCTGCAAAAGATACAGAATATCCGGCTCCTTTCCCATTCCGTCTCCGGAGCCTGCGGCCTCCCCTGCAATTCGGAGCATTTCCTCCGAATTGTCCACGCCTATCATATCATAACCTGCCTCAGACAGAAGCCTGGTCATATTCCCGGTACCGCAGCCAAGTTCCAGCACCAGTCCTTCTTCCACCCCGTACTCTTTCAGCAGACCGGTCAGATACCTGCTCCATGCTTCATAGGGCACATCGTCCATAAACATATCGTATACCTGGGCAAATCCTGTATATGCTTCCATTCCAGCCTCCCATCCGGCGCCAGGGAAATCAGCCCTGACATTCTGAATGCTTTTTCTTGATTATTTATTTCAGAAAATGTATACTGTTTTTATTATAGTAAAAACAATCACGTTTTGCAAGGAGCCTTTATGAGTGAAAATAATTACATCTCCGGACACATCCGCCGGGTATATGCCAGGCGTCTGGTCTCTCCGGTTCTCTACCTGATTCTTCTCATCATTCTGTGGCTGGCCTTTCCCATGTACAATATCCTGTTTCCCCGGACACTGGCCGCTGCGGACGATTTAAATATATATACGGACCACCATTCCTCTTATGTGGAAACAACGCTGTCCGACCTGTATTTCACCGGATATACCGGAAGTTTTCTGGGCCGTACTTCCAGTTATTATTATTACTGCATGAGGAATGGCCGGTGCACCATCGTCCTGCTGTCCCCGTCCACCTGTGAGGAAGGGCTTCCCTTTATAGAGTCCGTTCACATCCGCGGCAGAGTGATGGAAGGAACTCCGGATTTCCATACATTGCTGGAGCACCTGGCCAAAGACTTAAACTGGACAGAAAAAGGGATAAAGGAAAAAGTAAATTCCTGTTTTATCAGTGAACCTGCTTTTGGTCTTATTCCAGGTGCGGTTCTGGTACTGGTCTGCTTTTCCACAGGAGCCTATACCCTCTTTCGCATTCTCCTGGATCTTCTCTATATCCGGTTCCCGGTGTTTGCCCCTGCCTGCCGGCAGCTGGGCCGTTTCGGCAAACCGGGGGAACTCCTTGCCCAGGCGGAAACAGAGCTTGCCACGCTGCCCCAGCTTGCCACCGAAGACATGTTTATTACGGAACATTATTTTATTGTACTGGCCAATTACGGCGCCGCTGTTATTCCCATACAGGAAATGCTGTGGATTTACAAGCATTCTACCCTCCATAAGATTCTGTGGCATCACTTCAGCATTTCCTATACGCTGCATGTTACCGCCAGAAAGCATTTGTATTTCCAGTGCCCCAAAAATATGAAATCCGATATAGACGGTATCATGGACTACCTGGCGGAGGCAAATCACGATATTCTGGTGGGATTCAGTGAGGAAAACCGGCTCAAAGTCCACGGAGCCAGCCCGTATCCTCATCAGATAGAAAAAATTTTTTCTTTTATGAAAAAAATAAGAAAATCAAAACCGCAGAATCCTGAAAATTCTTAACTTCTGCTGTCAGGAAAATAAAAAGATAATTATGCGCATTTTCTGCGCGTAAACAGATTGTGCAGTAATAACTTTCCGCTCCGAGAAAACACATTTCACGGAGCGGAAACACACATAATAATTCATATTCTGAAAATTCCTGAAAATCAGATTTTCAGGAAAACAGACCTTTGAAAAAATCCAGAACAGAACGGAAGAAATCTGCCACTTTATCAAAAATGCTTCCCGCATCCATATGAGAGAGCTTCTCATACAGTGCTTCCGCCTGGCTCTTAATGGAGTCCAAATCCAAATCAAGCTGGCCGATTTTTTTCAACAGTTCTGTCAGTTCGGCTACTTCTTCCTCTGTCAGACTGATATCAAACTGACTGCAGGCCTTTGCAATGGTTTCCTTTATCTCCTGTTCGGATTTCAGGCCCTTTTCAATGACTTCCTGCTTCAGATATGCAACAAGTTCTTCCGCTTTTTCAGAATCCCCCACGGTCTCTGCCAGATCTCCGGTGAGCACCAGTTCGTTCAATGCGGTATCCATGCTTTCTTCGGAAACCTTCACTCCGGTCATGTCGGAATATGCTTTCATGGCTCCTACCAGCGCCGCTGTCCCTGATATGGGAACAGGCCCTGCCACTATAATATCCGCATCGGTAATTCCGGCGGTAATCAGGGCATTTTTATACATACCGATGGTACAGTAGGAAATATTTTTGGTGGTAATATTAATCCCGTTTCCTTCTTCTCTCTTTACCACCAGTACCGAAGACAGCGCCCGCGTCCCAATCTTGCCGGCCGCCACATATTCTCCCAGATATTCATGTTCTTCTTCGTTGGTAATGTAAATCACATCATACTCGGAAAGCTCCGCCTCGTTTACCCCCAGAAGTTCCAGAACCGTCCTCTGCTGCTCCGGCGTCAGATTTGCCCCCAGCGCAAGATAAGGTTTATCTTCTTTGGTAATGGGCTCCGTAACTTCGCCCGGCTGATTCAGAACATCCGATTCCCTGTCAGAAACATCTTCCTCTTTTCTTCCTTCTTCCAGTACCTCCTCGCCGGAATTTTCCGGCCCCGGACTCACCTCTTTTTCATCGGTCTGAGACGCCCGCACCTGTGCCGGTATTGCGAATACTGTCACAAGCGCCAGTAACAGACTCAACAGTTGTTTTCTGTGCTTTTTCATTGTTACCCTCCATTCTGCCTCTTCTTCTTAGCCTCCGTACCTCTAAAAAGCACCTGCCGCATGCTACCTTTATGCTTCCAAAAGGCCCATGATATTTACTGCATTCTCGCCTGTATCCATTCATAAATGTCGGCGTATACCTGTTCCCGGTCCACCTCATTTAAAATTTCGTGGCGGTCTGTGGGATAGAGTCTGCAGGTTATATCCGTAATGCCTGCCTTTTTATATCTCTCATACACTGCTCTTACACCTGCACCGTAATTTCCCACCGGGTCGTCCTCTCCGGCTACCAGTAAAAGGGGCAGGCTGCGGGGAATGGCATTGATATTGGCCGGCCGGCTGATATAATGTATGGTGTCAAACAGGTTGTAAAATCCGTTTAATGTAAAATGAAAGGTACAGCGGGGTTCTCTGTTATAGGCTTCCACAATTTCCCGGTCTTTGGTCAGCCAGGCATTGGGCCGATTTTCTCTCTGAAATCTCTGGTTATAAGTGGCAAAAGCCATTTTGTCCACCAGTTTGCTACGGTAATGCCAGCCCCGGAACAGAGCCAGAACCCGGCAGATTTCTTTCCCGGCCACAGCCGCAACAACGGGCTGGTTTCCTGTTCCCATAATCACCGCTCCCTGCAGGCCGCAACCGTATTTCGCCAGATATTTCCGCAACAGGAAAGAACCCATACTGTGGCCCAGCATGAAATAAGGCGTACCGGGATGTTCTTTCTGAATCATTCTGCGCAGACGGTCCAGATCTTTTACCACAATGTCGCTGCCGCCCTTATCTGCAAAATATCCCCACAGTTCCTGGGATTTTACGGACTTCCCATGGCCCAGATGGTCATTTCCCACCACCATAAAGCCCTGTTCTGTCATGAATTCTGCAAATTTTTCATATCTTTCCACATATTCTATCATGCCATGGCTGATTTGCAGGATTCCTTTCACTTCACCATTTTCAGGCTCCCACTTTACCCCGTGAATCCTGGTCGCCTTATCTGCTGACTGAAACTGAAATGTTCTTTTTTTCATCTCTTACCTCCTGACAGTCCGTCACTGTCTGATTTCCTCTCCCACAGCCCGGAGCCATTCTTCCACCTCTCTGGCCTTCCCCCGGAGATTTTCCAGTGTCTCCTGCTGTCTGGTAAAGGTCTGCCCCGCCTGTTTTACCACTTCCTGGGCGGTATCATACTGTTTGCTCACCAGTTCGCTGTCGCTGATGGACTGCTCCAGCGTTCCGGTAACTGTGCGTATTTCCGAAACCAGGTTACGTGTCTCCGATTCTTCCAGCCTGGAAGCGTAAACACCGAATCCCTCGGCTGCTTTTTCCAGCCGTGCATTATGTTCTTTCCAGATTTGGGTCAGGTAAACTACCTGCACTTCCGCTTCTTCCAGCCGTTCTTCCATCCGCTTCATTTTCTCAGCCATAAAAGAAGCCGCCTGATGATATTTTCCGGAAAGATCCCGTACTTTTTCCGCCGCTTCCACAAATTTCACGCCGTCTTCTCCCAGTCTTCCTGCTTCAATGGCCGCATTCAGGGAAAGAATGCCCATCTGCTTCTCCATTTCTTCCATTTCACCAATACGCTGATCCATCTCGCCCATTTCCTGGCGCATCCCTGTTGCCGCCAGCTCCAGAACTTCTTCCGGGGAGGTGAGTTTTCTTCCCTGGCTTATCATTTCCAGCAGTTCCTGTTCCCGTCTGCAGATTCCTTCCAGAGACCTCTGGTACATACCGTCTGTTTTTTCCGCTCTGTCCGCCAGAACCTGAATCTGCTTCTGCAGACCCCGGTTCTTTTCATTCTGCTTTCTGGCCTCCTGGGCTGCTTCTTTTACTGTTTCCAGCACTTTTTCCATCTGGCTGTCCAGTTCATTCTGTTTTTCTTCCATGGCAGCAATTCCTGTCCGGGTTTCTTTCTGCACCACTTGCATTTTATCTGTCACCTCTGATAATTTCTTCAAATATTTATCTGCTTCTTCCTGTCTGGCAAGCACTTCCTGCTCCAGCTCCTCCTGTTTTTTTCCTATTCCAAACATCCGGCTTCCCCTTTCTTCCAAAAGTATCCTCTGTTTTGTTTTTCATTCTGTCAGGGCCCTTCCTCGCAGGCATTCCGGGCTCCTCCCGCTTTGCAGGCCCCTCCTCGCAGGCATTCTGGGCTCCTCCCGCTTTGCGGGCCCCTCCTCGCAGGCATTCTGGAGTCCTCCTATAGCCATCAGGGCTCCTCCCGCTTTGCGGGCCTCTCCTCATGGCAAATATTATATCACTTTTATGGTGAATCTAACAGTAGTTCTTTACAATTATCTGCAGGGTTTCCTGTCCATTGTATACGTTTATGTCCGGATAGTACAGAAAAGACACCCGAATTCCGCCGTCCTGGCCGTCCATGGTCTGCTCCAGTGCCTGACGTCCGTATTTTTCTCTGAGGAAATCCAGGAAGGGTTCTGTCTGTCCGAAACAGACTGCATTCATTCTGGTTCCGCCCTGGCTTTCCACCTGCATCCGGCACACGTTACGGTTCTTCCCGAACACGCCCAGAGACAGGATATGTATATTTTTATCTGCAAATACCGGTTTTTCATTGGCTTTCCCGAAAGGTTCCAGCAGATTCAGTTCTTCAGTCAGTTCTCTGGTAATATAGTCCAGAGGCATGGGGACGTCTATGACAATTTTCCCCCGCAGTTCTTCCTCTGTCAAAACAGTGGTTTCATTCAGCTTCCGGCGGAACAGTTCCACATGTTCCTCCGGCATGGACAGGCCTGCCGCCATGGGATGGCCTCCGAACCGGGTAAAGAGTTCTTTGCACCTGGTCATTTCCTCATACATGGAATAACTCTCGATGGAGCGTCCGGAGCCTTTGACTCCTTCCTCGCTTCTGGTCAGTACAAACACCGGACGGTGATACCGTTCCCGAATCCGCCCCGCAATGATACCCGCCAGACTTTCATGGCAGTCCGGCAGATAAATCACCAGTACTTTATCCTGTTTCAGGGAGGTCTGCTCCACCAGCCTGACAGCCTGTTCCACGCCCTGCTCTGTCAGTTCTTTGCGGCTGGCATTCAAATCATATAAATCCCTGGCATATTCTGTCGCCGTATGAGGGTTGTCTGCCAGAAGCAGCTCCAGCGCCCGTCTGGCAGTGTCCAGCCTTCCGCTGGCATTCATACAGGGCCCCAGCACGAATCCTATGTGATATGCTTTGATTTTTCCCATTTCTATCTGATTACATGCAGCCAGCGCCCGCATACCATAATTATTAGTATGATTCAGCATGTTCAGGCCTTCTTTTACCAGGATTCTGTTTTCCCCGGTCAGCTCCATCACATCTCCTACGGTGGCAAAGGCCGCATTTTCCAGAAAAGCCATTGCTTCTTCCTGGGGATATCCCGATTTTCTGTAAAGTACCTGTACCAGCTTGAAAGCCACAGCCGCGCCGCACAAATTTTTAAAGGGGTAGGGACAGTCCGGCTGTTTGGGATTTACCACTGCGTCTGCCGGCGGAACCTGATATATCTTTTTCCCATCTGATGATTCCTCATAGGGAACCTCGTGATGATCCGTAAGAATGACAGTCATTCCCAGTTCTTTTGCCAGGGACACCTCTGCTGCGGCCGCAATACCGTTGTCACATGTCAGAATCGTGTCCACCCCCTCCGCCATTGCCTGGCGTACCAGACGCTCATTCAGACCGTATCCGTCTGCAATCCTGTCGGGAATGGCATAATCCACCTCTGCATGACAGCGGCGCAGCGCGGAATACAAAATATATACCGACTGCACTCCGTCAATATCATAATCCCCTAATATGCGGATTTTTTTCTTTTTCTGCAACTTTTCCTGCAAAATGGCTGCTGCCCGCTCCATATCTTTCATTTCCTCCGGAGCATGAAGATGTTCCAGTGTTCCATGAAGATATTCATCTATGGCCTGCTCTCCCAGAACTTCACGGTTTCTGATAATTCTTGCCGTCACCTGGTCAATGCCGAACCGCTCTGCAATTTTCTTAAAATCCGCCCGTTTGGCAGACACCACCCATTTTTCCATTCAGATATCATCCTTTCACTTTTGAATCATAACAAAATGTAATGACTTTTTCAAGAAAATATAGTATAATATCGGCTGATATTATACGCGCCCCCGTGCGCATCTGTAACCATGCCTGGGATTGCTTTGCAATCCTGGTATAATATCGGCTGATATTATACCATATTTCAGAAAGGGAGTTTTCCATGAATCCGTTAGAATTAGCAGATATTTTGAGAAATCACACTGTATTTATACAGACTCATAATTTTCCGGACCCGGACGCCATTTCCAGTGCTTTCGGCCTGCAGCAGTTTCTGGCTTATCACAAGATACCCGCAACCTTATGTTACGACGGGAAAATCGACCGTCTCAGCGCAAAAAAAATGTTAGATACTTTTGGGATTACCATGTTTTCCAAAGACGTGCTTTCTGATATGGAGGAAGATGACCTGATTGTCCTGGTGGATTCCCAGAAAATGAACAGTAACGTAACAGACCTGATTGGGGACGAAGTGGCGTGCATTGACCACCATCCCATTTTCTTCCAATATGATTATCTGTATCAGGATATTCAGAAAGTGGGCGCCTGCGCCTCCATCATTGCTTCTTATTATAAAAATACAGACACTCCCATTTCACCGGAATGTGCTGCTGCCCTGGCTTACGGTATTAAGATGGATACTGCTGATTTCACCCGCGGAACCTCCGCACTGGACACGGAAATGCTGTCTTTTCTGTTTCCCCATGCCAGATGGGAACTGGTAACCAGTATGTATTCCAACACCATGGAATTTGATGATTTGCGGGCATATGGAGCAGCCATCCAGAATATACAGATTTTCGGAGGTACAGGCTTTGCCTATATTCCCTTCAATTGCGCCCAGGCTCTGATTGCCATTATTTCTGATTTTATCCTGTCTCTGGATGTGGTGGACATTGCAATTATCTACGCCATGCAGACAGACGGCATTCGTTTTTCCGTGCGCTGTGAGCAGAACCGGATTCATGCGGGGAACCTGATTTCCCAGGTTCTGCGGCCCTTTGGAAGCGGCGGCGGACATCCCTCCATGGCAGGCGGAATGATTCCTGCAGCCAGCACACATTTACTGGGAGAAGATATACACACTTCCATTCAGGATGCTTTTCTGCATACCATCGAGAAAATGGAACAGGAGCTGCCGCATTAACGATTAAACAGGAGAATATGAATTGATATGTTATAATGCTTATGTTGTCCAGACAGGCATGACAAAAGCAACAAATATCCTGGTGGACGCTTTACCACTACAAGAAAGAATCCTGCTTTGCAGGATTCTCCGCCTGCGGCGGGTCGCTTTGCGACAGATTTCATACCCGCCGCAGTGCGATAAGAGCTTTTTTATTCTATAGGAAAGATACTTTCACACGTTAGCGTGACAAGGTCTTTCCTAATAGAATAAAAAGAAAAGAAGAATCCCTCGACTGTACGCCACTACAGTCGGGGGATTCGTTCTTTGCCTGCATGGAATTCTCCACATTTCTTTGCCTGTTGGCATTATAGCATATGCAAATTTAAATTACAAGATACATTTCTTTTTCACTAAACAAAAATTTACCCGTAAAATGAACTTTTAAATTCCATGCCGGGAATGATTGCCTGTAAAATACGGTGCAAAATTATCGTTGGGTTCCCCTATGGGAAGAATGCCAGATCTTTTGGAGTAATTCTTTCTTTTTCTGCCAGAGGCGAATCTTTCCGCAGCAAAACGCCCCATGTCTCTTTCAGGGGCATTCGCAGGAAATGGTATCTGTCAATCTCCACCGGTTCCAGCAAAAGCCCCATATCCAGAGCGCCGCTTTCCAGCCGTTCTTTCACATCATCTGCAATAGCCGTATAAATACGAAGACTGATATAAGTATTGTAATACACGAAGTTCCATTATCATTTGCCAGACCGGGGCCTACAGTTCACAGTTTTTCACTGTTCTGGGGAAGGGTACCACATCCCGGATGTTTGTCATGCCTGTCAGATACATGACGCAGCGCTCAAATCCAAGGCCGAAGCCTGCATGTCTTGCCGTACCGTATTTCCGCAAGTCCAGATAGAAATCGTAATCTTCCTGGTTCAGACCCAGTTCTTCCATACGCTGGCAGAGCCTGTCATAGTCGTCCTCTCTCTGGCTGCCGCCGATAATCTCTCCGATTCCAGGCACCAGGCAGTCCACTGCCGCAACGGTCTTTCCGTCGGGATTCAGTTTCATATAAAATGCCTTAATCTCTTTGGGATAATCTGTCACAAATACCGGACGCTGAAATACCTCTTCCGTCAGATACCGCTCATGCTCCGTCTGCAAGTCTGCGCCCCAGGATACTTTGTATTCAAAATTCTCATTATTTTTCTCCAGAATTTCCACAGCTTCTGTGTAAGTTACATGGGCAAAATCAGAATTTACCACATGATTCAGGCGCTCCAGCAGCCCCTTGTCCACAAAACTGTTAAAGAACTGCATTTCTTCCGGCGCATGTTCCAGCACATAACTGATAATATATTTCAGCATACTTTCCGCCAGAACCATATCATCCTCCAGATCTGCAAAAGCAATTTCCGGCTCAATCATCCAGAATTCCGCCGCATGTCTGGTGGTGTTTGAATTTTCCGCCCGGAATGTGGGGCCGAAGGTATAAATATTTTTAAATGCCATGGCATAGGTTTCCCCGTTTAACTGGCCGCTTACCGTAAGATTGGTGGACTTGCCGAAAAAGTCCTGGGTAAAATCCGGAGCTCCGTTCTCATCTTTCGGAATATCATTCAAATCCAGCGTGGTCACCTGGAACATCTCTCCTGCTCCTTCACAGTCGCTTCCGGTAATCAGCGGCGTATGCACATACACGAAATCCCTTTCCTGGAAAAATTTATGGATGGCATAGGCTATCAGCGAACGCACCCGGAATACGGCCTCAAAGGTATTGGTTCGGGGGCGCAGATGAGAAATGGTTCTCAGATATTCAAAACTGTGGCGTTTTTTCTGCAGGGGATAATCCGGCGTGGACTGGCCTTCCACCTGCACTTCCTCCGCCTGAATTTCAAATGGCTGTTTGGCCTGGGGTGTGGCGACCAGCTTCCCTTTTACAATAATGGCCGCCCCCACATTCAATTTCTCCACCTCTGCAAAATTAGGAAGTCCGTCGTGATATACAACCTGCAGAGGTTCAAAAAAAGTTCCGTCATTTACTACAATAAAGCCAAAATTTTTGGAACTGCGGATACTTCTCACCCATCCGCCGATGGTTACCTCCTGTTCCAGAAATGCTTCTTTCCTCCGGTAGAGATCTCTGATGTTTGTCATGTTCAGTTTCATAGCTCTTCTCCTTTTTTACCTATTCCTCAGAAGTGTCTTACTTCTGTTGATTCTTCCTCCTGGAATTCCTCCTATGACGCAGGTGTTTCTCCCTCCTGAGTTTCCCCGTCTGACGCAGGTGTTTCTCCCTCCTGAGTTTCCCCGTCTGACGCAGGTGTTTCTCCCTCCTGAGTTTCCCCGTCTGACGCAGGTGTTTCTCCCTCCTGGGACTGTTCACTGTAGGTAATATTCGCCTGCTCTATTACCATATTTAATACCTGCTCATTTTCATAAATACTTTTGATATATTCTTCACCATACTGCTCTACCAGTGCTTCCTCACTGGCATATCCGTACTCTTCCACAACGCTCTTTTTATATGCTTCATATTCTTTTTCTTCTGTTTCCACATGTTCCTTTCCGGCAATAGCCTCCAGTATCAGATCTCCTTCCAGGCTCTCAGCCATAAGCTGTTTCACCTGTTCATTGAAGGCCTCTTCCGTGGTACCTGTCGCCTGCAGATAATCCTCCAGCTTCATACCGTAACTGGTTGACATATTGTTTTCAAACCGCTCCATATATTCTTCGATTTTCTGCTCCAGAAGTCCCTCCGGGAATCCGTTCACTTTACAGACTTCCCTCAGTTTCTGAAGAACTGCCGCCTGAGTTTCCACCTTTTTTCGGGATTCATTGTCCTGCTCCATCTGCTCTCTGACGCCCTTTTCAAATTCTTCCACATTGTTATACCCCTGGGAGGACATATTTTCTGCCACAAAAGCATCATCCATCTGATCATAGATCATATCTGTTTTGCTGACAATCTTATTCACCGTTACATGGAATACAACCTCCTGCCCTGCCAGCTCCTCATTCTGGTAATCCTCCGGAAACGTCAGGTTAAGGTCTGTTTTTTCTCCCACTTTTTTCCCAATCAGCCCCTCTTCAAATCCATCAATAAAACTGTTGGAACCGATTTCCAGTACGGCGCCTTCTGCGGTTCCGCCGTTAAAGGCCTCTCCGTCTTTGATCCCTTCATAGTCAATGTTGACAAAATCTCCGTCTTCCACCGTATCCTTATCCAGATCTTCGTACACCGGATAAGAGGTCAGGATGGATTCAATGCGGCTTTTTACATCCTCATCCTTCACCTCATAAGTGCCAAGGCTTACTTCCAGTCCTTTGTACTCTCCCAGTTCCACATAATCATCCACATTGTATTCTATGGACGCTTTCTCTTTTTCTGAATCGTCCTTTTCCTCTGTCTTTTCTGTTTTTTCCGTGCTTTCTTTTTTCCCGCCTGTGTTCTTATTTCCTGTCCCACAGCCGCCCAGCAATGTCACCGCACATACCGTGCACAGTAATAACATCAGTTTTTTCTTCATAAAATATAACCCTTCTTTCTGAATATAAAATTCTGAAACCAGTGTGTTTTTCCGCTTTTTACCCTGCCTGAGCAGGCTGTCAGAAGCGGTTTTATTCAATAATTATAAAGAATAGCACATTTTCCTGAAAATGAAAAGGTTTCCATATGACAAAACACAAATAAATCACATTCTTTTGTTCCCATCCTTTAAAATGTATGATAAAATTTTATCCTGATCTGGTATCATTCAACGTTGAATGATATTTGTAAGGAAAGGAATGCTGATTATGCTGCAGGGTAATCAGGAATGTGTGTGAAGAATGAATCATAAGTACGGAAGGTTAAGTAATAATTTTAAACGGATTTTTCTTACGGACAATTTATCTTTTATTATGAATAAAGTGTTACTGTTTGCGATGCCTCTATGGATTATGGAGGTTACAGGCTCAGCAGTTATGTTATCCTTATACAATTCATCTATCGTCTTGACCAGTGTGCTCGTATCACCAGTGTCCGGAATTTTTTCAGACAGAATGAATAAGATAAAAATTATTAAATCAGGAAATATTCTGAAATTGCTTTCGGTTTTCCTCATTTTTTTACTGTTTCAGGAACCGGAAACGAATGTATATCTGATTATTGGTGTTTTTTTACTTCGTTATCTTTGTATTTCAGTGATTAATCCAAGTACCAGCTCACTGATTGTTCATATTGTTGATAAAAAGGAAATAGAGAATGCAGTTTATATTCAACAGCTGACCACGCAGGTTTTGCAGATTTTGTCACCTGCAATTGCCGGAATGCTTGTGTCCATGTTAAGTTATCGAAACATTTATCTGACAGACATTGTGGTGATAATTATTGTTCTGTGCCTGCTGTCAGGATTCAGTTATGAATCTGACAGTCAAAATGTTCAGAAAAAAGAAGAAAAAAATTCTTTCATTAAAAAGGAATTGTTAAAAAAACATTCCGCAGGAAAGGCCATTCCTGTTTTTCTGTTATGCGCCTCTGTTATCAATGTGCTTGGTTCTGCTATGGTACTTTCCATGCAGGTGTATATGGTGAATGATAAAATCAATAAAGCACTGGCAGGAATTTTATTTGCAGCTTCTCCAGCAGGCGGAATTATTGGAAGCCTTTTGGCGAAAAAGATTGGTTTGCAGAAATTTCACGTATATCATTCTATGTTTTTTGTATCACTTATGGGGATTTTTAATGTTGTCATGGGAATATTTGCGCATTTCCATCAGGTTTACTATTTTATCGCAGCTTATTTTATTTCCGGAATCTTTTTCGGATTAAGCAATGTACAGTTTGGGATATTTTATAAAAAATATATTCCAAAAGAAATACAGGGCCGATTCTTTGGATTTTTAAATTCAATTTTGTTGATTGCCACCCCGGCTGGAAATTTAATCAATGGTTTTTTCATTGAAGTAATGAATGTGTCTGCCTCTATCCTGCTGTTGGGAGGCTTAACCTGTATATCAGGTTTGCTGTTTGCGGGAATTACGAAAAAGATGTTTCACGGAACAGAAGAAATGTTTTTGTAATGGATAAATATGGATTAGACAGTTGTTTTTGAAATTAAAAAATGAATAGCAGCTTTGAGAATTGCAGCATTTGATATGATACCTCTAAAGGGTATGCTTGTCCACTGTAAGCAATGCCTGATACAGCTTCTCGTTCTCAATCTCGTCCAGTAAGTCCGCAACGGTGTTCGGCTCTGCCTGCTGTTCAGTGTCTGCCACTCCCTCAAGGTATTCGCCGAAGTCGCTCGCCCATCGATAAACCTCGGCTTCTTTCCAGATGCGCCATTTTCTGTCCTCACGCCCGTGGTTATATGCCATTCCCCGATATGCTATGTATAAGTCAAATCTGCGTTGCATGAGCAGACGGATAACTGCCCGAAAAAATCCTGATATGGAATTTTTATTATAACCTCTGCACCGCCTGTTTTATCGGAATTTTTAAGAGTAAGTTCCCCGTTGTGCTGCTTTACAATGCTGTTTGTGATATAAAGCCCCATGCCAAAGTGCATATTAGAGCTTCGGCTGTTGTCGCCCATAAAAAACTGCTCCCTTGCATGGTGCAAATCCTCATTTGTAAAACCAGTTCCCTCATCTGTTATAATAACTTGCAGAAAGTTTTCTTTCCTCTGCGTTTCCACATATATTGTTCCTCTTTGCGGGGAGTATTCTAAGGCATTATTGACAACATTCATAATTGCCCGTTCCAACAACAATTTATCCGCTTCAAAACATCCCATATCTGTTTCCATGCTTAAGCGAATTTCCTTTGTAACACATAACGCACTTGCCTGTGCTTCAATTTGTTCCATATAATCCGCTATATCAATTTTCTCTACTTGAAGCTGATAGCCTGTGACTGTACGGGATATATCAATCAAAGTCTTTATATATACTTGTATCTGTTCCGAACTTTCCGTAATATACCCTGCATATAATCGTTGCTCATCGTCAAGTTCCGTTTCATTCATTAAATCTATATTCCCCTGGATAACAGTTAAAGGTGTTTTTACATCATGAGCAAGTGCGGCTATTTGTTCCCTTTGTGATTGCTCTGCTTTCCATTGTTGTTCTAAAGATAATTTTAAGCTGTCCTTCATTTCTGAAATAGAGTTCAATACCGCATTGTATTCACTGATTTCAGAGCTTTCTACCTCAAAGTCAAGATTTTGCTTCTGTATTTGTTCTGTTGCCATAATCAACGGAGATAACTGAATTTTCAGTTTTCGGGAATATCGTATTGTCAGACAAACGCAAACCGCTATGCAATTTACCCCTATCAACAGCAATAATAATATTTCGGGAGCAGGCAAATGTTTCTGCATCCAGTCATTTTTATATTGCGAACCCACATAATATTTCAGTACGCAATATTCTGTTTCCCTCGGTATGAATTGGTATTGTGTCCTGCTTGTAGGGTCACTGTTTTCTCCAGTTTTTGCAAATTCCAACGCCTTTTCCTGCTCCGTTGTATCCATGTTTGTATAGAGAACATTATAATCTTCATCAAGTATCAGATATTCACAATAGGAAGGGATTGCAACCTTTGTAATATCTGGTGCAGCCGCAATTATCGGCGATATTTCCTGTACGGAATGTTCCGCATTATTAGCATAAGTCACATACCCTGCACTTGAAGCAAATGCAAGGAGCAAAAAAGGAACTGCCGCCGATAAGAGCAATCCTAATATGAGAATAATTAAGAATTTCCAGAAAATCATTTGCAATGAAGTCCGTTTTATCCTTCCCATCTATATCCTACCCCCCAGACTGTGTTAATCGGAGTAACACCATATCCTGCCAACTTACTGCGAATATTCTTTATATGTGTTGCAATCGTTGAATTGTCGCTGTTACCATCAAATCCAAAAACAGCTTCATAAATCTGCTCTCTTGTAAATACCTGCCCTCTATTTCTGGCTAAATACTCACAAATTTCATACTCGCTTTTGGTTAGGTCAACTTTCTTGCCTTTCATAAAAAGTTCCTTTGAAGATAAATCAAACTTGATTTCCTGTTCAAATCCTAATGTATTATGGTGCTCCCGTCTTTCCCGACGCAGGTGGGCAGTAACACGGGCTCGTAATTCACCTATTCGGAAAGGCTTAGTAATATAATCATCAGCACCTATTCCTAATCCGTAGATAATGTCTGTTTCCATTACTTTTGCTGTGAGAAATAGAATAGGGCAGTCTACAATTCCTCGGATTTTTTTGCAAAACATAAATCCGTCAACATCTGGCATCATAATATCTAACAAAATCAAATCATAATTTTTTAAAGTATTTATTGTAACATCTGCCGCGCTTTCGCATACAGTAACGATATGTCCATCCTTTTCCAAGCTATTCTTAACTAAGTCAAGAATGGCTTTCTCATCATCAATTACTAACAATCGTGCCAACTCAAAGCACCTCCTTTATCAATCTGCTAATTCCGCAATATAGTACTTCTCATTGATGTTTACCGCAATATCTGTTGTTTCATCAATATTATAAACATATCCATATCGCAATTTATTTCCCTCAACCGTTGTAATGTTTTGAGAAACCTGCCCGATTTCTTCCTCTAACTCTGAATATGAGATTGTCTTTTCAGTAATGATATATGTCTTATTGTCAAAACTTATCTCGTTATAATCAGCAACATTCAGTTCGTATTTGGGCAGAGTGTCATTCAACATATTATTCTTATCCGCCGTGTCTGATATTCTGTTATTGCAACCCATAAAAAAGATGGTTAAAGTTATCAGACATACGCATAGCAATCGGAATTTTTTAATCATTTTCTTTCCCTCCATCCCATAGTCTAATCCACATAATGCTAACAGCGAATAGCACAAGTATGGCTACGATATTTATTATAATTCCAACATAGAAGGTACTGCAACTCTGCAAATAAGCATCCTTGTTCGTAGTCGCAAGAAGCCAGAAATCCATAAACCGAACGCTCCATGCCCACGGAATATACTGCCAGCATACATCTCCTAAACCTGTGAGCATAATCGCAGATAGTAAGCTGCCCGCAATTCCAAGCCCCATAGAAGCACTTTTACCAAATATAAAAGCACACAAAAAATGTATTTGGTATATAGGTGTAGAAGATAAAAGCAGAAGCCCTATAACCTGCACATATCCGCTTATAGAAGTAAACGGAAACATAAGGGCAAAACTGCCGACTGCAAGTGTATAAAATAGCAAAGAATTTATCAGCAGAAAACATAGTTCCCCTATATAAATGTGCGTTCTTGAAGAAACAGTACTAAGTATAAATTGATAATGACCTGCCTGACTTTCCCGCTGGGCAATAATTCCCACAATAATTCCAACTAGAAAAGGATATATTATGCCCAGCATTTCAAAGAAAGCACTTATTTTAAGTGTTCTGTTCCAACTCGAAATATGAAAATAGCCTGCAAATGCCAAAGCAAGTATAAGAGGCACGATTATATAAATAACATTCAACATAGAACGCTTTGCTTTTAGATAATCTGCTCTGACACATCTTAATACTGTTCCCATTATCTTACCTCCTGCCGTGAAAATCCTTTTGCACCAAGCCTTATTAAAGCTGAAAATAGTATTACAGAAAGCAGCAATGCTAAAATAACCATAACCAATGATACTGGCAAATTTCCTGCTTCTTCAGAAACAGGCACTCCATTTGGCAAAATACCGATTGTTGGAACCATTAAGCGTGGCATCCAACTATACGGACAAAAAATCCAGTATTTTGTGTTTGCAAATATTACGCCCAAGGCTGAGCCTATTCCTGCGTTTATTACAACCGTCGCAAATGCACCAATCTTTTTCGACAGCCACAAACATATTGGAATTTCCCACATAGAAGCTACGATAATACAAAAAATACCTGCCGCAGCTTGAAATAGCGATATACTAATTGGGATTTCATAAATAAAGTAAACCGCTATACCGCCAAGCATATTCAACCCTAAAAAAATGAAATTCGCTATAATATCCAAAATCAATATGACGATTGCTTTTGCAATCCACGCATTTTTAAGTTTTATAGGCAGCGGGATAAGACTTCTGTATTTCAGCTTTCCGCCATCCCGTTGTTCACACATCGTGCAAAGCAAAGTGAGAAATCCAGGGAAAAGCAAAACATACCACCAGTTAAATGCGTTTTGCTGATACCACATTGGCGCAAACACATTCATAAGCAGGGTAATAACAGGGGCGAGAATAACGAGTTTTATTGCAAAAGTCCGTTTGTGCTTTATCCATTCGGAAGATACATATTCTTTCATCACATTACCTCCCTGCTTTCTTCAACGACCTTAAGAAACAATTCCTCAAGGTTTTCGCTATGCTGCATTTTACCTTCATATCCAAGCCTGCCGTTTGCAATGATACCTATGTCATCTGCAATAAGCTGCACTTCTGAAAGAATGTGGCTTGACAATATAACCGTTATTCCTCTTTGTGGAAATAGACGGATTAAGTTTCGTAGCTCTCCGATTCCAATCGGGTCTAATCCATTTGTCGGCTCATCGAGAATTAGTAAAGACGGATTGTTTAGCAATGCAACCGCAATGCCTAACCGCTGTTTCATTCCCATTGAAAATTGTCCTGCCTTTTTCTTTCCTGTGTTTTGTAAATCCACAAGCTCCAACACTTCATTGATACGCTGCTCTGGCAACCCCAACAAAATAGTCCTTACTTTTAAATTTTCATACGCCGTCAAGTTTTCATATAACGGGGGATTTTCTATCAAAGCTCCGATATGCATTAAATCCTGTCTGCTCCATGAGTGATTGGCAAATTCAATCGTACCCTTGGTAGGATGAAGCATACCTGTTACCATCTTTAAGATTGTAGATTTTCCTGCTCCATTCGGACCTAATAATCCGTATACGCTATTTTCCCGTACATGAATTGACACATCTGTTACAGCGGAATGTTTTCCAAAGCTCTTGCAAAGATTTGTTGTTTTCAATATGAAATCCATAATGTTTCATTTCCTTTCTTGATTTTGATACATAAAGGGTACTGCACATTTTTGAAGATTTCATAAAGATAAGGAGCCTTTTTAAAATCCTGATTAACGCCCGCCATATCAGTATAGGGTAAACAAGAAAAGCTAATTTTGCTTTAATGTTTATTGGCATGAGCCATACCCGATTGATGTTCAATACGCCCTCAATCCGATTTTCCTTACAGAGCCTTTGTACCCGCCTTGCCGATATTCCCCAAAGCTCCGCTGCTTCCTGTGCCGTCACATACTCAAACATTTCTGTCCTCCTCAAATTGTACTGTATCTACCATAGCCGTTTAAACGAACTGTATCAATTCATAAAACATGAATTTTTATCTTCCGACAAGAAAAGCGACAGAGCCTTACTCCGCCGCCAATTTATTATGCGTAAATTATTTCTTTCTCAACAATCTCCCTCGCACAAGCCCTTACGTTATTAAGGCGTTGTACCCATTCTAAGGCATTTTCTTCCTTTAGGCGTTCCGTTATGCCCTGTGCCTGTTTCATGCCCTCTATGAGCTGTTCAAAGCGTTCCTGCGCCTGCCTGTCAATGTCGGCAAGGTAAGCGTTGAGTTTGCCGCTTGTGAGAAGATTGGTGTATGTAACCCTGCGGTACTGCTTCAGATAATCCAGATGCCACTGTCCCCATGTGCCTATCGGCTGTTCTTCTTCGGCGGGTACATTTAAGCACAGTATTAAGTAATCTCCTTGCCGCTCGTATCTGCCGCCCAGTTCCTCAAAAATCGTCTTTGCCATTGTCTGTTACCTCCACATTCTTTTTATTTTGAATGTCCGCAAAATCCGTCCTACATCTCAGTATCATAGCGGTCATATAACAGTTCTGATTTCATTCTGGCCCACATGCTTTCACAGCGGGCATTATCATGGCATCTTCCACCCGCGCTGTTCATGCTTTGTCGGATGCCATATTGATTGATTGCGTCCCGATAAAGCCGGCTGGTGTACTGGCTTCCCCTGTCACTGTGGATAATTGCTCCGCGGATGCCTGGATACGCTTCCGCCGCGTTTTTCAATGTCCGCACACATAACGGAGCTTTCATGTTTGTATCCATTGCCAGGCCAACCACGCTGGAATCGAAGCAGTCGAAAACAGCGGAAACATACAGCTTTCCATCGCTGGCTTTGATCTCTGTTATGTCTGTTACGCACTTGGACAGCGGTTCCTCTGACTTGAAATCACGTTTTAACAGATCTTCTGATTTCCGGGCTTCCCGGTCTGCTTTCGTGATTCCGTTTGGTTTACGCCTGGGATGATTTTGTCAAGATTAGTTGACACATTTTCCTCAAGGATTTTGTATCCTATGCTGCTTCTTTCAGGGAATCATAGTATCGCTGCCGTTTTATCATGGGAGGAAGGCCTCCATTAGAGGAACAGATCCTCCGGTTATTCCAATAGCTGATGAAATATCTCCAGATCAGGGTTTTCAGTTCATCCGTGCTCATCTTCTCTGTATCGTAACGGTCATAGAGTAGTTCAGATTTCATTCTGGCCCACATGCTCTCGCAGCGGGCGTTATCATGGCATCTGCCGCCTGCACTGTTCATGCTCTGCCGTATGCCATACTTCCGGATTACATCCCGGTAAAGCTGGCTCGTGTACTGGCTTCCCCTGTCACTGTGGATAATTGCCCCATGGATGTCCGGATATGTCTTCGCCGCGTTTTCCAGTGTCCGCGCACATAATGGAGCTTTCATATTAGTATCCATCGCCAGTCCAACCACGCTGGAATCGAAGCAGTCAAAAACAGCCGAAACATACAGCTTTCCATCGCTGGCTTTGATCTCTGTTATGTCTGTTACACACTTGACCAGCGGCTTCTCTGACTTAAAATCACGTTTTAACAGATCTTCTGATTTCCGGGCTTGCCGATCCGCTTTCGTGATTCCGTTTGGTTTGCGCCTGGGATGGTGGCTGATGCCGATATCCTCCATGACACGGTAAACAGTACGTTCGCTGGGAATATCCACATTTTCAGGCTGTTTTAACATTAATGCCTGATACATACGGATCCGGCCGTAGGTGTCATTACAATCATCTTCCTCAAGGATTTCCATCATGGCGTCTGCCAGGGGCTGATACTTCCATGGGCGGTCTTTATTTGCAAGGTACTGGTAGAATCCCTGCCTGCTGACATGAAGGGTTCTACAGTAAAAGAAGATATCCCCTTTTAATTTGCCGTCTTTGGTTTTAAGAGCAATGAACTTCATTCTTTCGTTTTTGCTGACCTCAGACGGCTCGCGGCGAAAAAAGCGCTGGCTTCCTCCAGAAAGTCATTTTCCTTCTTCAAACGGCGGATTTCTTTTTCCTGTTCCTTAACCAGCTGGCGGAGCTGAAGAAGTTCCTGGTTAAGGGTCATGGCGCTTTGCGGAGTTTGTGAACCTGCCCCAAGGTCGAGGCTGCCAGGGCGGTTGGCCCGTACCCAGCCATACATGGTATTCTTTGGAACCCCCAGTTCTTTAGCGGCCTTTGCTTGTCCGATTTCCTTTGCCAGTTTCACTGCCTGTACTTTGTATTCATGGTCGTATTGCCTGTTTTCTGCCATTTTTGTTCACTCCTTATCCTCTTGATTATATCTCAAATCCTTGAGAATGGGCTGTCAACTTTTTTTATACCACATCATTGTCAAGGGTTCGTTTACATAATACCGCTTTCATATTTGTATCCATCGCCAGCCCGAGGACTGCAGCATCATAGCAGTCAAATATGGCAGATACATAAAGTTTTCCGTCTTTTGCCTTGATTTCGGTTATGTCCGTGACGCATTTTTTCAGTGGCTCTGCAGATTTGAAATCCCGTTTCAGCAGGTCATCCGATTTGCGTGCTTCACGGTCAGCTTTGGTAATTCCGTTCGGTTTGCGTTTCGGGCGGTGGCTGAGTCCGGTTTCCTTCATGATGCGGTAAACGGTTCTTTCGCCGGGAATGCGGACTCCTTCCGGCTGTTTCAGAAGAAGCGCCTGATACATACGGATTCTTCCGCAGGCATCGTTGCATTCATCCTCTGATACGATTGTCCGCATGGCATCAGCTAAAGCCTGATATTTCCACGGGCGGTCTTTGTTTGCCAGATATTTATAAAACCCCTGCCGTGTTACTTTTAACATCCGGCAGTAAAAAGAAATCTTCCCCTTGATAACGCCGTCCTCGGTTTTTATAGCAATGAACATCATTCTCTGCCTTTTACAGACTTCCGACGGCTGGCGGCGAAAAAAGCGCTTGCTTCCTCAAGAAATTCATTTTCCTCTTTCAGACGGCGGATTTCTTTTTCCTGATCCCTGACCTGTCTGCGTAGAACTGTCAGTTCCTCTGCGAGACTCATGGCTGTCTGGGGCGTATGGGAACCAGGGCCGGCATCCAGCCGTCCTTCCCTGGCTGCTTTTGTCCATGCGTACATGGTATTTTCGGGAATTCCTAATTCAGCAGCCGCTTTTGCACCGCCGATTTCTTTTGCCAGTTTCACGGCCTGGATTTTGAAATCCATGTCGTATTTCCTTTGTTTTTTTGCCATTGTAGTTGCCTCCTTATTTCTCTTTGATTATACATCAAATCCTTGAGTATAAGATGTCAACTAAAATGATACAACATCATTTATGATTTGCCGCCACAGCGGACGGGAAAAAGAGGACGTCCTGCAACGCATGGCGACAGGCTCTCCATCCAGGATGATTTTACTCTGTCTGATGAAAAAATTGGAGGCTATTACATGGCTGTGCGCCGTGTCCTTACAAACATTTTTGGCAAAAGGACAGTCTTGGCATATGTTACATCAGCGGACAAGGAAAATGGTGGCAGGCGTTTATATTTCAGCACAGTTTTTCCAGAACAGCTGCAAATATTCTGTGCCTGGCAGGAAAAATCCCCACTGAATCAGACAGGAAGCAGCCGTATGCAGTTTATACCTCTGATGCTTTATGCTTTTCGGTGGAACATCGAAGTTAGTTATTACGAACAGAAAACCTTCTGGTCATTATGCAGCTACATGGTGCGGAGCCGCAAAGGAATAGAAATGCTTGTCAATCTAATCAACATAGCGTATTGTGCAATGAAACTTTTGCCGTATCAGGACAAGACGTTTTCCAAATACCAGACAGAAAGCGTCCAGGAATTTCGTTTCGTACTGAGCGAACAAATTCGCCAGCAGGTATTTTATTCCATTTTCGTGAAAAAAGCCGAAACACACATAAAATCAAAAGCTATCATTAAGGTTTTAAAACAACTGATTCAGCATCAGGGATATTATTTATAAAGTTGTAAAGTGGTGTAAGCATAACAGAAATGCCCGTTAATGTACATCTGCTGAATGGCTGGATTGGCGGCAGCATGGGAAGGCATGGAGCCGTAGGCGGCTTTATAAGGGTCAAAGGAATCGTCCATCCCTTTTGCTTTTTTGAAGGCTTTCAGCTGTTTGATGATACGGTTGGCATATTTGGGATTGTTTTCTGTAACCCATGCCTCAATGCCGGAGGTGTCAAAGAGAAGCATGGAAGCTTTCTGTGTATCAATACAATGGCAGATCGGTTCGGTCAAGTCAACAAGATGATCGAACATGGATTGTAAGTCCGATAAAAAATCCTGTTTGAACCGGGTGAATTTAGAGGCATCCGGGACAACATCAAACCCACAGAAGTCTCGCAGTTCCTGGGAGTATTTCAGGAATATGATCAGCAGGGATGTTGTTGGGATTGAGAAGATAAGCTGTAATAACAGAGCCCTGAGCATTGGATAAAGCAGATGCTTACGGGGCCTGCCAGTGGCAGCATGGAAATGAGAAATAAAGGACACTGGGACAATTTCATCTAAGTTGATGGTATTTTCGAGAAGTGCAAGGAACTGATATTTATCATTATCAAATTTATTTTGGCAATCGGTAAAAATATCTGCCAAAGAGAGCTGTTTATGTGTTATCATATAGATACGACTCCTTTACTGGTGGATATGGATAATTGTTACTGGAGATTTCAATTATACCACAGACCAGTGAGGAGTTGTTTTATTTTGTAACAAAGAGAATCCCGTATTTATGTGGGTTCTGGTGTTTCGCAAATGCCTATTTACAAAGTATGAAGAAAGGAATATCTGATATGGAAAAAAGCAAAACCCGGAAACTGTTGTATGAGGGGCTAAATCATGACGAAATCGAACTGTTGGAGTGGTACCATGCAAATCCATTGTCCGTGTATATTGAAATCGCTTTAATAATAATGGCTGACATTGAGATAATTACGGAAGAACAGCGCAGGGAGTATAAGGCACGGGTGGCGGAGAATGCGGGCAAATTGAGGGAGCTTCTGCTGAAAAAGGAAGATGGCGCCATAACGAATAAGGACAGACTGAAAGACTTTCTGTTTGACATTATGAATAAGTATGATGGGATGTTTGCAGACATATCACTGGACGATGAAACAGACACAATTTTCGTAAATACCGTAGACGGTGGGCGCTTCACTGTTACCGTCAGCCCTGTGACTGCGGACAAAGCCCTCCTGAAACTGTGGGCAAAGAAGAATCCGAAACTGATGTCCCTTGCACTCGGCGTGCTGAATATGAGGAGTTTAGGCGCATTTACGGAAGAAGAAGCAAATGGGTATCTGTCGTCTATCCTTGAAAGGGCTGATAACTCCGGTATTGAGAGTTTAAAATTTTTATCCGGAATGAATAAGACAAATCCATGAATTAATATAGGAAAAATATCGGCATGGTCGCTGGCATTTCATGCGCCAAAACATAAATAAAGCTGAATTGAAAAAGTAAATTCCAGTGCAGGAGTAAATTCCACCACATAAGCGGGCGGTGGAATTTAAAATTTCATTTTAGGTTTATAACTTTTCTGAGAATTAATGATAGAAGCGTGTCGAATAATATGTTATAATTTTTTTGTTGCCCACCGATACCCGCAACAGGGAGGAGGTGTCAGCGTTGGAATTTTTTATATCTTTTTTAGTTGCCGTTCTGGGCGGTGTAACTTGCCACTACATCATCAAATGGTTAGACGGTGACGACAAAGGCAACGACTAGCCTGGTGGGTGCTTTGCCACTATAAAAGTAAAGAAGAATCCCTCAACTGTGTTACCGCACGGTTGGGGGATTCGCTTCTTCGTCAACGTTGGACTTTTTATATCTTTTGCCTAATGGCATTATAGCATATGCAGAAATGTTTTTCAATATGCTTTTATTTCGAATATTTTATCCTTATCTGGCATCACTCAGTATAAATTTATGAAAAAGATAGCAAAACCTGTGTCAGAGAATCCAGTCAACCCCTTTACCGGATAACAGTTGCGAAGCAATCAGGGGTTTACCGGATGGTATTCATATGCCTGGAATCTCCAGAATGGAAAAAGGAGGTTCCAAATGCATTTTATTGGAATATCCCCTGATTACTAATTCATTAACTTTAAAACCTCTTTAATTATCCTCTTTTTTCTCAGTATTCGCTATCGCATATTCAATACATTGGATAACAACTTTATTAAATGACATTTGATTTTCATCAGCCAGTGTTTGAACTTTATCTATTAAATCTTTAGGCAAACGCAATGATTTGTTCTCATATTCTGTGTATTCTCTTTTTAGTATAAACATTTTTATCACCTCTTATTTTTTATTGTAATATAAAGTACAGTGTGATGATATGTTATAAAAATACTATATTTTATAATAATATTTTCATTATTTATAATAATCTTATGGGTAAAATATATTAATTCATAAATATAGATTAATGACTATTTTTTCCATATTTTTTTAAGCATATTCAATACATTTGATAACAACTTTACTAAATGACATTTGGTTTTCATCTGCTAATACCTGAACTTTATTTATTAAATCTTTAAGCAAACGCAACGATTCGTTTTCATATTCTATGTATTCTTTTTTTCAATTTAAACATTTTTAATTCCTTTTATTGTAATATATACTATGCTGTGATAAAATATTATATATATAATATGTTTTATAATATTCTATATATTACAACGAAGGGAAATAGTAATATGGAAAAAAGCAAAACCCGGAAACTGTTGTATGAGGGGCTAAATCATGACGAAATCGAACTGTTGGAGTGGTACCATGTAAATCCATTGTCCGTGTATATTGAAATCGCTTTAATAATAATGGCTGACATTGAGATAATTACGGAAGAACAGCGCAGGGAGTATAAGGCACGGGTGGCGGAGAATGCGGGCAAATTGAGGGAGCTTCTGCTGAAAAAGGAAGATGGCGCCATAACGAATAAGGACAGACTGAAAGACTTTCTGTTTGACATTATGAATAAGTATGATGGGATGTTTGCAGACATATCACTGAACGATGAAACAGACACAATTTTCGTAAATACCGTAGACGGTGGGCGCTTCACTGTTACCGTCAGCCCTGTGACTGCGGACAAAGCCCTCCTGGAACTGTGGGCAAAGAAGAATCCGAAACTGATGTCCCTTGCACTCGGCGTGCTGAATATGAGGAGTTTAGGCGCATTTACGGAAGAAGAAGCAAATGGGTATCTGTCGTCTATCCTTGAAAGGGCTGATAACTCCGGTATTGAGAGTTTAAAATTTTTATCCGGAATGAATGAGACAAATCCATGAAGTAATATAGGAAAAATATCGACATAGACGCTGGCATTCCATACGACAAAACATAAATAAATCACATTCTTTTGTTCCCATCCTTTAAAATGTGTTATAATATGCCTTGAGGAGGGACCCGCCTCTGGCGGGAGGAGCCCTGAAGGCGAAACTCTGTGTTCCGCTCAGCAACTATCTTACATTATGCGTAAAGAGCAGAGGAAAATGCTAAAATCCATTTGCTATGTTCAACGTCAGCGGAAAAGGAGCATATTATGAAACATTTAACATTATTAACAGATCTCTATGAACTGACCATGATGCAGGGCTATTTTAAATCCGGCAGCAATGAAACCGTTGTATTCGATGCTTTTTACCGGACAAACCCCTGCAACGGAGGGTATGCCATCTGCGCCGGACTGGAGCAGATTATAGAATATATCAGGAACCTGCATTTTTCAGCGGAGGATATTAATTATCTGCGGGGACTGGGAATTTTTGATGAAGATTTTCTGGAATATCTGTCCGGATTTCGGTTTTCCGGTGACATTTACGCCATCCCCGAAGGCACTGTTATTTTTCCGAGGGAACCTTTGCTCAAAGTAATCGCACCTATTATGGAAGCCCAGCTCATTGAGACAGCTATTTTAAATATTCTGAACCATCAGAGCCTGATTGCCACAAAAGCTGCGCGGGTCTGCTATGCCGCCAATGGAGACGGTGTTATGGAATTCGGCCTGCGCCGGGCTCAGGGACCGGACGCCGGTGTTTACGGGGCAAGAGCTGCTGTCATAGGCGGATGCTGCGGAACCTCCAATGTACTCTGCGGCCAGATGTTCGACGTTCCGGTCAAAGGCACCCATGCCCATAGCTGGATTATGAGCTTTCCGGACGAATACACGGCATTTAAAAAATATGCGGAACTTTATCCTTCTGCCTGTATCCTTCTGGTGGACACCTACGACACCCTGACTTCCGGCGTTCCAAACGCCATCCGGGTATTTACAGAACTGCGGGAAGCAGGCATTCCCCTCACCTTCTATGGTATCCGTATGGACAGCGGAGATTTGGCCTATCTGTCCAAAATTGTCCGTAACATGCTGGACGAAGCAGGATTTCCCGACGCTGTGATTTCCGCCTCCAACGATCTGGACGAATATCTCATTGAAACACTGAAGGCCCAGGGAGCCAGAATCACTTCCTGGGGCGTGGGTACCAACCTGATTACCTCCAAAGACTGCCCTGCTTTCGGCGGCGTATACAAGCTGGCTGCCATTCAGGATGAACAGGGGAATTTTCTGCCGAAAATCAAGCTCTCCGAAAATACCGAAAAAGTCACTAATCCGGGCAACAAAACCGTATACCGGATTTATGAAAAAGATTCCGGCAAAATCAAAGCAGATCTCATCTGCCTTGCAGGAGAGACTTTCGACACCACAAAAGACCTGCGGCTGTTTGATTCCCTGGAAACCTGGAAAAGAACCACCTTAAAAGCAGGTACTTACACCATGCGGGAACTGCTGGTGCCTGTTTTTGAAAAGGGAACCTGTATTTACGAATCCCCCAAAGTGATGGAGATTCAAAGTTACTGTAATAAGGAAAAAGAAACTCTCTGGAACGAGACGAAACGTTTTGCAAATCCTCATGAAGTGTACGTGGATTTGTCAGATGAATTATTTGATATGAAACGGAAGATTCTGAATGAATTTTCCACTGAAAAACAGAAGTAATCATATAATTCCTTTTCATGTACAATTTCTACACTTTCTATGAAATATTTCAAATTATACATGAAATTTGTACAATTATTGAGTTTCGCAATTACCTGGAAAACAGTTATGCAGAAAGGAGTATTCTTATGTCAATGCCAGTACCAAAACCTGAAATTTACACCATTCAGCATATTTATGACCTGCCGGAGGGCCAGAGGGCAGAACTGATTGACGGACAGATTTACAATATGGCCCCGCCCGCCCGCATTCACCAGGAGCTTGTTTCCGGATTTCATTATAAAATCCGTGATTTTATTGATTCAACAAAAGGCTCCTGCCGGATTTATCCTGCCCCTTTTGCTGTGTTTCTGAACCAGGACGAACGGAATTATGTGGAACCGGACATCTCCGTAATCTGCGACACAGACAAACTGAATGACAAAGGCTGCAGCGGTGCTCCGGACTGGATTATTGAGATTGCCTCTCCTGGAACGAAACATATGGATTACGGCATTAAACTTTTTAAATACCGTACTTCCGGCGTCCGGGAATACTGGATTGTAAACCCCATGACCCGGATAGTCAATGTTTACGATTTGGAGCATGACGTAAAAACGGACCAGTACACCTTCCAGGATGAGATTCCATCCTGTCTCTTCGGTGAACTGATTATCCGGCCGGAAGAACTTCTTCCATAGAAATCCATGAAATATTCAGAGACATATGACAGGTTTCATATCTGTACATATGTCTCTCTGATTTTTTACAGAAAATCCCTGCTCTGATTATCTGTTTTTTTCGTAATTCCTGTAATTCTGATACCCCCGCCAGATACACAGAATCAATACCGCGGCTGCAATCACCGGAATATATCTCAGCCAGTTAGAGGGACTGAACCACTACCGGCTAAAGCCGGTAGGTTCAACATGCTGCTAAAGCAGCCTAAAGTTGTGCATGCTGCAAGTTATCGGTATCCCATTACTTTTATCCTATCTCAAAGTTATCAGAATTGCTCCTCTCTTGCAGATCTTGATTCTTGATATACTCCTTGATGATTTCATCTGTTACATTTCCACTGCTTGCTACAAAATAGCCTCTTGCCCACAAGTGTTGACCCCAGAATTGCTTATTTAATTCTTTATATTCCATCTGCAATTTTCGCGACGTATTCCCTTTTATATACTGTACCAACTTACTCGCTGACAAATGCGGCGGAACGGATACCAACAGATGGATATGGTCATTTCCAACATGTCCTGCCAGTATTTCTACTTCATTGCTCTGGCAGATGATTCTGATGAGTTCTCTTGTTCTTATCGCTATTTTTCCTGTTATCACTGGTTTTCGATATTTTGTTATCCAGACTAAATGGTACTTGATATCGTATGTGCAATGTGCTGACTTTCTGTAATTTTCCATTTCTTTCACCTCAAGTTTAGTATCTCTGTTTTCACCTTTTCTAAACTTGAAGCTATGGGGTTTACCTAAAGGTTTCGCCTAAAGGCGAGGGTTTTAACCCCATTATACAGACAATAAACAGAATTCCCGGATTTGACAGGTACACGGGCATGGAAAAACAGCAAATCCGGATTACATCCATCAGAATCCAGCCCCGGAAATATTCTGCGGTACCCAGGGCTGCCAGCAACTGAAACATAACCTCATTCATTCCAAAAGGCAGCAGGTACAGAAACAAACCTGCCATTACCGAAGTTACCGGACGCCTGCATTTTGAAGAAAGATACAGCGTGATGGAAATCTGCAAAAGAACGGAAGCCAGCCCGGTCAGAACCTGGAGGAACAGAAAAAATCCCATGCTTCCGATTCCGTGTTCTCCGTACATGGTGTATGTACCGCTGACGCCTGCATACAGTCCTTCCATTCCGTAAATACCTGCTGTCAATGCGAACATCAGAACCAGAAGCAGCAGATAAGACAGAATACCCAGGGCCATGGCAGCCTCAATTTTTCTGCGGACGTCGCCGGATTTTCCCTGTTTTGTAGTCAGTAAAATCTCTGTGGTATTCCTGCTGTATTCTTCTGAAAATACCGGAGCCACCATAAAAAGCAGCCACACATTCAGAACCGCCGCCGCCAGATGGCAGACCTCCTGCAGCTTTTCCCAGCCTTTGGTATAGCCGAACCGGAAATCCCCTTCCAGATACTGTTTCCCGTAATTTTCCCACACATCTCCTCCGGAAAACTGATTCGGCCGCTTTTCCGTCTGCAGAAAATCTGTCATTTTATCTGTCACAAACTGGCTGCAGAAATTCCCTTCTCTTACTCTGACAAATTCTCCGTTTTCTCCTCCCACATAACCGGAAAATCCAAACCGCTCCACTATATCTTCTGCTTTTTCCATTGTAAAGATACCCTCATATTCTCTGACAAGACTGCGCTCTTTCGCCACTGCTTCCAGACCATAATATACGTTTCCGTCAATCTCCGTCCTGGTTCCCGCCGCTTCCTGACAGAGAATCAGAATAGACATGCCTGCCATCACCAGAAATCCCAGATTCATCACCGGCCTTGACACTATTTTGTAAAACTCCATGTTAAAAAGCCTCATATGGGTTCCTTCTTTATCCAATCTGACCGGTTCCGGCAGTTGCCGCAGTCCCGCCTGTTCCATACAGATATACATCCTCCAGATTGGGCGGAATCTGCACCGCCTCCTCAGCGGGCCGGGTATCTGACACAATCCGAAGGATTACTGTTCCGTCTTCCGAATTTTTCAGATTGCTGACTGTAAAATTCCGGTTCAGAATTTCCGCCTGTTCCGGTGATTCCACGCACCTCCACACTTTGCCTTCCACTGACTGAAGAATTTCCTTCAGATTTCCCGATTCCGTAATTTTTCCTGTTTTCATCAGCAGGATTTCGTCTGCAATATACTCGATATCCGCTACGATATGGGAGGATAAAATAACCATTCTGTCCCGGCCCAGAGCGCTGATCAGGTTACGGAACCGGATACGTTCTCTGGGGTCCAGTCCGGAGGTAGGCTCATCCAGAATCAGGATTTCCGGATTGTTCAGCAACGACTGGGCAATCCCCAGCCGGCGTATCATGCCTCCGGAAAGGGATTTTATTTTTTCTTTTTCCAGGCTTTTCAGACCTGCAATCTCCAGAAGATTTTCGATTCTGTCTCCTGCCAGCCTGAGCGGCACCGCTTTTAACTCTGCCAGATATTCCAGATAACGCCGCACTGTAAAATTAGGATAATAACCGAAATCCTGAGGGAGATATCCCAGTTTCATACGGTACTCTCCGCCCATCCTGCCAATCTCCCTCTGATTGCAGAGAATTTCCCCGGAAGTGGGTTTTAAAACTCCTGCCATCATCCGAAGCAGCGTGGTCTTTCCGGCCCCGTTGGCACCCAGCAGTCCGTAAATCCCTTTTTGAAAAGTATATTCCAGATGATCCACCGCAATCTTCTGTTTCCCATGTCCACCTGCCTTTCGTCCGCAGGCAGCCATGGAACCTGCAGAACCGGCGGCCTCACATGACGAAGACTTATACATCCTGCTCACTTTGTCCAGTTTCAGTTCCAGCATATCAGCTCTCCTTCCTCCAGTTTGTGATAAAGCTGCCTGATTTCCCAGGCAAGACTTAATCCGAATGCGGCCAGCAGCAGCAGCCATATGCCAAAGTATGCCATGGTATACCATTCAGGAGCAGACAGGGGAAGCAGCGAAGCCATACCGCACCCCACTGCCATGCCAGCCTGCAGATACTCTCTTTTTCCGCCCCGCAGCATGGTAAATACCAGAAGCTGCATAAAACTGGAAATCACAAAAGGCACCAGCAGATACACCATCACCTGGAACATACCGCAGGAGGCAGTTCCCGCAATTCCCGGAATCATAATGCTGAAAAACAGAATATCCAGACAGCCGAATAATATCATTTTCATGCACCATACCTGTTTCACATTCAGATAACAGCTCTGCTCCAGTTCCAGCATACCAATGGTGCTGCTGCGGTTTAATTCCAGTATCAGAAAAACGCTCATACAGGAAGCTGCCGCGGAAGCCGCCCCCAGATAAGCCAGCATATTTTCCCCCTTCCACTGAAAATATGCAAACAATACCATAATCAGAAACAGACACAATAACTGGCCTCCCAGACAGAACCTGGAAATATATTTTACCTGTCCGCAGAAGATTTCCCATCCGGAGGGACAGTACAGCTCCTGTTTTTCCTCCACTGCCTGGGCTATCTGCCGAAGAATTCTCTCTTTCTGCCGCCGGTCTGGCTGAATATGTTCCAATACAAATTTCTCTGTGCTTTTCACTTTCTGCTCCTTTCCGTACCATACCGAATTTCGCAATTACCCGCATGTTTCCCTGTCCAGACTTTTTTTCAGTTTCTCTGTCCCCTGACGGATTCTGGATTTTACCGTCCCAATCCCCGCCTCTGTCATTCGGGCAATCTCCCGGTATTTAAATCCGTATCCGTAATAGAGAATCATCGCCTCCCGCTGCATATCAGGAAGCTGTCTGGTAAGCTGTTCCACCGTAATCAGAAATTCTTCCTGATACGTACGGATACTCATGGTATTTTCTTCTGTCCCCGGACAGTCTGCCGCTTCCTGCCAGTCCGCCTCCTGTTCCTGTCTGCGCCGGCAGCTCCTGAAATAATCCACGCACACATTTCTGGCAATGGTAAGCAGATATCCTTTCAGGTTCTGATGGCGGTAATGCTCCACAGAACGGATAAAGTGCAGAAATGTCTCCTGCGTCAGATCCCCGGCCTCCTGATAATTCCCAATCTGATAACAGCAGAAACGAAAAATATCGTCATAATATTTCTCTGCAATATTATTCAGGTATTCTTTTTTCCCTCTGCGGATTTCCCGAATCATTTCTCTGTCGTTCACTTCCGGAGCGCTCCTTCCGTACAGGTTCTGCATCGTTACATTAATATAACGTATTTTCTTCGGAAAAGGTTTTATATCAATCATCTTTTTATTGATTAAATCTGATTATTGGGAAGTAATATGAATTGTAAATATATGAGATGTGATTTATACTGATTTCGTAAGAACCATTGTTTCTAAAGATAAGCGGCAGACTGCTGTTCAGGTGAACGCAGGGAGCAACTGAAACGAAGTGCAGAAGCCCCTGCGCATCCCATTCAAAATTTAATCATATATCCTGCGCCATTTTCGGCACCGCCGCCCTGGCCCGTTTTCCGGACAGGAACTGGCACCACATGGCCACCAGCGCACTGATCATCAGCACCAGATAGAAATTCAGCCCTCTTGTGACACACATGGAAGCTGTAAGATACGCCCCTGGGAATATCATGGAAAATGCAGTTTTATACATCATTTCCGTAATTCCCTGGGCTCCCGGCAGGGGCAGCATATCCACCGCAATATAAATGGCCGCCTGCAGGCTCATCACGGTAAATGCACCGGTTCCTTCCAGTCCCATCCCACGGTAAATCAGCCAGGTGAGCAGAAATACGCTGCACCGCTGTACTACGGTAAATGCCACAACCGCCGCAATTTTGCTTTTATTTTTCAGGAAAAACAGCACCGCCTCATGGTACTGGTCTGCCATCTCAATAAGTTTTTCCGTCCGTTCCCTGGAAGATTTCAGCACATGGAATTTTTTCAGGATTTTTTCTCCTCCAACCACAATCCCTTTAAAACATCCGGGACTTATCATAATAAACAGAAGGAAAACCACCAATGCTGTGTTCAGAAACAGACCCAGATAATACAGATAAAGATACTGTTTCAGATAATGTGCCAGAGGTTCATGGTAAAAAAGCAGAATTCCCACGCCCATCACCACCAGCACAAATTTATAAATCACCGCTACGGTCATCAGCACCACAGTGCTGTCTGAAACCTTATGGCCCTCTTTCTGCATATAATAGAGCTGCATGGGCTGTCCGCCGGTAGCAGAGGGAGTAATCCCGGAAAAGAAAAATCCCACAAAAGAATATTTCACACAGGTGGCCGCGCTGGTCCGGTAATTCAGGGACCTGAGAAGATAGCAAATCATAAATCCTTCCGCCGACACGAAAAATATGGCTGTTGCGGCAGCGGCACACAGATACAGCGGATCCAGGGTTTTCATGGCCCGGAATACAGCGGTCATATCATTTCCTTTGAAAATAGCGCTGACGGTCAGGGCCGCCAGCAGTAACAGCACTCCCGCACTGATTAAATTTTTACGATTCATAATATTACACTGCTCCATTCATCACATAAGATAATTTCTGCATCGCCTGACGGAAAATACCCGTCCTTGTTCCGGAATACCGGAGGCAGGATCGATTCAGTTCATGCAGGGTTCCTTCAAAAACCACATCCGTCTGTTCCAGCTCATAAAAATCCCTTGGGGTCACCAGGGAAAAGTGCTTTTCAAAAAGCCCGATTCCGTTTTCCTCCAGAATACTTGCCACAAAAGAGGAACAGGTATAGTGGTTTCTCTGATAAAAGGGTATATTACATAATAACATGGGAAGGCCGATGATACAATAATGATATTGAAATCTTTTTTCATAGCATTCCTTTAGCTGCCTGGAAATATTCTCTTTCTGCTCTCTGGTGCACTCCATGCTGACAACCCTGTATTTTGCTGTGGGAAATACCCGCTCTATTTTTCCGGCGTCCTCTTTTTCAAATCCTGCCAGCAGAGGAACCGCCGGGTTCCGCCTTCCCACACTGTAAGCCTCGTTTAATTCCTCGTCCATGGAAAGCACCACATGTATGTAATCAATTCCGATCACCTTTCGGATGATAAATGCGAATAACCCCGGTGTATCTACCAGTGCCAGATATAATTTTTCCATAACTTTCAGCCTCTTTTCTTCCTGTAATTTTCCTCTGTCATCTTCCTGTATCTCCCGCTCTTACCCCTTCGTTTCAGCCTGCCTGTTTCTTTCACTCAGTTAAACTGGTAAAATTTCTGTGCAGCTTTGTATCCTGCCAGCGTAAGCCTTGCCCCTGTTTTTCCCGGAATATAAGTAAACCCGCTGATGGTTCTGTGCCTTAAGGCACGGTATAATTTTATATTATGATTCTTTACATAATTCCAGAGCATTTCCCGCTTTTCCCAGGCCTCCGGCGTTCCAATGAGCAGAAGGTGTATGGAAGAAATGGCCATCATAATGGAAATATTCCGGGTAAGATAATCCGCAAGTCCGGGATACTCTTCCCTCACTTTCTCCAGATCCGTACAGCCGGAAACCAGCTTCGTCACCCGAATCTGCTGGTCAATCCGCTTCATCAGCACTTTTTCATTAACCGACTGGTCTTCCCTTCCCAGGAAATAATGGTACATATCCAGATTCAGATAACACAGAGACTGCACATAAGGCAGAGGCTGGTTCGCAAATATATTATCCACATAAAAGGTGTGTTTCGGCAGCTTCACCCCGGATTTTCTCAGCACTTCTGTTCGGAAAAACAGGGAGTGCATCACCAGATACTGGGAAGGACGGAATTTACGGATATCGTTCCATCCGCATATTGTATTCTCTTTTAATACGTTTTTATAACCCATCCGTCTGGTTTTTCCTTCATAAAAATGGTCATAAATATAATTGCATATAATCAAATCCACAGTGGTACCGCTTTTCTTCCACTGGTCTGTTTTTCTGAGAAGCTTCTGCAGTTCCTCCTCATCCAGCCAGTCGTCAGAATCCACCACTTTAAAATAAGTCCCGGTGGCAAGGGCAAGCCCTGCGTTGACTCCCGCCCCGTGGCCGCCGTTTTCCTGGTGTACCACTTTCACAATTTCCGGATAATTTCTGGCGTAATTGTCTGCAATCTCGCCTGTCCCGTCTGTGGAACCATCATCCACAATGATAATCTCGGCCCGTTCGTCCGCACTCAGCAGACTGTCTATACAGCGCTCCATATATTCCTCTGAATTGTAGCATGGTACGGTAAAAGTAATATCTTTCATAATGTTTCCTCTCCTGTTTCTCTCCTGTTCCTATACTATTTAACGAAAACATTCCTGGATTTTCTTCATAAAAATTCTTAATATTTCTTTAATATGAATTTCTGTTTCTATCTTACCCGGTTTCTCTTAATTCTGCATTGTGTTTATCTTACAGTTATCTTACAATTCTGTAAGACATAGCTATAATTCTCCTTGCTCATACCGGTTATATGTTGTAAAATATTGTCAGAAATATACGCAGGAGGTATCATTATATGAAAAAAATGTTCACCAGACGCCTGTTTATTTACATGCTGGCAGCGCTCCTTATCACAATCAGCGCCATTTTCATATTGCAGACTGTTATTACGCAGAAAACCAATACTTCTTCCAGCCAGGAAAAACTCCGGATGGTAAAGGAGAAAATCAGCAGCAACGAAGCGAATATTGAAAATCTTACTCAGAACCTTGGCGAAAATAATCTGGCGAAAACAAGAGCTTTTGCAGATATGCTTGTGATGGACCCTTCCATTTACGGAAATGCCGAAAAGCTGAACGAGATTAAAGACAGACTGATGGTAAATGAATTACATATTATTGATGAGGAGGGAATCATTACCAGCAGTACCATAGACAGCTATATCGGATTTGATATGAAAAGCGGCGAACAGTCCAATGCCTTTATGGTAATTGTGGATGATCCCTCCATTGAAATTGCTCAGGAACCTCAGGTCAATGTGGCAGAGGGAACCGTCAGACAGTATATCGGCGTGGCCAGAAAAGATGACAAAGGCCTGGTACAGGTGGGCGTACGCCCGGAAGTTCTGGAAAATGTACTGGCGGGAACAGAGATAAGCGAAGTTTTGAAAAACATGGACTTCGGAGAGACCGGTTATGTCTGTGCCATTGACAGAGAAACCGGAACCATAGCCGCACATCAGAATGCGGAGCTCATCGGAGCCCCTGCCGCAGACGCCGGATTCCCTTCCGCTTTTACCGGAAAGGGTAAGGCTGTCATTGACGGAACAAAGGGCTACTATGTAGCAGAGGAATACGAAGACTGGTACATCGGAACTTTTATGCCCGCCGGAGAATATTACCGGGCGCGCACAAGCCAGACCCTGGTAGTCTCTCTCAGTATGCTGCTTATTTTCGGCATATTGCTGCTGGTAATCAATCAGACCGTAGACAGCAAAATTGTTCAGGGCATTGACCGTATCAGCAGTTCCCTGAAAGAAATCGCAGAAGGAAATTTTGAAATTGTGGTAGACGAACAGGGAAATACCGAATTCGTTCAGCTCTCGGACAGTATCAATAAAATGGTGGCGGGTATTTGCCGGAATCTGCAGGAAAATGAACGATTGCTGGATCAGCAGAAAGAAGATGTGGCAAGTAACCAGAATCTCATCCAAAATGTAAAAAATGCCTGTCTGGATTTGAATCAGGTATCCGGAGAAACACTGGAACATGCAGACAACATCTATCATGGAACAGGAGAACAGGAAAAAGCTGTGGAAGATTTAAAACAGATTATGGAACAGCTTTCCCTGGAATTAAGCGACAGCGTCAATGCTTCTGCCAGCATTATGACCGCCACAGAGGAAACGGCTGAAAAAATCCTGCAGACCCAGTCCCAGATTGCCCGGTTAAAAGATTCCATGCAGAAAACCAGCGAAATGTCCATGGCAATTGAGAAAATCATCGACGAAATCAATTCCATTGCGCACCAGACCAATATGCTTTCCCTGAACGCCTCCATTGAAGCTGCCAGGGCAGGAGAACTGGGTAAGGGCTTCGCTGTGGTTGCAACACAGGTGGGAGAACTTGCCGCCAGAAGCGCACAGGCAGCCAGGGAAACAAATGAACTGATTACCAATTCCATTAATGCGGTGGAAGACGGAAAAGAAATTACGGACCAGACGGTAGCCTCTTTTGATATGGTGGTAGAAGATATTCAGAAGACAAACCGCGATATCGAACAGATTACCAACATGGTAAGGCAGAACGTGGACAGCGTTGCCCATGCGGTACAGGAAATTGAACGGATTTCCGGTGTTGTGGAAGGAAACGTGCAGATTTCCCATGATACCAAACAGGTATCTTCCCATATGGCGGATATCACCGGCAAGCTGCTGGAAATGATAGAGTAGCAAATGGGCTTCCCGCATGGTGCCGGAATATGGAACTATCCTGTTCCTTCATATATTCCGGCATCATGCAGACCCCTGCCCCCTGGCTCTCATATATTCTGACATCATGCAGGCCCCTGCCCCCTGGCTTTCCCGTATCTGGTGCAGGTTCTCCATATGAATCCCTCCGATGGCATACACCGGAATCCGGACGCTGTCACAGACCTGGTTCAAAAATGAAATCCCCCTGGGCAAAAGGCCGGCTTTACAGTCCGTAGCAAAGACATGCCCCAGAGTAAGATAAACGGCTCCAAGATTTTCCGCCTCCCTGGCTTCTTCTGCCGAATGAACGGACACGCCGATTTCCCGTATTTCTGCAAGATTCTCCGTACCGTAATATTTCCGCAGCAGAGGCAGGGGAAGATGAATACGGGAACATCCGGTTTTTCTGGCTGCCGCAGGGTACGTATGGGGAATCAGAACCGCCCTGTCCTGATTATCTCCGAATTTTTTCCAAAGGCCTGTAAAAAATCTCACATAAGTATCTTCGTCCAGATGTTTTTCCCGGATAATCCAGACATCCGGCCCGGAACAACCGTTTCGTTCAACCCTTACTCCTGTTGCTGTTCTGTTTCCCGGAGCCGCGAAAGATGCCAGATATTCCGCATATTCTTCCAGGCTTTTCGTCCCATGAAACTTCCGGTACAATTCATAATTCGAAACTCCAACCAGCTTAAACGTACACATAATCATTCATCACGGGCTGCAGGCCCATGTCCTTCATGGCAGTAACTACTTCCGGCACATTCCGGTTATCCGCAATTTCAAACTGGCTGTCTCCCTGCTCTGTCACTTCATCGGAATGGCTGCCAATTCCGGTACTGACTCCTGCTGAAATCTTAGTGGCTGTTTTCCCCGCCACGTGATTCCGAAATTCCGCCCGTTCTCTGGTGGAAATGGTCATTCCGGCAAAGGGCAGAAACAAACGATAAGCACACATAATCTGCAAAAGCTGTCTCTCACTGACCTCCGTTCCGGTATTCCATGGAGCTGCAAACCTGTGTTCCTCTGTTCCCGACAGAGAAGTAACAGGCCGAAGCCGGGGGCAGGAAAAAGAAATCTCCGCATAAGGATATTTTCGCTGAATATAATAAGCATGGAGACCTGTGGCAAAGGCGTCTTTCCGGAAATCCGAAAGGCCCAGCAGTGCACCGAAAGCCACGCCGCGCATTCCTCCCAGCAATGCCCGTTCCTGGGCATGAAAGCGGTAAGGGAACACCCGCTTATGACCGGCCGGGTGCAGTGTCTCATATTTATCTGAATCGTAAGTCTCCTGAAAAACCGTCACATAATCCGCCCCGCATTCCTGCAGATACCGGTAATCTTCTGAATTCATGGGATATACCTCAAGCCCCACCATTTTAAAGTATTTTCCTGCAATTTTACATGCTTCTCCAATATAATGTACATCGGATTTGGCCCGGCTCTCCCCCGTCAGAATCAGAATTTCTTCCAGTCCCGTTCCGGCAATAGCTGCCATTTCCTTTTCGATTTCTTCCTGATTCAGCCGCATTCTGTGGATCTGGTTCCGGCAGTTAAATCCACAGTACACACAATGATTTTCACAGTAATTGGAAATGTAAAGGGGCGTAAACAGATAAACGGAGCTGCCAAAATGCTTTTCGGTCTCTTCTGCTGCCTTCTCTGCCATCTCCTCCAGAAATTCCTCTGCTGCCGGAGACAAAAAAGCTGCAAAATCTTCCGGGGTTCTGCGCTCTGCAGCCAGCGCATGTTTTACCTCCTGGCCGGTATACCGTTCCGGCTGATAACCGGCTCTGGCTTCCATTACCTTTTCCAGAATATCTGAATCAATCTGCTCCATGCCCTCCATATATTCCATATGGCTGATTTTTTCCTGCTGATTTTCTGTCATAATTTTCTCCATTCCGAACCTCCTCTGTCAGCTTTCCTGTCATAATTTTCTCCATTCCGAACCTCCTCTGTCAGCTTTCCTGTCATAACTTCCTCCATTCTGAACTTTTACTTTTCAGGGCTTTCCTGCTCAGTCCCGCAGAAAACCTGTCAGCGGGGAGGAAGACTCTCCTCCTGACTGGCGCACCCTGCCCAGTCCCGACAGATAAGCATCCCGCCCGGCTTCGATTGCCTTTCGGAAAGCTGCGGCCATCCGGGGAATATTTCCTGCAGTGGCAATGGCTGTATTGGCCATCACTGCCGCCGCTCCCATTTCCATTACCTCGCAGGCCTGAGAAGGCCTTCCAATCCCTGCGTCCACAATCACAGGAAGGTCGATTTCATCAATCAGAATCTGAATAAATGCTCTGGTTTCCAGTCCTTTATTGGAACCTATGGGAGATGCAAGAGGCATTACTGCCGCCGCTCCGGCCTGCTGCAAATCCCTGGCTGTGTTCAAATCAGGATACATATAGGGGAGTACCACAAATCCTTCTTTTGTGAGCTGTTCCGTTGCTTTTACCGTCTCCGTATTATCCGGCAGCAGATATCTGGTATCTCGTATAATCTCTACTTTTACAAAATTTCCGCAGCCCAGTTCTCTGGAAAGATGTGCAATCCGCACTGCTTCCTCAGCAGTCCTGGCCCCGGAGGTGTTGGGCAGCAACGTAACCCCTTCCGGTATATAATCCAGAATATTCCCTTCTCCGGAAGAGTTGGCCCGGCGCACCGCCAGCGTAATAATCTCCGCTCCCGCCTGTTCCACTGCCGCCTGAATCAGTTCCACATTGTATTTTCCTGAGCCGAGTATAAATCTTGACTGAAATTCCTGTCCGCCTAATATCAGTTTATCGTCTTTCATTCTTTCCTCCATTCTTTCTTTCATTCTGTGCGCAGCGCCTTTTATACTGCCGAACCATGAAATGATTCCTGTACTTTTATACTTCTTCCTCTCCCAGCAGCAGACGCAGAACCATGTTGGCCTGATGGGCCGCACAGACTGCCACTCTGGAAGACATGAGACAGACATGTTCTGACAGCTCTGTCTCTCCGTCTCCGCATATGTAAAGCCGCCTCATTTTTCTTCTGGTGACAATGGAATTGGCCGAACCATATCCCGCCATGCCGGAACTTGCCACAATGACGGTTTCCGGGCATCGCTCCAGAACAGTATTGACCAGCATGGCCTTCTGTTCCGGTTTGTCAAAAGCCTCGCAGAGTATGGGATATTCCTGAAACAGAATCCCGGCTTTTTCCTCCGTGACATATTCCTGTTTTACCCTTATCTTCAGATATGGATTGATTTTTTGCAGTATTCCGGCCAGGGCTTCCGTTTTGGGCATTCCCAGGTGGGAAAGGTCATAGACCTGCCGATTCAGATTGGTCAGTTCCACCCGGTCAAAATCCACCAGAAGCAGTTCCCCCACCCCGGCTCTGGCCAGCAGAACCGCAATCTGAGAGCCAAGACCTCCAAGGCCTGCCACCGCCGCTTTGCCGCCGGAAATCTGCTCGTACATCCGGGGAGAATACCGCTCCAGCAGCGCCTGCCTGAGCTGTTCTCCGGTGACAGTTTTTCCTGTCCCGCCTTCTGTTCCGCGTCTCTTATCTCTGCTTTTATTCACAGTATATTCTTCCATCAGCCTCCTCCTACAAAATTTACAATTTCCAGCCTGTCCTCTTCCTCCAGAACAGTATGACCGTAAGACGATTTCGGGACAATTTCCCCGTTTCGCTCCACTGCAATCCGTTCTGTCTGAAATCCTTCCCCCATCAGAAATTCGGAAAGGGAAATCCTGCCGGGGAGTTTTCTGTTTTCTCCATTTACTGTCATAAGATTGCCTCCTGTAATAAATCAAAGCGGACCTGGACGCTTTGCCGCGCCATTTGCGGTGCGTCAGAGCATACGCAGTATGCTGAACGTATCGCGTTTAAGCACAGTTGCAAAGCAATATTTTCCTCCTGTAACGAAAAAGACCACCACGAAAGAATTACACCCGCGGTGGTGTACCCCTTCGTGTGGTCTTTGTCTCACACTCTTTTTGCATTATAAAACAGGTTTTTCTGTCTGTCAAGATTCCGGCTCTAATTAAATCCCACAACCTTCTGGGAAATTTTGTAAGCAGCAACGGAAATCTTTCTTCCGCCTCTGCCCGGCAGGTTCATGGCCTGCCCCATAATACCGTTCCGCAAATGCCAGAACAGGCGGATATCATAATTTTTCAGGTATTTCCAGAGCTCACGCTTTTTCTCCAGATTTTCTTCCGTGCCGGAACGGATTAACATAATGGTGGATACTACGGTAATAATTTCCAGATAGTTAAACATATATTTCCGCTGCCTGCGGTTTGGCAGCTTCCACAAATCCACTGCTTCCACCATGATTTTATTTACCTTAATCTGCTGGTCAATGCGCCGTATCATTACTTTCTCATTAACAGACTGATCCTCTCTGCCAATGTAATAGCGGTAAAAATCCACATTCAGATAATACATGTTCTTCACATGGGGCAGAGGCACATACACAAAAATATTGTCCACATAAAAGGTATGTTTCGGCAGCTCCAGTCCGCATTCCCGCAGGAGCTGAGTGCGGTAAATTACGGAATGCATGAGAATGTACTGGCCTTTGCGGAAATGTTTTGCCTCATTCCAGCCAAAAATCCGGTTCTCCGGCAAAGTTCCGGTGTATTTCATCACCTTTTTATGCTTTGCCCCTTCTTTTTCATATACAAAATTGCTAATCAGCATATCGAGCACTGTCTTTCCGCCGGACAGTTCCCGCAGAACATCCAGAATCTTCCGATAGGCTTCTTCATCCACCCAGTCGTCACTGTCCACTACCTTAAAATACAGGCCGGACGCATTGCGGATTCCTGCATTTACCGCCTCTCCGTGTCCGCCGTTTTCCTGATGGACAGCTTTCACAATAGTAGGGTACTGGCTGGCATACCGGTCTGCAATCTCTCCGGTTCTGTCTTTGGAACCGTCGTCCACGATGATAATTTCCACATCCTCGCCGCCAGGCAGCAGGGATTCTATACAATGCTCCATATAATCCTGGGAATTATAGCTGGGAATTGCGATTGATAATAACTTCATCTGTTTTCTCCTTTGATTCTGTACTGTAACATATATCTACTTATTATACACAATTTGTCCGGAGAAGCCAGTTTTTTTTCCTTAAAAATTTCTTATTTTTCCCTGGCGGCCCTGTATTGTTTAATCATCGGTCTTCGTTATACCTTTCCCCTGGGCAATATCAGCATATCCCCTGTCCAGCACAGCCAGATATTCTGCATTTATCTTAACTTTTATCATTTCGTTATATTCTTTTTCAGATATGATTACAACATTTTCATTTTTGGGCCTTGATACAACAAGGGTTTCCCCTCCTGTTACTTTATTACACCATTCCTTAAAATTTTCACGCACATCCATGCTCTTTACAGCCAGCATACTGTCACCTCACAAATTCGTACGATTTTTCGTACTTTTATTGTGTATTATTGTGATACGTCTGTCAACTTATTTCAGTTTCCCTCCTGAAAATCACCAGCTTGCCGGCCCCGTAATTCAGAACCACCACAAGTACATTTACCAGCACTTTCATCACCATGTCATTCCGGTTCAGCAGTTCCACGCTGACATACATGATAATGACCTCCAGAATTCCCGTCAGCAGCCTTAAGGAGAAGAATGAAAGCATCTCCTGCCAGAATGCCCGGCCCCGGCTTCCGCTCTCAAATACCCATATCTTATTTGTCACAAAGGCAAACAACACGGACAGCAGCCAGGCGGCTCCGGTGTTGAAAGCAGTATGGATGTTCAGGAGGCGGGCACAGACATAGTAGACAATCATATTTACCGCTGTTGTGGCCCCGCCGAACATCAGATACAATATCATTTCCTTATATTTTTTCATATTTTCCGATACATGGTGCGAAGTCTTTTTTCTTTGTACCCCGGCACCAGTTTTTTCCAGGAGGAGCTTCCAATCACACTGAGATACCGGTTGGTATACCGGGTGGATTTGGACGTATCCATATATTTGAACATCCCAAAGATTTGTAATTCCATAGCCATTCCAGACCCTTGTATAAGTCAGTGGGAAAGAATAGGCATGGTATGCAAGATTCCACTTCAGCCCTTTCTGTATGGCATTCAGATGTTCTGCAAAGGAAGTAACCACCTGTTTCGCACTGAAACGCCTCGACGACGAAGTATTCCAGTAATTGTCCGTACAGATAAAAATATGGGCATTGGCATACTGGCTCCGGGCTGCATAATACAATGCCCGAAATGCATAAGCGTAAGTCTCGAAATAAGTGTCTGTGGACATACTTCCCGCCTGTCCGAACACCATGCCCAGATAGCAGAACATGGCCTCCATCTTTTCTCTGGCTCCTGTAGAATAAATGTTCCAGCTATAGTACAGTTTGCCAGGAACTCTTGCGCCTTTATTAATCAAATCCGTATGGCCTTCCGTCCAGTCCAGCAGCATCTGTACTGTTGGTAAACTGACAGACCGCCAGCGGCCGGGGTTCATCATAGGCAAAAGTCTGGGGATTCATGGTTCCCGTTCCGCCGTTGGCGTCAAACTGTATGTTCCAGGTAATGGGTGCCCAGGCAGCTTTTATCGTCAGATTACTCTGTACCGGCTGAGTAACGTCAAAGACTTCACCTGTTTCTGTCCTCCATCCCTGAAATACATAGCCTGTTTTTACAGGTTCCGTCACCTGTGCCATATCCGGTGCATTTCCCTCCTGCACGGACTGGATTATCTGAACAGCTCCGTCGCCGCTCTGGCCGCCGTTAAAGTCAAAGATCACCGTATATACCGCCTTTGTTTCTTCCACTGTGGGTTCCGGCTTCTGTACTGGCGGCGTGGTTTCTTCTCCGGAACCCGGCGGCGTAATTTCCTCTCCTGATGGAGGCACTGTACTTTCTCCCGGATTCTCCGCCGGCTGGCCGCCTTCTTCCCCCGGATTTGGCGTTTCGCTGTTTTTGTCCTGCGTATCCGGAATCTCTGTACTGGCTTCCGGTACAGATGACGTTGTATATTCCATGGCATACAATGTCTCTGCTCCCGTATTCCAGATCATCACTGCTGCAAGAAGCAGCGCCATCATTCGTTTTCCCATCATTATCACCTGCTTTTTTCTGTCTGTTTCTGATTTTTTTCTTTTGCTTCCGAAAGTTTCACCACCACAAACCCGTCCTGAACGGAAATATATCCCGATTCAGGATAACAGTTCATTTTTTCTGCCGCTTTCACAGCCTCCTCCTTTTTATTCAGCGTACCTCTTACCTCCAGCCCCATGGTTTTCATAAATCCAATGATACGTCCGGTAGCACCGATGGGATTTTCCTCTGTATAATCCCATCCCAGAAAAGAAGCTTCACCTTTCTGTCCTCATCCATTTTCCAGATTCCACAGGCAAACATACAGGCAAAGGCCGATATTAACTGCAGTGCAAACTGAGAACGAGGTACAGGAATATTTCCTATATAAATGGTCAGCAAAACAGGGGTTATCAGTAATCCTGCCATGGCCAGAAATAATATGCCTTTCATGCCTTTTTTCATCTCTTTTTTCTGACAGAACATGATAAAAACTGCTGCAACACACAGACATGCCAGGGGATAGGCAGAACGAAACCACGTTCCTCTGAAGAAAAGTATATGATGTACATGAGCGCATATCCTGTAGATAATTTCGGAGATTCCCACCTTCCCCCAGGCAACCTGTTCCCGAAGATAGACTCCCTGCCCGAAAAACAGGCGGGTAATGGCCATATTTACAAGATAAATGACCAGAAATCCTCCTGTTAATTTCAGAATCATCCTGCTATAATCCTGCCACTGCTTTTGCTGATAATGCTCTGCAAAATCCAGTATAAGAAACATAACGCAGAGACCAATATAAAACATCACATTGCCCTGATAAGAGCAGAATCCCCAGACTCCAAACACCAGATACGCCAACAGATAAATGTTCTTCTTCTGATAAAAAACGAACTGATTAAAACAAAATACAGAAATAAGGGTATAAACCAGTCCCAGTACCACTTCCATCCTCTGAAGAGCAAAATAAAACTGCATCATCCACACCGGGCAGGTACTGAACAATGCCAAAAACAGCCCATATGGATATCTGTCATTTTTCCCGGCTGCCAGCCAGCAGTAAAAAGCAGTAAAAATGCCCAGTGCCATAAAGGCTGCCAGAAAAATAATTCCGGCAAAATACGGATTATATACTCTGAGGTTTAATAAGGTTTTAGTCAGAACCAGGCCATGTCTTCCAATCCATGTCCACGATTTCAGCATTTCAGGACCATTGCTTATCATAATCTCCGTATCAATTCCCATATTCATGGAAAATATCATATGTACATAACATACAAATACCACTATGACATTCAGTATGATCGCCTTTTTATGTACATTTATAAATGTTTTCATATTCTGTAACATAGTTCAATAACTCCTTATATCATTTTTATCCTACTTTTTTAATCTGTTCATCACTGCACTCGCTGGCAATGTAATGGGGCCTCTTTTTTGCCTCCGCATAGGTCTTGCCAATATACTGACCAATCACCCCCAGACAGAACATCTGGATTCCGCCGATGAAAATAATGACGCACATGTTGGAGGCCCATCCCTGTACATCATCGCCAAACACCAGCTTTTTCACAATAATAAACACAATGGCCAGAAAAGAAAGCCCGGTGCACAGCACTCCCATCCAGGAGGCTCACAGCCCCGAAAAAGACTGGCAACACCGGGATAAAATATCGTCCCTGAACGCCCTGAACCACCAGCGCACCTACTTCATTCGCCTGTCCGTCGCCTATGTATATCCCCATCACCACCCCGATACATATTGCAGCAAACGCTGCAAAACAGATGATTTTGTCTCTCGCTCTTATGGAACTGCAAATAACATTACAGTCTGCCGCTCCAATATAAATGGCAGCCATGGGTACCAGATAAATCAAAGGTCCCAGAGAGTAATTTACTGCTCCCAATGTATTTAACCACAGCATATAGTCATTAAATTTATCCATAAAAGTAGTAAGCAGCACTTTTATAATAAGTCCAGGATGAGCCGTCAGATATCCAATCTGGGTTACCCCTCCTTCCACTGCCGGCCCTCCGCTTATGGCAGAAATCATGTTGAACACACCCGCAACGCCAAACACCAGCAAAGGAAGCAGCCCTGCCATAAAACTTTTCCAGTATTCTTTCCTGGTTCCAAATTTTTTCGCGGGAATCAGAAATACCAGCAGTCCCAGGCACACATACACATATTTTATGTAAACCTCCGGAGTTCTCATCTTTTCTTTTTTCCATGTACATCCTCCTCTTTTCCTTTTGCATAGATACGCCTTTACGTTATAAAACATTATTTTGCAACGATATTTTGAATATTATTAACGATATAAGCAATAATGAGAATCCGTTATGTCTACACTATGAGGTGAATTTATGATAGATGTTTTAGAGCGGATTGTATTTTACAGAAAGCAAAAAGGCTGGTCCGAATACCAGCTTGCGGAAGAATCCGGCCTGACCCAGTCCACAATTTCATCCTGGTACCGGAAAAATATGATTCCCTCTGTGCCTTCCCTGGAAAAGGTATGCAATGCTTTCGGCATCACCCTCTCCCAGTTTTTTCCACGGAGGATGATAATTTTTCTCTGACTTCCCTGCAGAAAGAACTTCTGCGGGAAGCCGGACATTTAACGGAACAGCAGCAGTCGGCTCTGATTGCCTTTTTCCGTACGCTGTAATCATACGTCCCTGTCTGTAAAAATCTGCTGCCGGACAGCTTTTCACCAGTCATTACTGCCGGATGCATTCTGCAAACAGCTGAAAGGCGCAGAGAAATCCCCGCTCAAATCCGCTTTCTTCCACCACTGATGCGGCCTGGAAAGCCTTATCCCGGTACCGCTCATATTCCTGACGCTTCAAAGTGACTTCTTCCTCTTTCAGCAGATTCAGGATTTCTTCTTTCACAGACTGACTGATTCTGTCCGCCGCAGTGAGTTCCTGCACTGTAGCTGCATACAGACTTCTTATCATTTTGTTCATAATTCTCTCCCCGGAATCCTTCCGATTCCGGTTTCCTCCTTCTGTAAATATGGTTTTTTCTTTTACCTGTTTATCCTACCGGGCAGCCGAACATTTTTCCACTGCCGGATTTACCAGGTAAAAGTATCTGCATCCATTCAAATCAGTCTCTTAAATTGTTCATATATTCTTTACATATTTCTCATATTATGAACACAGCAAAGTCACATTTTACGGATATACTGTCATCATGAAAGAAAACAGTATTTACAGTTAATACCGAATATCTTTTTCATAAGCCTTGCCGGTAAGGCAGGGTCCTCCCGTTTACACAGTGTATCCTCACTTTTTTATATAAATCTTTTTCATATGAAAGCCGGTGCGAAACGCACCGGCTCCTCTTTTGCCTGATATTTATCACATCTCTTTCTTACTGTTTTCATGTTCCCGCAGAAAACGTTTCAGCAAAAATGTAAGAAAATATGGAAATGTATAGAATTTACTGTTAAAACCGATATTTTTGTTTCCCAGTTTGATTCCATAAGAAATATCGCCATATTTACTTTTTACAATCAGATTATTTAACGACACCGTAGCGCCATCGTTAGCTTTCACCTCCAGCGGAATCAGACTCTCCCTGTCTCTGACGAAAAAATCCATTTCCAGCGTCCCTTTCTGATTTTTAAAAAAATAAAGCTGATAGCCCTGCTTTACCAGCATATCTCCTATAAGGTTTTCATACAATGCGCCTTTGTAAGTATTAAAATTTTTATTGTTTCGGATATCCTCCTGGGCTTCCTCATCCAAAGATGCAATCAGAAGCCCCGTATCCCTGAAATAAATTTTATAATTATCAGGATCATAATTACCTTTTAAGGGAAGCTCCGGCTGTTCCATGCAGTAACAGATATTAATCATTCCCGCGTTGTCCAGCCACTCAATAACTCCCGCATATTCCCGGTTTCTGGCCCCGTGAGCAACTTTGGATATCTGAAATTTTTTATTATCTTTTCCCAGGAAAACCGGTATTTTCCGATACACATTTAATATTTTTCCTTTGTCGAGACCTCCGGCATATTTGGTGATATCTTCCTCATAGTCCAGTAAAATCTGCCGCTGCATATTCAGGATTCCGCTGTAATGATTATTTTTTACGAATCTGTTTACTATGGCAGGCATACCTCCAACCACCATATATTCTTTAAAAATCTCTGCATATACTTTCCATTCCAGTTCTGAAAAAGGAGATATCAGAAGCATATGCCGATACATATCTTCTATCTGTTCTTCCCGGTACCCTTTTGCCCACAGAAATTCCTCAAAATCCATAGAATGCATATGATAATCTTCCTTAAATCCAACACTGTTGGACTCTATTTCATGATAATTTATCCCCATCAGAGAACCGGAGCAGATTACGTCAAATCTTCCGTCCAGTTTAAAGGCTTTCAGACTCTGTCTTTCCAATCTGTCTGGCTCCTTTTACAATCAGCGGCAAACGTTCCGGATTATTTTTCCACTGCAGCAATACTTTATCTGTCTTTCTTTTCAGCAATTCCATATTATAATCCTCTCTTATTTGCTTTGTCAGAACCAGAGTATCACATTTTTCCCGGTGTTTCAACCTCTGTATATCACATTTTTCCTGCTGTTTTCCTTCTATATATCACATTTTTCCGCTGTTTTCCCCCTGCTTTTCACATTTTTCCCAAATCCCGTTCATTTTCAAAACGCTCGTTTCCCAGCCGGATATCCATGTATCTGGTATAAGCGGAAAATGCCGCCGGAACAGGGTACTGTTCTTCCGTTTCCCCTGTCTCTACGAACAGCATACCGCTGGTGTTTTCCGCCAGCTCATCCACCCGAATCATATATCCGGTCATATGCCATTCCACATGGGAAAAGATATGTTTTGCCGGCTCCAGTTTCCGGATATGGATGGGCTGCAGCTTCTGCTCTTTCACCCACTGCAGGGCTTCTTCCTCCGTCAGATGGCCCTTTGTGTTTGGGAATTCATACATTCCGGCCAGAAGGCCTCTGGCCGGCCGTTTATGCAGTACGATTTTTTCTCCGTCCCGGATAATGAAGACTGTTTTATCCTCAATCCGCCTGGGCTTCGGTCGGCTTTTTACCGGAAGGTTCTGCCAGAGACTGTCTTTCCTGGCTTCACAGAAGGCACCCCAGGGGCATTTTTCACAGAGAGGCGCACCGTTCGGCAGACAGACGGTAGCTCCCAGTTCCATCAGAGCCTGATTGAAATCACTGGCGTGATGCTCCGGTATAATACGCTGTAAAGACTGTTCCACCCTGGTCCGTACAAACTGTTTCATAATATCGGAATCGTCTGCCGATACTCTGGCAATGACCCGAAGCACATTTCCGTCCACTGCGGGGACGGGAATTTTACAGGCAATGGAAGCAATGGCCCCGGCCGTATAATGGCCGATTCCTTTTAATTTCAGAAGTTCTTCATAGTCTGCCGGAAGCTCCCCGTCGTATTCCTCCATAAGGGTTCTGGCCGCAATCTGCATATTCCGCACCCGGTTATAATACCCCAGCCCTTCCCACAGTTTCAGCAGGCGGTCTTCCTCGCACTCCGCCAGCGCCTGCACATCCGGCAGGGCTTTTATAAAACGCTCAAAATACGGTTTCACCGCTTCCACTCTCGTCTGCTGCAGCATGATTTCCGATACCCACACACGGTAAGGGGTGGGCGTCTCCCTCCAGGGCAGTATCCGGGCATTTTCCCGAAACCACTCCAGCAGCGGCTCCACAATCTGTTCCAACGGAAAATTTTCCAGCATCATTCTCTCAGGCTCCTTCTGTATCTTCGATATATTCAATAAGTATTCCAAGTATATCAATATTCCCAGGCCCTGTAAAGAATTAAATCCCCTGTCCCCCTCAATCATAAGAGTGAGCCCGCCGGAGGGATTTTACTCCGTCACCCGCTCCAGCCTCTCTCCCATCCGGCTTAAAATTTCATTGGTGATGGTGCCCGTCCAGTGTGCAAGGTCTTCCGCCCGGATTTCCAGATTGCCGGAGGTTCCAATCAGTACGGCTTCGTCCCCTGCTTTTACCTGGGGAACCTCGCTCAAATCCACCGTCATCTGGTCCATGCAGATTCGTCCTATCACAGGAGCCGGTCTGCCATTGCAGAGTACATAACCGCAGTTGGACAGGGTTCTGGGCACACCGTCGGCATATCCGATGGACAGCACACCGATTTTCCGGTTTCCTCCCGTACGGTAAGTCAGTCCGTATCCGGCCCGCTCTCCCTGATACAGCATTTTTACGCTTTCCACTCTGGTCTTTAAAGAAAGTACCGGTTTCAGCTCCACAGAAGCATTTACCCTGTCATGTTTTCCGCTGAGAATGCCATAGAGGGCAATACCGGCTCTGGCATAGTCAAAACACAGCTCCGAATAATTCAGAATGCCGTAGCTTCCCTGCAGATGGCATTTGAAATCATGGATTCCCCTGCGGTGCAGTTCTTCCACCACATATTCAAAATGCCGCACCTGTTCCAGCGTATAGGCCCGTTCTGCCTGCGTCTGTCCGTCTGACACGCACAGATGGGAGAAAAGCCCGGTGACCTTCAGATTAGGCGTCCGGAAAATTTTTACAATTTCCTCCAGATTCTCCCATCGTTCCCCCAGACGGTGCATACCTGTGTCGATTCCCACATGAACCGTGAATCTTCGACCGTCACGCTGCAGCTCCTGTGCATAATTTCCGTCCACCACAGTCTGGGTCAGATCATATGTAATCAAATCGCCGAACTGTCCGGGATGGGTGTAAGCCAGTACCAGTATTTCTCCGTTTATCCCTCCCTGACGAAGTTCAATTCCTTCCGACACGGAGGCCACACAGAAGCTGTTTACTCCCTGCTGCTGCAAGGCCCTGGAAACGGGCAGGGCGCCATGTCCGTAGGCATTGGCCTTCACCGCCGGCATCAGGGCGCAGTCTGACGGAAGCAGACGCCGGAACTGTTCCGTATTGTGTTTCAGATTTTCCATATTCAGTTCAATCCAGGCCCGTCCTTTCTGATACATAATTGCCTCCTTTTCGCGTCGTACATGAACTACCGAAAATAACCGGGAGCCGCATCTGCCCGATTGCGGAATGCCTGCATCCCCAGGGCAATTCCGACGGACAGAACCAGTGAAAGTGCACACACTGTCAGATAGTGAATCAAAGACTGCTCCACAAAAATATCTGTGAGTTTCAGCACTCCCGCCAGTCCGCGCACCAGAATAATGCATATGGGATGAATGATGTATACACACATGGACACATCCCGCACCATGGGGATTGTAAAAGTCCCCTCCGCCGAGAGCAGCAGTTCAAACAGGAAGAACATTACCACAGGCAGCAGAAGATACATACTGTTATGCTTCTGCCATTCCAGACTGAAAGACAGCAGGCCTTCTCCCATCATACCTGCCATGGAAATCAGAAATCCTGTCAACGCTGTCTGTCCGGACATTCTGATTTTTCCATTGGCGATAATCACTCCCATCCACAAAAACATGGGTGCAAAGAAAATTCCGTTTCTGGTATAGGAACTGACCGTGAAAATTCCTTCATAAAAAATTTTGACAGGGAGCGCCTGACTGAGCAGCCCATAATAGCTGTCCCCTCCGGTTCCAATGATATACAGCACAAGTACAGTCAGGGAGATAACCGGAGGATTGCACACAGACAGCAGCCCCGCCAGCAGTATACAGCCCGTCAGCACTGCCGGAAGATACCAGAGGTGGTAAAACGTCCCGTCGAAAAAGAGCTCCTTCAGCCATTCCCCCGGACTGTTATTCCACTGTTTTGCATAAATCATCACCGGCAGGTACAGCAATATGGCTGCTCCGTACAGGAGAGCTGTTTTTTTCAGAAATTTCCATAATTTCCCTGCCGCCTTCTCTGCCTGATAAGAGGAACGCCCCATACTTTTCTGATAAGGTGCCAGCACAAAAAATCCCGTCACCATCAGAAAAAAAGGAACTGCAATTCTCCCAACACAGTAAGTTACAAGAAAATCCGCCGTACTGTGAAAGGATTCCAGAGGCCCTGTATGAATGGCAACAATCAAAAGGGCGGCAACCAGCCGGAAATTATCAATAGCCGCATAATTTTTTCTCTGTTTCATAAATCCTCCCATTTTTCCGTCATCCTGTGAACCATGCTGTTTTTTCCAACATCATTTCCCCACCTGCTTTCTACAGTTCCAGCAATCTGCCCAGAAGTTCCTCAAAGGAAATGCCCGCGGCTTTCATCATATTGGGATAACGGCTGTGGGAGGTAAATCCCGGAATGGTGTTGATTTCGTTAAAATAAATTTCCCCCTCCGGCGTCAGGAACATATCCACTCTTGCAAAATAACTGCAGCCCAGGCCCCGGTAGAGTATTTTTGCAGTTTCTTTCACTTCTTTTGCCTGTTCCTGAGAAATCCGGGCAGGTACATGGATTTTGGAGGATTTCAGGGTATATTTTTCCGTATAGTCAAAAAATCCTTCCGACAATTCGATTTCATCCACTTCACCCACAAGCAGCTCCTCCGTTCCCAGCACTGCACATCCCACTTCAAATCCCCGTATCATTTCTTCGAGAATAATCCGGGAATCATATGCAAAAGCATGTTCCGCCGCTGCCTGCAGTTCCTGAGGCTTACCCACTTTTGTAATGCCGAAGGAAGAGCCTGCCCGCAGAGGCTTTACAAACAACGGATATCCCAGCTTCCGGCCCAGTTCTTCCAACTGTCCTGCTTCCTGTAATTCTGCTCTGAAAACAGTGTATGACCGGGGCACCTTTACACCCAGAGCGCCGGCCAGCCGGTGGGCAGTATCTTTATCCATACAGACTGCGGAACTCATGGTATCGCAGCCAATAACCGGAATATCTGCCAGTTCCAGCACTCCCTGCACCGTTCCGTCTTCTCCGTTTTTGCCGTGAAGAACGGGCAGCGCCCCGTCCAGCGCAATGGTTTCTGTCCCCTGGTTCAGAAACAGTATAAGACCATGCAGATTTCTGTCCGGAGAAACCACTGCCGGAATACACTGTTTTTCATCATACCAGTTATCGCCGGGAATATGGGTAATATCTCCCCGGTACAGATACCATTTGCCCTCTCTGGTGATTCCGACGGGAATGAAATCGTATTTTTCCCTGTCCGTATGTGTAAGCACCGCATATGCTGACTGGAGGGAAACTTCATATTCGCTGGAACATCCTCCGAACAATACGGCTATTTTTTTCCTGTTTTTGTCTTTCATAAGCTCTTCTCCTTTTATCTTTCTGATTATCACAGGCAACTGCCTGTTCTGATTACTGTCTATCTTACCCGCCCAACATGACAGGCCGGTGACTTTTCCATGACAAAACCGTCATCCGGCAATTCCTGTTATTTCTATTTTACCGGATATCATATGGACTTGTTTTAAGATTCTGCTGTTTCTTTCCTGGGAAAATCCTAAGAATTCTTTAAATTTTATATCTTTTTCCGCCGTTTTCTGATAAACGGTTTCTATTCCGGATACCACATGGCACAAAATATAAAGTAAAGGGGAAAACTGCCATAGATGATTTCAAAAAGATTCAGCGATATATGGCATTGGCAAAAAAAGAAAGTGCCACAGAAACATATACCGAATTAAAAAGAGAATATCTGGTATTAAAAGCCATATTAAACGTATCCGGCGTAAATCTTACGGATATTGATGAAATCAAAGAATAAAGCGACCATATGAGGGCAAATGGGAGGACACTGAGCCAAAAGACAGCACTCAGTCCCCCGGCAGTTCCACCTGGAATGTAATCTGCCCTTTTTCACTCTCGGCAAAAATCCGCCCGCCATGGATGGTCACAATTTCCTTTGCGATGGCAAGCCCCAGACCGGCGCCTCCCGTATCGGAGTTTCTGGCTTCATCCATCCGGTAAAATTTATCGAAAATAGCTGTCAGTTTTTCTTTTGGAATGGTTTTCCCCTGATTTCGGAAGCGAATTATAATTTCCCCTGCAGATTCTTCTGACGGAGGAATTTCCTGCACCAGAATGTCTATCTGTGTATGGGGATAACTGTAGGCAACGGCATTTTTCAGGATATTGTTGAATACCCGCGCCAGCTTCACCGGATCCCCGCTGACCGTCACATTTTCATCACTGTGAAGCACCGCTTTATTGCCTTTTTCTTCCAGCACCGGATAGAATTCTTCTATCATCTGCAGCAACATATAATAGAGGTCAATCTTTTCTTTTTCCAGCACAATTTCCTGAATATTATATCTGGTAATTTCAAAAAATTCATTGATTAACTGTTCCAGCCGGTTTGACTTCTCCAGTGTAATATGCACATATTTGGCCTTCTGTTCCTCCGGCATATCCGGCGCTTCTTCCAGAAGGCTCAGATAACCAATCACCGAGGTCAGAGGCGTGCGGATATCGTGGGCCAGATACATCACAAGATTATTTTTTCTCTCCTCCGCCAGCTTTGCTTCCAGTTCCCTCTTTTCCAGAGTCTGACGCAGTACATTCAGCTTCCGCTCCATAGGCGCCATTTCCGGCGACATGGTGATTTCCCGGTTATCTCCCTGAATCAGACGGTCAATTCCTTCGTCTATCTCGTTAAAATACCGCACAAACCAGGAAAGGGAAAAGTGAAACAGCAGTAAAAAGCACACTGCCACTGCTCCGAAAATAATCAGGCTGGAATTTTCTCTGAGTCCATACTGGTAAATATTCAGCGCATCTTCGTAGTCCAGACGAAAGGCGTCCTGCAGGAATTTTACAATCCAGTCCCCCACCCGGCGGAACCAAAACCGGCTGTAAAAGGTAAAGATAATCAAAAAAGTCAGTATCACCATGGCAAAGGTCTGCATGAAAATCTTAAATCTCAGTCTGGAATAGACGGAATTTTTCTTTTTCCTGCTTTTTCTGTTTTTCCAGAATCCAAAAATCCGAAATCCCATGGTCTTCTGCCTCTGCTCTGAATCATGGAAATCCTTTCTTTCTTCAGTTTTCAATTTTATAACCCACTCCCCATACTGTTTTTATGTATTTTGGATGTTCCACGGAATCTTTCATTTTTTCCCGCAGATGGCGGATATGTACCGTGATGGTATTGTTGCTTTTGCTGTAATATTCATCCTTCCACACTCCATGGAACAAATCTTCTGAGCTGACCACTTCCCCCTTGCGTTCACAGAGAATTTTCAGAATGGAAAATTCTGTGGGCGTCAGCACCAGGGGTTTTTCATCCAGGCGGCATTCATGGGTTTTCACATTTATAATCAGCCCGCCGTGCACCAGCAGGGAATTATCCTGTCCATCCGGAGTCTGAGGCTGGTTATAACGTTTATAGCGGCGAAGCTGCGCTTTCACGCGGGCCACCAGCTCCAGAGGCCGGAAGGGTTTCGTCATATAATCGTCCGCTCCCAGCATCAGTCCCCGGATTTTATCAATTTCCTCATCCTTTGCGGTCAGCATAATAATGGGATATGTACATGTTTCCCGGATTTTCTTACAAATCTCAAATCCACTGGTGCCCGGCAGCATAATATCCAGAATGGCAAGGTCAAACCGGGTTCCCTTCACCTGCTCCAATGCGTCTTCAGCAGTATAACAGGTAATCACCTCGAAATTTTCGCTTTCCAGATAAAAGGTAACCAAATCGGCAATTTCCTTTTCATCATCTACCACTAAAATTCTGTCCTTCATATATTTTCATCTCCTGATTGGGGCGTTTATCTCATTGCACTTAACCATGCCGTGATATTCCGGTACGGACATGGCGAAAAGTCATTTATCTGTTCCATTATAGCAGAGACTTTCTGAAAATTCCTGTTTTATTTTTATTTAAACTATTAAGATTTCCTTAAATCGGTTAAAAACAACGGAAGAACAGAGATTGGCAAAAAATACCTCCTGTCGTATCCTTTCGCTGAGTGCAGACCTGAAATCCTGTACGCTTTCTTTATGATACTTTGAATGCCTCATCCTGGTATGGCAGCAGTTTCATTGTACAGTAAAGCTATGTTGAGCAGATTAACCAGCATTTCAATCCCTTTCCGGCTACGTACCATATAGCTGCATAGCAGGGTTTGTTTCCATTGCCAGGCCGAGTGCAGATACATACAGTTTTCCATCGGATGCCTAAGTGATAAATTGCCAGCGAACACCTGATACAAACATCTTTTTGAAATCCATTTACTTTCTCTGGTTTTTGGATATAATAGAGATAGAAGCCTAAAATATTCTTTAGATTTCAAGAATTCTGTATATCCGACTGTGCCAAACGGTACAGCTATAAGAAAGGATGGTTTACATGAACTTAGCAAAAATCTCTGCCAATGGGCAGATTACCATGCCTGCCGAGATACGCCGCCTGCCTGGTCTGAAATCTGGCGACAAGATACTTTTCTTCCAGAAGCCAGGCGGCAAGGTCGTCATCTATAACGCTTCTGCACAGGCAATTTATAAAGCCCAGAAAGCATTTGAGGGCGTTGCCGAACAGATGGGCGTATATAATGAGGATGATGTACAGGTATTGGTTGATGAAGTACGTTACGGAAAGGGAAAAGATTGAAGTTACTTGCAGATACCAACATTCTGATTTCCGCAGTGCTGTTCCCACGGTCAAAACCCGCAAAAGCATTAGTATATACCGCTGAGAACCACGAGATGGTCCTGTGTGACCAGAATCTGACGGAGCTTCGGGAAGTCCTTAACAGGGAAGCAGGTATCCGGACGCCGAAGAAGTAAAAAACGGAACTGCACAAAAACAGTCCCGTTTCTCCATATGCTATTCTTTGATTTTATCCAGATTGGCAGGATGTATGCCCAGTAACAGGAGCAGCTCTTTCAGGGAAACATACTTTTTCTTCAGTTTTGCATAGGTTTCCTCTGCATGTTCCTGTTCCGCCAGCAGCATACGTTCCTGTACTTCTCTGAAATCATCCAGAATCGGCTGCAAAGTCCCGGCGCTGCCGAGCATATCATCACCTGCTTTCTGTCCTGTTTTATGCCTCGTCAATGGCCTTTCCAATATCATGGCGCATATATTTATTGTCAAATTCCACCCATTCCGTGGCCTTACAGGCATTGGCTCGGGCTTCTTTCAAATCAGCTCCCTTGGCGGTGACGCCCAGTACCCGGCCGCCATTGGTGACAATCTTCCCGTCCTTTTCGGCTGTTCCCGCATGGAAACAGTAATATCCGTCTTCTGAGTCAAATTTCTCCAGCCCCCGGATTTCAAATCCTTTCTCGTAGGAAACGGGATATCCGTCGGAAGCCAGCACCACGCAGACCGCCGCATTGTCTTCAAACTGCAAATCAATCTCGGAAAGTCTGCCTTCCACGCAGGCTTCCATCACCTCTATCATGTCGTTTTTCATTCTGGGCAGTACCACCTGAGCTTCCGGGTCGCCGAATCGGGCGTTATACTCCAGCACCTTCGGTCCTTCTTCCGTCAGCATCAGGCCGAAGAAAATAATTCCGGTAAAAGGACGTCCCTCTGCAGCCATGGCGTCCACCGTGGCCTGGTAGATATATTTATGGCAGAACTCGTCCACTTCCTTCGTATAGAAGGGACTGGGAGAAAAGGTTCCCATACCTCCGGTGTTCAGGCCCTGGTCTCCGTCTTTCGCCCGTTTATGGTCCTGAGCCGAAGACATAATCCGGATGGTTTTCCCGTCCACGAAGGACAGCACGGACACTTCCCGGCCCGTCATAAATTCTTCCACCACCATATGGTTCCCGGCGTCTCCGAACTTCTTATCCTCCATAATTTCCTTTACCCCTGCTTTCGCTTCCTCCAGCGTATTGCAGATGAGCACCCCTTTGCCCAGAGCGAGCCCGTCGGCTTTCAGCACAATGGGCATTCTGGCCGTTTCCAGATATGCAAGGGCCTTTGCAGGATCATCAAAGGTCTCATAACCTGCAGTGGGAATGTTGTATTTTTTCATCAAATCCTTGGAAAAGGCCTTGCTGCCTTCCAGGATAGCGGCATTTTTCCGGGGGCCGAATACTTTCAGACCTCTGGCCTCAAATACGTCCACCACACCGCCCACCAGCGGGTCGTCCATGCCGATAATGGTAAAATCGATTTTTTCATCTTCTGCAAAATCAGCCAGCTTTTCAAATTCCATGGCTCCGATGGGCACGCACTCCGCAATCTGCCCAATCCCCGCATTTCCCGGCGCACAGTATATTTTATCCACTCTGGGGCTTCTGGCCGCGCTTGCTGCAATGGCATGTTCCCGGCCGCCGCTTCCTACAATCAGTACTCTCATAACTTCCTCCTTTTTGGCTGCTCCAGAATCACAGCTTTCCCATTTTCCACATGAACCTTTCCCCTGGCAATCAAATCTATGGCCTGGGGCAGAATCTTCCACTCGGCCTGCTCCATCACCCGCCGCTGCAGGGTCTCCGGCGTGTCCTCCGGTTCCACAGCCACCGGCTGCTGCAGGATAATGGGCCCGGTATCCGTCCCCTCATCCACAAAATGCACCGTTGCTCCCGTCACTTTCACGCCGCGGGCCAGGGCCCCTTCGTGGACTTTCAGTCCGTAATACCCCGTTCCGCAGAAAGAGGGAATCAGGGAGGGATGAATATTGATAATCCGGTTCCGGTATTTTTGTATCATGGATTCCGGCAGCACCACCAGAAATCCCGCCAGCACCACCAGATCCACCTGATAGCTGTCCAGCTTCTCCAGAAAGGCCCGGTTAAAACTTTCCCGGTCCGGAAACTCTTTCGGAGAAATGCATACCCCTTCGATTCCGTGGTTTTTCGCCCGCTCCAGGGCATAAGCGCCGGGATTGTTGCTAATCACCGCCGCAACACAGGTATCTGTTATAGTCCCCTCATCAATCCCGTCCAGTATGGCCTGCAGATTGGTGCCGCCGCCGGACACGCAGACTGCTATCTTCAGCATAAGGTTACCCCTTTCTCTCCATCTTCCACTTTTCCGATAATATAAGATGTCTCTCCCGCTGCCTCAATGGCTTTTCGTGTCTTCTCCACATCTGCTTCATCCACAGCCAGCATCATGCCAATGCCCATATTATAGGTATTGTACATCACTTTTTCTTCCACGTTGCCTTCCCGTGCCATCATTTTAAAAATGGCCGGAACTTCATAGCTGTTTTTCTCAATGACCGCATGTTTGCCTTCCGGCAGCATTCTGGGTACATTTTCATAGAATCCGCCTCCGGTAATATGGCTGCAGGCTTTCACCCGGACGCCTGCCTCTTTCGCGGAGCGCAGAGCCTTTACATATATTTTCGTGGGGGCCAGCAGGGCCTCTCCCAGTGTTTTTCCCAGTTCTTCATGGTATGTATCCAGCGTTTCCCTGTCCATTTTAAAGATTTTACGCACCAGGGAAAATCCGTTGGAATGAACGCCGGAGCTGGCCATGCCGATGAGCACGTCCCCGGCTTTCAGGTCTTTTCCGGTGATGATGTCTTTTTCATCCACAACGCCCACTGCAAACCCTGCCAGATCATATTCATCTTCCGGATAAAAACCGGGCATTTCCGCCGTTTCCCCTCCGATTAACGCCGCGTCGCTCTGTATACAGCCTTCTGCCACACCGCTTACAATGGTAGCTATCTTTTCCGGACAATTTTTTCCGCAGGCAATATAATCCAGGAAAAACAATGGCTCTCCTCCTGCACAGGCAATATCATTGACACACATTGCCACACAGTCAATGCCGATGGTATCATGTCTGTCCAGCAAAAATGCCAGTTTCAGCTTGGTTCCCACACCGTCCGTACCGGACACCAGCGTGGGCTTTTCCATATCTTTGAACTTTTCCATGGAAAATGCACCGGAAAATCCGCCCAGACCTGTGAGGACTTCCGGACGCATGGTCTGCTGCACATGCTTTTTCATCAGCTCCACAGATTTATAACCTGCTTCAATGTCTACGCCTGAATTCTTGTAATCCATTCTCTTTCCTCCGTTTATTTATAATTTTTGTATCCTGCTTCCTGCAAACGTGCGTCTTTTGCTTCCACCTGCTCCTTCAGTTTCCGGGAATAATCCTTTAATCTTCCCAGCAGCCCTTCATCTGAGGTTGCCAGAATTTTTGCCGCCAGAAGGCCCGCATTGGCCCCTCCGTTAATTGCCACGGTGGCAACGGGAATTCCGGAAGGCATCTGAACGATAGAATACAAAGAATCCCGTCCTCCCAGAGAAGTGGTATGCATGGGAATGCCAATCACCGGCATGGGAAAAATTGCAGCGCACATACCGGGAAGATGTGCTGCCATCCCTGCTCCCGCAATAATTACCTTAAATCCTTTTTCCTCTGCAGTCTTTGCATAGTCAAAAAACACATCCGGCTCCCTGTGGGCCGAGATAATTTTCATTTCATATTCCACACCCAGTTCTTCCAGAATATCCGCCGCCTTTGCCATTACCGGCATGTCTGAGTCGCTGCCCATAACAATTCCAACTTTTGCCATAACTTTTCTCCTTTATATAGTAAGCTGTTTACGAATCCTGATATTTTGCAAAACCCTGTACAATTTCCTGTACGCTGTTTAACCGTTTCTTTGCCTCCTGGGCCTCCGCTTCATTCTGCTGGCTGCGTTCTTCCGCTTCCAGTGCGCTTGCGGATACCTGCTGACTGGTGGCAGACAACTGGCTGATACTCTCGATAATGGTATCGTTGGACTGCACCAGATTTTCAATTTTGGAATCTATATCGGAAATCCGCCGGGTCAGAGTTTCCACATTGTCCCGGATTGCCGTAAATCCCCCTGCCGCATGTTCAATCATTTCATTCTGCTGGCTCATGGCCTCAATGGAAACACCCACAATACTTACCGCATCCTGAGCGTTTGTATTCAGTTCCTGTATAATGCCTGCAATCTGCTCCGTGGATTTTCTGGTCTGTTCCGATAATTCCCGAATCTGGTCTGCCACCACTGCAAATCCTTTTCCTGCCTCTCCCGCTCTGGCGCTTTCAATAGATGCATTCAAAGCCAGCAGGTTCGTCTGACTGGAAACTTCAAAAATAACTTCCGTAATCTGCTGCACTTCCCTGGCCTTATCCTGAAGCTGAGACATGGACTGAGCCACACGGGTATTGGTCTTTCCAATAGTTTCCGCACTGGCACGCATACGGTTAATCAGCTCCATGCTTTCCTCCACCATACGGGCGGAAGTTTCCGCCGCCTCTACCATGATTCTGGCATTTTCCGCTGTTTCTCCGATGGCGTCTTTGATCCTGGAAGTCATTGTGGTCTGTTCCTGCACGCTCTCCGCGGTCAGCTGGGTGCTGATGGAAATTTCCTGAATGGAGCTATGTACCACCTGAGAAGAATCCCTGAGATTTTCCACCAGCCCGTCCGTCTGCTCCACTTCTGACTTTACCGCCTCTGAAATTCTGAGAATATCTTCCATCATGGTATTCTGCACTGCCTGCTGATCTTTTACGGACCAGATGGTGTCATGGTCAAAATTTTTAGCAGTCCTTGCTGTTACATTATAGGAAAAGGTTATGACAATCCCGGTACAGACGCTCACCAATGTCAGGTCATCCCCCAGAAGCTGCCCTGTTGCCGCCAGCACAATACCCCGCAGTATCATAATTCCCATAATTCCCGCAAATGCCCGTTTTTCAAATTTCCTGTCGTAATAAAGAATCAGTGAAATCATTATGGGGATAACATAACTGAAAATCATAAGGCTTTTTCCTGTCACCATCAGGTAACCCCAGCCAATCAGAAAACAGCCCAGAATTACATACCTTAAAGGCTCCGAAGATTTTTCTTTCAGATACATGCCCCAGCAGACAGCCCCTCCAGCCAGCAAAATCACTGCAGGTATAATTGCAGGTTTCCCGCTGGAAATCTCCTTCGAGCCAAACTGAATAAACAGGGCCAGCACAACAGGTATCTCCATCAGTGTCATCAGCAGAAGTACCGTATGATTTGCTTTGGCGTCACGGGCGGGTTTTTCACTGTACGTCCGCACCTTCACAGCAACTGCACCTGCAGTTTCATTACATTTTTTCTCCTCCATCTTTTCATCCTTTCGTACACTTTTCCAGAGGTTTATTCAGCAGTTCTGTCCCCGGAACCACAAATTTTCCGTTCCGGATTACATCCACAGAGGTTCCGTCTTTTTTCTGCACCGTTATCCGGTCCAGCTCATCATAGGGAATGGTAATATCCGTATGGCAGCTGAAATATGCTTTCTGCGGATCTTCTTTCCGCAGTATGGACACTTCGTTATCCCTGGCCACAATCTCTTTGCCATCAGGATTGAACACCGGCGTATCCTCCGCCCAGCTGTAACAGGTGTCTCCCACTGCAAAATGAGGCCCTGTCTTTTCCGCAATCAGAATGGGCAGCCTGTCCTGAATCTGATAGTCAATACCCATCCGGTAAGCAGTGGTATTGGTTCCGATGGCAAATTCTCCCAACGGAAGGGTATCATGGTGTTTCAGCAGGTTTTCCTTTAAAAATGCAAGATTCTCCTGCTCTGTCTTAAAATTATTGCAGTGATAGCTGCAAATCATACCATCCTTAAATTCCAGATCCAAATCCAGATATTTCAGGCCGCTCAGATATACCTGAGTCACATGGAGACGCCCGTTGGTGCCTTTCAGCACCGGAGAGGTAAATACTTCCCCTACCGGAATATTCACATCCGCCACACAGTTTTCAAAGGCAGTCTCCCGGCTTCTGTCCTTCAGGGGATAAAGAGCAACGGTCAGATCCGTATGATTTTCTCCTTTTCCCGTAATCCGCACAGATTCGCCCTCGTCCAGCACATCTATGATTTTCTGCTGCATTTCCTGATATAATTTATAATCCAGCGTATTTACTTCCACGGTTTTTGCAAAGATTTCCGGATAATCCGGGCCGATTTCCGGTATGGGATAGGCGATAATGGTAAAGCTGCGCTCCTCTCCCTTAATATAACTGTTAGGCGTTTGCGAAACGCCAGAACCCACATAAATACGGGATTCTCTTTGTTACAAAATAAAACAACTCCTCACTGGTTTGTGGTAAAATTGAGATGCCGAGTAACAATCAACCATATCCACCAGTAAAGGAGTTGTACCTACATGATAACATACAAACAGCTCTCTTTGGCAGATATTTTTACCGATTGCCAAAATAAATTTGATAATGATAAATATCAGTTCCTTGCACTTCTCGAAAATACCATCAACTTAGATGAAATTGTCCCAGTGTCCTTTATTTCTCATTTCCATGCTGCCACTGGCAGGCCCCGTAAGCATCTGCTTTATCCGATGCTCAGGGCTCTGTTATTACAGCTCATCTTCTCAATCCCAACAACATCCCTGCTGATCGTATTCCTGAAATACTCCCAGGAACTGCGGGACTTCTGCGGCTTTGATGTTGTCCCGGATGCCTCTAAATTCACCCGGTTCAAACAGGATTTTTTATCGGACTTACAATCCATGTTCGATCATCTTGTTGACTTGACCGAACCGATCTGCCATTGTATTGATACACAGAAAGCTTCCATGCTTCTCTTTGACACCTCCGGCATTGAGGCATGGGTTACAGAAAACAATCCCAAATATGCCAACCGTATCATCAAACAGCTGAAAGCCTTCAAAAAAGCAAAAGGGATGGACGATTCCTTTGACCCTTATAAAGCCGCCTACGGCTCCATGCCTTCCCATGCTGCCGCCAATCCAGCCATTCAGCAGATGTACATTAACGGGCATTTCTGTTATGCTTATAAATTCGGTATTATTACCAACGGACTCGGCATTGTCCGGGATATTTCCTTTTATAACAAGGACTTTCTTGCGGCTCATCCTGACATCATTGTTGGAAAAAAATCTGATTCCCCGGATGAAGATAAGAGTCTTGCCGATTCCAGGGCATTGATTCCCACTTTAAAGGATTTCTTTCGCAAGCATCCGCTTATCAATCCGAAAACTTTTCTGGGAGACGCCGCATTTGATTCCATTGAAATCTACAAATACCTGTTACAGGAAGCTTCCTTTGAGAAAGCTTACATTCCCCTCAACGGCAGAATCTCCCTTCCGGAATCCGACTGCCCGCTGAATAAGGACGGCATCCCCTGCTGCCCCAAAGACCCATCCCTTCCAATGAAACGGGAAGGAAGCAAATCCCATCTCCGCTGCGGACTGCCAACCATGAAGTTTGTATGCCCGAAAATGAAATGGGAGTGGAACAAACTTACAAAGAAATCAAAACGCGTCTGCCACTGTGAAAATCCCTGTACGGAATCCCCCTGCGGCAGGATGTTTTATATTTATCCCGAGAAAAACCTGCGCGCCTATCCCGGTACACTCCGCGGTACGGCCGGATGGGATTCCACCTATAAGATCAGAGTAAATGTTGAGAAATCAATCAACCATTTCAAGGACAGCTTCTGTGTTGCCGGGCGTAAAACGCAGAATGAAAAAACGCTTCATGCTGACCTGCTTCTCGCCGGGATTACCCAGCTTATTACTGTAATGGTGGCTGATAAACTGCACAGGCATGAATATATCCGCAGTTTAAAACCTCTGATTGCATAACCTTACATACCGCATACCATTTCACGGGCAGATATCCTTATCTGCTTTGTTTTCATGTCTTAAAATCCTTGTTATCCACATCCACCTCCTGTAAGTCCGGCTCAACCGGGCCTTTGCCCTATTGGAATCAAGATTTTGAACTTGTTTCGCAATTACCTAAATATAACTGTTAGTAATCTGTGTGGCCATGTTCGCGTAATATACGTTCAGTTTCTGCTGCTTCTCCGTATACTGCCATGCATAAGGGCTGGTCTTCGGCTCAAAGCCTGTTTCCCCGAAGGTCTCCACCACCGCAGGCCCGGCATACCAGGCCGCCTCTGTTTTCCGGGCCTCATAAGCAGTTTTCAGCACTTCCAGCCGGCGCTCCACCAGCGATTTATCCAGATACATTGCCCTGTCAGCCTTGTGGTCATACTCATACTGGCGGTTGGGAGAGGTGCTTTCCACCGACCGGCTTCCGTTCCCTCTGCCGGAAAAGGAAATCTCAGCGCTTCGCATCATCACCGGCTGCAGGCCCATCTTCTCAAAATTTTTCACCGCCGCCCGCATCATACGCTCAAATCCAATGGGATAACGCAAATCTACGAATTTCTTTTTAGACAAATCCTTTCCTGTCACTTCAAATCCAATGCGGTACCCCTCCGTACAGGTATCTGCCATGGCCTGAATCTGTTCCTCCGGCAGGCTGTTCAGAAATTCTGCTGTCTTTCTCTCATTGTCAGTAATATAAGCACCGTAGCGGTACAGATACCCCAAATCCTCCAGATTGCTGTCCATAATAATTCCGGTATAAAAATCCAGTTCCGGCCGGGTCTGGGCCAGCACGCCCGTTTCCGTAAACACTTCCCCGTAATCATGGAAAAACCAGTATATCATCTGCCTGATTTCCCGCTCCTTCGGCAGTTCTTCTCCCTCAAAGGCATTATAAATCTCCACCAGCAGTTCGCTGAAAATAGTAATATCGTAAATCCTGCTCTCAAATGCATAAGGAATCAGGGAACGGAAATCTGCATACAGCGCGCTTAGCAGCTTTCCAAATCCTTCTCCCAGCTTTTCCGCCGCATACGCAGGGCTGGCATAACTTGCCCCGTAATGCTCCGGCAGCACCTCCCGGTACAGCCTCCGGTTCTCCTCCGCCCGTTCTTCCAGGCTTTTCTGCTCCCAGCCGCCCTGGAAAATTTCTTCTTCCAGACTGCCCAGTTCTCTCAGAAGAGCCGCCGCCTGTCGGAAATAACCCCGGTACGGCTCCCGCACTGTTTCTTCTGTCTCAATCTGTTCCAGTCGTCCCATACACAGGAGAAAACGTTCCTCCACTTCTTCCCGGTATGGCTGCCATATTTCCCGATAACCCACAAAATCATCCTTTCCTGTTCGTATGTGCCTGTGCTCTAATCGCATCTCTGTTCATTCCGGAATATTCTGATTGCTCCGAAGACTGTTAAAAACCGGATATATAGATCATAATCCAGCCTGCCAGCACAATGCCGGAACAGATGCTTCCCAGCACCGGAAAGAGTTTATAGCTTTCTTCCCGCAGACTTGTAATCCCAATCAGCAGCGACACCATTGTCATCAGCAATGCAAACAGCCCTGCGCTTCCAATATAGACGCTGGCATTTCCGCTGCTCCGTATGGAAAAAACCACCATTCCAATCCCCATCAGGGCAGACAGAACTGCCAGGAAAAGGGACAGTTTCCCCCGCCTGGAATGCTTTTTCCCCGCAAATTTATAACTGTTTTTTTTCTTTCGTCTCATAGCTTCTCCTTATTCGGTTCATCCAGTAAAAAATCAGGCAGCCCAAAGCACCGCCAATGGTGTTCAGCAGCATATCGTCCACATCAAAACTCCCCACTTTGGACACTAACTGAATGGTCTCCACCATCAGACTGAATTCAAAACTGAAAAACACGGTATATAAAAAGGAACGACACCTGGGATACAGCACCGGAAGAAAAAATCCGAAGGGAATAAAGGCCACAATATTTCCCAGCAGATTTAAAAGCACTGCTTTGGTTCCCAGAGAATGGCGATGCACAATGAAACGTCTGATTTCCTTAAACAGCTCCAGATTGTAATGATAAGTTCTCCCCTCGAAAGTACGCCCCGTACTTTCCGCAAAGAACAGAAAATATGTCAGGCAAATAATATAGACTCCGAACATAATCCTGCTGCATATCCGGAGTATTTTTTTATAATCATTTTTCAATTCTTCAACCCTTAAAATATAATATCCGCTTTACACTTTAAGATTCTCGCTCCGCTCACAATTGCCAGGACGCCGCAGGCAATGCCGCTCACCAGGGCAACAACGCCCAGGGCAATATTGCCGGCTCCTGTAATACTCATGGTCTTGTATATTTTCTCATTCATGCTCAAACCTCCTGCTGTTTTGCTCCATACTGAGCATAATACCGGTCTATGGCCGCTTTCATTTCATCATTAATATATATATTTCCATTATATGGCTTATTATGCAGACATTCCACCACATCTGCCATGGTCACAATGGCGTTGGTATCAAAACCGTACAGCTCCCGGATTTCCTCCAGCGCACTCTGTTCCCCTTTTCCCCGCTCCATCCGGTTCAGAGATACAATCAGACCCTTAATCTCTATCTGAGCCTGAGCCCGGATAATGGGTACCGTCTCCTCCATGGATTTCCCGGAAGTGGTAACATCCTCAATAATCACCACCCGGTCACCGTCAGCCAGCTTACTTCCCAGCAGAATTCCGGTATCTCCGTGATCCTTGACTTCTTTCCGGTTGGAACAGTAACGGATTTCCTTTCCATACAGCCTGCTGTATGCCATGGTAGTGGCAACGCTTAAGGGAATCCCCTTGTAGGCAGGCCCAAACAGTACATCGAAATCGTCTCCGTAATGCTCATGAATGGCTCTGGCATAATATTCTCCCAGCCTGTCAAGCTGGGCCCCTGTCACATAAGCTCCCGCATTCATAAAAAAGGGAGATTTTCTTCCGCTCTTTAAAACAAATTCGCCAAACTTTAATACCTGGCAGTCTACCATAAATTCTATAAATTCTTTCTTGTACTGTTCCATTTTATCTCAAATCCTCCTGTCCGGCTTCCAGGGAAACCGGCCTGTCCGCATGGTTTCCAAACTTCACGTTTATACTATCATAAAACCCGGCGGTACGCAATTGCTATTTCGCAAAAAGAATGAGCGGAAAAAAGATTTGGTTCGGGGATTCCGCACCAAATCTTTTTTATTTGCAGTCCGTATATAATTTCACAGAAAATTGCGCTCCAGTTCTGATACAAGCTGCTGCATTTCTGCCTTGGAAGTTACATTTCTGGCAGCTTCCACCACCTGCTTTTTCTCCGATTCATCCATCTGTGCATAGACAGACAGAGCTTTTTCATTCAGGCCAAGCTGGAAGCTCAGTCCGATGGGCATATCGTATTTATTTTCCATGATGTTCCCCTTCCTCTGACATATAACAGTAGTATAGACCGGAAAACAGCAGATTATACCTTATATTGGGAATTTTTCAGAACCATCCCATACTGATACCGGCCCAGTAAATCAGCCCCAGCACCCAGCTGGTAAAGATTCCGTACAGAATCACCGGCCCGGCAATGGTGAAAATCTTGCAGCCAATCCCGAATACCTGGCCTTCCTTCTGAAATTCAATGGCCGGAGCCGCCACGGAATTGGCAAATCCTGTAATGGGTACCAGCGCTCCGGCGCCGCCCCAGTTGGCAATGGAAGGATAAATATTGCATCCTGTCAGCAGCACACTTAAAAATACCAGCAGCATACTGCACCAGCTTCCGGCAGTTTCTTTATCCAGTCCAAAGGTATCTGTTGCAAGATTCAGAATAATCTGGCCCACAATGCAGATAATTCCTCCGGTAATAAATGCTTTTATCATATTGGCCGGAAGGGAATGGGTGGGCGTCACCTGTCTGACGTATTCATTATATTCCTGATTTTTCTTTTCCTTCTGTTCCATGGTTTCCTGTGCCATGTCCATACCTCGCTTTCATCCTGACTATATTTGCTGCATATGATTATAGTAAAAATACAGTGCGCCCAGCGCTTTTCCCAGAGCCATGAAAAACAGCATCCAGCTCAGTCCCTCTTTGATTCCCAGACGTCGGAACATAATGGGAAAAGTATTTAAAATTTCCGCAAGCGCCACCGCCAGACACCCGGTAAAAATTCCGGCCGACAGGCCGAACAGAACCACTGCCCATATTCCCAGAGGCACCTGTATCTGAAACAGGGAAAGGATATTTCCCACCGCTCCGCCCAGAACCACTGCATTTTCATAGACAATAATATCCGTCGCTGTACGGCTTTTACCAATAATCCTTGGAACGACCCCTATGGAAATGATAAAGCTGAACACTCCTGCTGCAATGGCAGAACCGCCGGCCAGTCCAATAAAGCCCAAAAACACCTGTTTAATCCACATCGTTACTGGTTCCTTTTCTTCCGCAGTTTTCTATAAAAGTAGAGTCCACATCTTTTTCATAGGTGCGCATTTCCACCTGAATGGGTGTAGGGTCATGGGTGATTTTTTTATGTCCCACGTGATTGAAAAATATCATGATTCCCAGAAAGAGCCCGATGGAATAGCATACCTCCAGCGGAGTAAACCCACTGGACTCCGTGCCCGTTACCTGCCGGTAAAAATCTGCGAATACTTCACCTACGCCCACATCATTGTTAAAGGTCATAATGGTAAATGCCGAGCCGAAAAATATCAGCACGCACAGCACTGCTGTTTTTAAGTACAGCAGCCATTTGGGCTCCTGTTTCGGTTCGTATTCCAGAACAAAATCCTTTTCCCCGATATTCTGAACATCCACATTGGGAAATTCTTTTCCTATGAGTTCGATAATTTTCATGACGGAAAATACTTCCACCTGCTTTTTTTTCCTGCTCTGATTTACAGGAGTATGAAAAGTATAAACTTTCATGTTTTTTAATTTGCTGACCAGAGAGGGATTGGTGGAAGTAATTTTCGCAATATCTTTTAACGTTACGGAAGGCTCCCGTACCAGTACATTCTGCTCTGTTTTCAGGTAAAGGGTATCTGAGTTTGACGCCATAGGTTCCTCCAATCTATGCAGATTTTATCGTGCTGCCAAAGGGCCGGAAGCTCTCCACTGCTGTTTCCTCTTCCATATCTTCGCAGGGGATCTCATTCCGGGAATCTGCCGCGGTGATTCCTTCCGTATTCCGAACCAGCGTCCCTTCCGTTACCGTGGACTGATTTTCCACATAATTCACATAATAGAAAATGCCCCCCGCAATGGTAAGAATGACTGCTGCCAGAAGACAGATTCGATAAATAATACTGTGATTACGACTCATATTCTCACATCCTTTTTCCATCTTTGGAAGTAGTATGCCATCTAATCCAGAATTTATTCATCCGAAAATTCCATTTTCAATTGTATATGGTAATCTGTAAAAAAAACGTGTATAATAAAAGAAAAAGAAGGTGATTACATGGATGCGTTAAACATGGAACAAATTTATACCACGGACGATATTTATGCATTGCCCGACGGAACGCGGGCAGAACTGATTGACGGAGAAATTTACTATATGGCTCCGCCCGGCAGAACTCATCAACGTCTGGTAAGCAGGCTGAATCAGATAATTTCCAATTATATCGAATCAAATCATGGAAAATGTGAAGTTTATCCTGCTCCATTTGCCGTATTCCTGAACCAGGACAGTTTCAATTATGTGGAACCGGATATTTCTGTTATCTGCGACCCTTCCAAACTGGACGAAAAGGGCTGCCATGGCGCCCCCGACTGGATTATTGAAATCGTTTCTCCCGGAAGCAAATCCATGGACTATATGAAAAAACTTCTGAAATACTGTACCGCAGGTGTTCTGGAATACTGGATTGTGGACCCTGCCCGGAAACAGGTTCTGGTATATCAGCCGAAGCAGGAAACCATGGAGCAGTATGCTTTCGGTGAGGACATCCCGGTGGGAATCTGGGACGGATTCTCAATAAATATTCCGTAAAATATTTTACAGGATTCCGTTTTTCCGGTATCCGCAGAGGATTTTACAAAATTCCGTTTTTCCGGTATCCGCAGAGGATTTTACAGGATTCCGTTTTTTCGATATCCGCCCTTCAGTTCACCTGATTGCGCATTCTGAGCAGAATCCGCTTTTCCAGCCGGCTGACCTGTACCTGGCTGATGCCCAGTTCTCCGGCCACCTGCATCTGGGTTTTCTCACCAAAATACCGCAGTTCAATCAGCCTGCGCTCCATATCCCCCAGGTCTGCCATAAGCTGTTCCAGCAACATATGGTTGAGCAGGACTTCATGGCTGTCCCTTTCCTGGGGGATACGGTCCGCCAGACAGGTCTCTTTTCCATCGGCAGGCGAACATGTCTTATAGATGGATTCCACTTCTCCGTTGGCCTCCAGCGCCATAACAATCTCCTCTCTGGGAAATCCTGTTTCTTCTGAAATTTCCTGCAGGGTAGGCTCCCGGCTCAGGGATGCCTGCAGTTTCTCTCTTGCCTGCTTTATTTTCGCACCGCTTTCTTTCAGGCTCCGGCTCACCCGAATCATTCCGTCGTCCCGCAGAAACCGTTTGATTTCCCCGGTAATCATGGGAACAGCGTACGTGGAAAATTTCACGTCAAAGTTCAGATCAAACTTGTCAATGGCTTTCATCAGGCCAATGCTGCCCACCTGAAACAGTTCTTCCAGTTCATAACCCCTGCCGGAAAACCGGTGCACAATACTCCAGACCAGCCCCATATTATTCTGTACCATCCGGTCTCTGGCGTCCTTATTTCCCTGATGGGCTGCTGCCAGCAAATCCCATACCTTTTCTTTCTCTGTCTGTTTTTCTTTATATGTACATTCCTCCCTGTCTGTCTGAAACTGCTTTTCCACCATCTCACCCTTTCCTTCCGCTATCCTTTTCCTATGGTTTTGCGCATGGTCACACAGGTTCCTTTTCCCGGCTCGGAAATGATTTCCACCTCGTCCATAAATGCTTCCATAAATGCAAACCCCATGCCGGACCGTTCCAGTTCCGGTTTGGTAGTAAACAGGGGCTCTCTGGCCTGTGCAATATCCTGAATTCCTTTTCCGGTATCTATCACGGAAAGCTCCACCTGCTGTCCTCTGGTGCTGCACTGAATCCAGATACTGCCCCCTTTCTGCTCATATCCGTGAATGATACAGTTGGTAACCGCCTCGCTGACTGCCGTTTTAATGTCTGCAAGCTCGTCCACCGTGGGATTCAGCTCCGCCACAAAAGCGCCCACCGTAACTCTTGCAAAACCTTCGTTGGAAGATGACGCCGAAAATTCCATCTTCATCTCGTTTTTTGTCTGTTCCATAAAATCCTCCTTATAAGCCTTCTTCCTGTTCCACTTCCATAATTTTCTGCAGACCGGACAGCTTAAACACCCGCTCTATCTGCCTGTTCAGATGAACTGCCTTCACAAAGCCCCCGGAAAAACGCACATTTTTGCACCTGCCGATAATTACCCCGATACCGGAGCTGTCCATAAAACAGGTATCCTGAAAATCAAATACCAGACTGCGCACCGGATATTTCACTATCAGTCCGTCCGCTTCCTCCTTTAAAATTTCTGCCTGATGATGGTCCAGTTCCCTGGGCATTTTTAAAATCAGGCATCCGTAGTCTTTTTCAAATCTGTAATCCATATTTCCCTTCCTTTCCTGAGCTGCCCTGAACACATAAAAGAGCCGGCCCTGTAACATATAAAAGACGCCATGGTGTCATGACGTCTTTTGTACTCTTTCCTGCTATTCTCTTTTCTATGGCTGCTGCTCCATCTCATCCAGATATTGCTGGGATTTTCTGGCCCGCGAGGTGCCAGGATGGAGTTCCACCATTTTCTGATAATATTTTTTTGCGTTATCCATATCTCCGGTCTGGCGATATGACTGGGCAAGATAATAAATGGCATACCCGTCGTTATAATCTTCCTCCGACTGTACCACCTTTTCCAGCCCGGTAATTGCCTCCGGAAAACGGTTTGCCCGGTAATCCTGTTCTGCCTGAGCATAAACTGCTGAAATATACTGCTCATTTACCTGATTATTCAGCGTCTCATAAATTGCTTTCGCCTGAGTTCCCAGTAATTTGGAATCCACATTTACAATGGTATCTCCCGCGCCCTGTATATTCTGCTGAGCAAAGGCATCATAGGCCACAAGAAGCTGCTCGTAACTGTCCACAATCTTCTGAGCGTTATCGGAATCCCTTTCCTGCTTTTCAATCTGCTTATTCAGCTCTTCGATTTTATTTTCCAGAGTTTTGATTTCCTGATTCCGGGTGGTAAGGGAGTCATTGGCCGCCAGTTCTGCCTTTTTCGCATCGGATATGGCATTCTGACGAATCCCCGGAATGACCAGAAACCAGGTAATCAGCACACCGATAACCACACCGATAATCAGATTCAGAATGGTCATTACAGCAGAATTATCTTTCAGATTTGTGGGCTGGATAATAGTCTCGTTTCCGCTTCGGTAGGAGGATACTTTTTCTTCCTTTTCTTTCCGTCCTCCCTTTCCATGCTGGGAATCTCCCTGCAGATACAGGTTTACCTCCCGCAGATAACGAAGGGTGGTCATATTTCCCGTATCAATTTCCGCCGCTGTCCGCAGTTCTTTCCGGGCCAGTTCATATTTGCCCTCTTCCATATACAGCAAAGCCAGAAGCTGGTAGCCTTTTACCAGCCCCGGATTCATGGAAAGCACCTTTTTCAGCTGGATAATAGCCAGGTCTCTGCTGTCCTGGTGGCAGTAAAGCAACGCCTGATTATACTTTTTAATGGTCTGGTTGACGGAATTTAACTGGGAACGGTTGGACTGAATCTCCTCCAGATACCGTTCCGCCGGATTATCCTCCGGTTTCAGGCTCCGGCTGAGTACCCATTCGCTCAGAGCATCCGCCACTTCTCCCATTTCATAATAAATCAGCCCAAGAAGATTTCTTGCCTGAATATTGGCTTTGTAAAAACGCAGGCTTTTCTTCAGGGACTGCACTGCTCCGGACAGATCTCTTATTTTTGCTTTTTCCAGTCCGTCATTATACAACGCGTTGGATACACGAATAATTTTATTATAAGAATCCATAGATTTCCTTTCCTTACTTCAAAATCGTTCTGCTACCGCTGTCTTGCCTCCCTGATAATCTCCTGCATAATATCCGTCATATCGGTCAGATCCCGGTCATATATGGCGTCCTCAGCCTCCTCCACTTCCAGGCTGGGCTTAAATTTCTTCAATTCTTCTTCAAAATTAATCACTCTGCATACCTCCTGTCAGTTCTTCCAATTCACCTATCAGATACAGGGAGCCCGCACAGAACAGTTTCTGCCCCGGTTTCCTGCATGATAATGCATATGCAAATGCCTGTTCCGTATTCTCGATTCCCGTGATTTTCACCTTCTGATGTTTCTCTTCTGCAATCTTCCGAAAAAGTTCTGTGAGCATTCCACTGGTCAGTCCGCGGGAACCGGAGACAGTGGTAAGTATAATTTCCTCCCAGGTTCTTCCGGTAAGAAGCTGCTCCGCAGCACGTACATAATCCTTTTCCTTCACCATGGAAAACAGTAAAACAGCAGATTCCTCCGTAATCTGCCCTGCTGCCTCCAAAAACTTTTCAATTCCCGCCGGGTTATGTGCTCCGTCAAAATAAACCCCCGGCTGTACTTCCTGCATTCTCCCTTTCCATCGGACCCCTGCCATCCCCTGTAAGACTGCTTCTCCGGAGATGTGTTCTGTTTCCCTTATACATTCCAGCGCCTGCAGAGCCAATGCCGCATTCCGGGCCTGATAAGGAGCGCCAAAGGGAATCTCCACTTCCATAACATCATAACCAGAATCATATAAAAAATCAATCTTTTTTCCTGTGTTTAATAAAATTTTAATTTTCTGTCCGTCTACCGGATACTTCGGACAGTTCAGTTCATCCGCCCTCCCGGCAATTACTTTTTCCCCTTCCGGACAGGAAGTATCGTACACAACGGGAACATGATTTTTCAGAATTCCGGCTTTTTCTGCCGCGATTTTTTCGAGGGTATCCCCCAGAATCTCCGTATGCTCCAGACTGATGGATGTAATGACGGTAAGCAGCGGATGTTCCACTATATTGGTGGCGTCCAGCCTTCCGCCCAGTCCTGTTTCCAGCACTGCATATTCCACCTGATAACGGGCAAAAATCAACATGCCCATGGCAAACACGAATTCAAAAAAGGATGGATGGGGCAGCCCCTCTTTCTCCAGTTCTGCCGCTGCCTGTGCTGCCTGGTCCGCTGCCCATACCACTTCCTGAGGGGCGCAATACTTTCCGTTCACTGCAAACCTTTCTTCCAGCCGAACCAGGTGAGGCGAGGTAAACAGCCCCGTTCTCTTTCCTGCCGCCCGCAGTACACTGTCAATATATGCACAGACGCTTCCTTTTCCGTTGCTGCCCGCCACATGTATGACCTGGAAGCTGTTCTGAGGATTTCCCAGCCGGGCCAGAAATTTTCTCGTATGCTCCAGTGTATTTTTACCTGTAAATCTTGGAATGTCCAAAAGCCATTCCAGGGTTTCCTCATATGTTTTCATTTTCCTGCACCTCTTTACACTCCACCCATTATAATATAGTAACGTGTCGAAATCCAGTTTTATTTATACATAAGTACTTTTTATGTAACAGTTCAGCCCAGGACTTTGCGCCTGCTGCAAAGTCCGTGAGAATGTGTAATGGTTGAGAAGAATCCGGCCTCTTTGCCGAAGGCAAGCTGGAACAGGCCGGATTCAGTAATTATGAAGCCGAAGGCTGAATAGTTACCTTTTTATATAACCATTCCTTCCCATACAGATACAGCAAAATGGCAGGATTATACCGGTAAATGTCTGAAACAGAATAGAACATCTCCCGTCTGTGGTGTATCATTATACTGTAACTGCACATCCAACGGAAGGGATTAAGGAGCATTATGGATAAAATTATTCTTATATCTGACAGCAAATCTCTGTGCTTACTTATAAAAAATGTGTGGAGCAGGAAAATTATATAGTGGACATTGCCCGCAATGAAACCGAGGGTCTGGATATGACAGCAAACAACAGAGATAAATATTCTCTTATTATCCTTTATACCGAAACGCCGGATTTAAACGTCTCCCAGTTTTTGCAAAAAATCCGTAAGAAAGTTAAACTGCCTGTCCTCATGCTTACCGGAACCAGGGAAAAAGAACCTGGAATGGAATTGTCCCGCCTGCCGGAGCAGATGACTATCTGGCAAAGCCTTTTAAAATTAATGAACTGATATTCCGTATCCATTCCCTGATCAGGCGCCATACTTTCTTCTGTCCTGTTCCTGGCTTTGACATGGATAAGATTATTCTCAAAGGAATGACAATTGACAACAGACGGCGTACTGTCTCCGTAAACGGCCTGCAGGCGGAACTGACCGATAAAGAATTTGATTTGCTTTCTTTTCCTGCATTTAACAAAGGAAAAATTTTTTCAAAAAACAGATATCCGCACGGATATGGGAGAAAAATCACGCTCCTGATGACAGCAGCATTATTTCTTTTATCAACAGGCTTCAGAAAAAAACAGAACCGGATCCGGAACATCCGTCTTACATTTTAACAATCCCCGGCGCCGGATATCAGTTTAACAGCAGACTCTGATCCGCAAATCAGCAAACAGGCTGCTGCAGAATGCTGCTTATATACAGGATATGCATGAGCCCCGCATGGGCCAGATTCCATATTCTGTATACAGCGGCCATTTTGCAGCAGCCTGTTTATTCTCTGACTGCCTGATTCATCCGACAGCTATCCGCCATCAGAGGGCACACATAACAATCTTATCCATCTGCCTGATAAATTCCAGGCTGATCTGTTCTTCCTTCACATGTACTTCCAGGTCGTCAATCTCCACACTGACGCCGGGATATACATGGCCAATCACCCGGACGGTACAGCCTCTTGCCCGTTCCATCTGATCTTCCAGCTTCTCCAGTTCTGCCGTATCCTCCGCCAGAAGCGCCGTATCCCGAATTTTCACACGGAGCAGATCCGTTCTTCTGGGATCATTTTTCACGTCCTTGAGGAGTTTCAGACCATTCTCAATCTTCTCCAGATTGGCCTTCTCCACCTCGATTTTATTCCTCAGGATTCCAATTCTTCGTCTCACAGAAGAATCGTTGCCGATTCTCACATGGGTTCTGACTTCTCCGTCACTGCCCAGAGTATTTACCACCATGCCCTGAATTGCGCCCACTTCGCCGCCTACAATACTGGCTTTCTTTCCATCCAGCAAAATGCTCTCCCCGCAGGACACCTGACAGTTCAGAAATACATCTGCCCGAATGGAGCCGTTGGCATGTACCCGTGTATATTCAAAAAACTTTGCGGAAATATTTCCTCTGGTGGTAATGACTGCCCTGGAAGCTCCCATAACACCACTTCTGAGCACAATATCCTTGCCGGCTTCAATTTTAGCGCCTTCTACCACTCCGTCTATGGTCACTGTCCCGGTTGCTTTCACGGTCACACCGCTGCAGACCGTTCCATGAATGATCACATCGCCCCGGAAGTCAATGTTCCCGATGGATAAATCCACATCGCCGTTCACCTCATATACCGGAAGGATGGTAATGCGGTCGCTGCTCTTTTCTATCTTACCGTCCATCAGGGATATGTAGGACGTTCCATCTTCAGAACGCTCAAATCCTTTTCCACGCAGCGGAACCAGATCCCGGCCTCTCTTTGCCAGCACCGGTTTCCCTTTCAGATTCATACCGTCAACTCCGGGAATGGCCTTGTGATATACAGCAATTTCCTGTCCTTCGGTTACAATTTCCACCATCTTAATGCTCCAGTAATCCACGGAGCCATCGGGACACAGCTTCGGTTTTTTGCTGAAATTCACATCAAATTTATATTCATAATAACCGTCAACGCCATCCCGCGGACGATCTCCCTGTGCAATCAGTATTTCACGATTGTAAATCTGATTCTCTATTACATTGTTAAGCGCCTCTTCCTGAATTCCGTATGACACACCGCTCTTTTCCAGCGCTTCCCGGACTTCCCGTTCCGTATAAGCATCCATAACCGGATTTGGCAGATAAAGATACGCCTGCATATTATCACGACTGACCCGTATTTGTGGTTCTTTCTTCGTCATAGTTTCCATTGCAGATTCCCCCTTGTCTGGAATTTCTGTCAACTGTCAAAATACCGCTATATATACTATACTACCAATTTTTACGTCTCGTTTCAACATATTTATGCAAATTTTAGATTTATTAATTTTTTCCAGTCATCTGGTTCAGTCGTTCCTCTACCTGGGTCATCATCTGTTCATATTTTGCAAGTTTCTCTTTTTCTTCCTGTACTTTTGCTTCCGGAGCCTTACTCAGGAATTTCTCATTGGAAAGCATTCCTCTGGAACGGGAAAGTTCTTTGGTCAGACGCTCTTTTTCTTTCTGAAGGCGCTCTTTTTCTTTTTCAAAATCCACCAGTTCTTCCAGCGGCAGATATACCACTGCTCCGGGAATTACCACGGATACGGCATCTTCTCCGATTCCTGCTCTGTCATTCTGTACATGTATTTCGCTGGCTCCTGCCAGAAGGATGCAGGCCCCTTTCATGGTCCGGAAGGTATTCTGCAGCGTTTCATCTTCGGTTACAATGTAGACATTTACTTTTTTACCGGGTTTTACGTCCATATCCGTTCTGATATTGCGGATTCCCTTTACCAGATCTTTCACATGCTCCACAGCTTCTTCTATTTCGGGGAAGTGCCATTCTTCCCGGTATTCCGGCCATCGGGACAGCATAATGGTGTCTTCTTCTTCCTGCAGCGTGCAGAAAATTTCTTCTGTAATAAAAGGCATGTAGGGATGGAGTAATTTTAACGCCTGAATCAGCACCGTCTTAAGGGTCCAAATTGCCACTTTTGCAGATTCCGGGTTTTCGTCCTTTTTAAAGGTTCTTGCCTTGGCAATCTCAATATACCAGTCGCAGAATTCATCCCATATGAAATCATACACTTTCTGCACTGCAATTCCAAGCTCAAATTTATCCATATTTTCCGTCACATCTGCTGCCAGAGTATTCACTTTTGACAAAATCCATCGGTCTCCCAGCGCCAGTTCTGACAGGGAGGGATCTTCCATTTTCCCTTCCGCAAGATTCATCATGATAAATCTTGACGCATTCCATATTTTATTTGCAAAGTTCCTGGAAGATTCCACTCTTTCCCAATAAAAGCGCATATCATTGCCCGGAGCATTTCCGGTTACCAGCGTCAGGCGCAGAGCGTCAGCTCCGTATTTGTCAATTACTTCCAGGGGATCAATGCCGTTTCCAAGGGATTTGCTCATTTTCCTTCCCTGAGAATCACGAATCAGTCCGTGGAACAGAACCGTATGGAAAGGTTTCTCTCCCATCTGCTCATAACCGGAGAAAATCATGCGGATAACCCAGAAGAAAATAATATCGTACCCCGTTACCAGCACGTCGTTGGGATAAAAATAATCCAGTTCTTCTGTTTTTTCCGGCCAGCCCAGTGTGGAAAAGGGCCACAGGGCAGAGGAAAACCAGGTGTCCAGAGTGTCTTCGTCCTGGGTCATATGGGCGCAGCCGCATTTGGGGCATTTACCAGGGTTTTCTCTGGCAACCACAAGTTCTCCGCAGTCCGCACAGTAGTAGGCGGGAATCCGGTGCCCCCACCAGAGCTGTCTGGAAATACACCAGTCCCGGATATTGTCTGTCCAGTTAAAATATATTTTATCCATGCGTTCCGGCAGGAGGGTAATCTCTCCTTTTCGTACTGCCTCTGCCGCCGGCCGAATCAGCTCATCCATTTTCACAAACCACTGCTGCTTTACCATGGGTTCTACGGTGGTATTACAGCGGTCATGGGTTCCCACATTGTGGGAATGGGGCACTACCTTTACCAGAAGCCCCTGTTCCTCCAGCTCCTGTACCATCAGTTTCCGGGCTTCGTAACGGTCCATGCCCTGGTATTTCCCGCCATTTCCGTTAATGGTGGCGTCGTCGTTCAGCACATTGATTTCCGGCAGGTTATGGCGTTTACCCACCTCAAAGTCATTGGGGTCATGGGCAGGTGTGATTTTCACACATCCTGTTCCGAATTCTTTGTCCACATAATGGTCTGCCACAACGGGAATTTCCCGGCCCACCAGGGGCAGAATCAGTGTCTTGCCGATAATATCCTGATAACGCTCATCCTCCGGATTTACCGCCACTGCAGTATCTCCCAGCAGTGTTTCCGGTCTGGTGGTGGCAATTTCCACAAATCTTCCTTCTTCTCCTTTTACCGGATAATTAATATGCCAGAAGAACCCGTCCTGTTCCTGGTGCTCCACTTCCGCGTCAGAAATGGAAGTCTTACATACGGGACACCAGTTTACTATCCGGGAACCCTTGTAAATCAGGCCTTTTTCATATAATTTGATAAATACTTCCTGTACCGCCTGGGAGCAGCCTTCGTCCATGGTAAAACGTTCTCTGTCCCAGTCTGCGGAGGAACCCATTTTCTTAAGCTGCTTTACAATTCTCCCGCCGTATTCTTCTTTCCATTCCCATACTTTTTCCAGAAATCCTTCCCGGCCCAGATCCTTTTTGTCAATTCCCTGTGCCTTCAGAGATTCGATGACCTTTACTTCCGTGGAAATGGATGCATGGTCCGTACCCGGCTGCCACAGGGCATTGTACCCCTGCATACGCTTATAACGGATTAAAATATCCTGCATGGTGTTGTCCAGAGCATGGCCCATATGAAGCTGCCCGGTGATATTGGGCGGAGGCATCACAATAGTAAAGGGTTTTTTGCTTCTGTCCACTTCTGCGTGGAAATATTTATTTTCTTCCCATTTCTGATAGAGACGGTCTTCAATGGATTTTGGGTCATAGGTTTTGGCTAATTCTTTTTTCATGTCTGTTCTCCTTATGGTTTATTTCATAAAAATCTGCCTTGCCGCGCGCGAGCGGATTGCGCTGCAATAAACTTCCTCTCCGCGAGCTGCGCATCCCACCCGTAGGGCTTTATCTTATAGAAAATCAATATCCTTTAGCACTTCACAGTGACACAGTATTTCCTGTAAGAGAACAAAGTGGGCAAACCCGCTTCAACTCCCCTGCCCCTCAATCCTGAGGGGCGCTGGACATCCTGTGGATGTCCGTTTAGCGCGGACCGAAGCGGCGCGTAGTCTTGCACACTTTGTCGCGCCATTTGCGGTGCGTCAGAGCATACGCAGTATGCTGAACGTATCGCGTTTAAGCACAATTGCGAAGCAATATATACCTCTTGTGCGAGTGCACATCCTATTTTTGTCTTATAGGAAAGACACTTTCATGCTTTAGCGTGACAAGGTCTTTCCTATTAAGATAAAAAACGCCCTTTACCACACCGGTAAAGGGCGACTTATCGCGGTACCACCTTTATTTATGCTCTGCACAAAGCACATCTTTATATCCTGTAACGGGGATGGGCCGGGAAAGCCTAATAAGACAGATTCTTCCGTTCAGTTCTCCGGTTCAAAAGCTACCTTCCGCAATTCTTTCCTGAGACAGCCTTCCAGCCTGTGGGCCATCCTCTCTGACAGGGGTGTCCTGCGTACTCCTCTTTCTCATAACCTCTGCATTCATATGATGTTCTGTCCATTGTAAAAGCTGGCGTCCAAAATGTCAAGAGCTGCGCCGAATTTTTTTTACAAACTGTATAACAGTTCAGCCATAGCCTGTGCTCTGTGTGAATCATGCTTGCATGTATGAACACAGAACACGGGCTATGAGCGGAGCGCACCATGGGTATGTTCATGTCCGTCCAGACGGTCATGGGTATGTTCATGCAGTCCGGGACCGCCGGTGTGAATATGTGTATGAGTATGCCGGTGGGTATGCTCATGGATGTGAGCTAATGTTCCGTGCAGATGTTCGTGAGTATGAGTATGTTCGTGCTCATGGGTATGCTGCAGCGCAACCGTATCCTTTATTATCACAACCGTACTGGCAATCATAAGGGCCATTGCTCCGTAAAAACGTATCCCTGGTTTATCTCCCAGGAATATCATGCTGAAAGCCACGCCCAGAAAGGGCGCTATGGAATAATACGCGCTGGTTTTTGCAGCACCCAGATTTTTCTGAGCCATAATGTACAGTTTAATGCTCAGCCCATAAGATACGAATCCCAACAGCAGTATAGCGCAAATCCAGGGCGGCCTCGGTATATCTTCTCCCAGCAGCAGTGCCAGGAGAAAACTGCCCAGTCCGGAACAGCAACCTTTGATCACCACAATTTCCGTAGAACTTTTGTTACTTATCATTCTGGTGCAGTTATTTTCAAATCCCCAGCAGACACAGGCGCCCAGTACCAGCAGGGAACCTGTATTCCAGGTAAATGCTCCATCTCCTTCAAAAGTAAGCATCATGCTGGCTGCTGTCACCATAAGAATGGCCAGCCACAGTCTTTTTGATATGATTTCCCGGAAAATAATCAGGGCAATCAAAGAAGTCGTTACAATTTCAAAATTATTCAGCAGCGAAACATTGGCAGGACTGGTTCTGGCAATACCGGACATCAGCAATATGGGCGCGGCTATATCCAGCAGCACCATGGCAATGGTCCAGGGCAGTTCTTTTCCGGTGAGTCGTTCCTGGCTGTCTGCCTTCCCGCGAAGCTGTTCCGCCTGTCCCCAGACAGCCAGTCCCATACCCGCTCCAAAATACAGAAAAGCTGCCATCATAATTTCTCCTGCATGGTTTAACAGCAGTCTGGAAAGGGGAATATTTACGGCATACAGAGCGGCTGCCGCCAGGGCACAGAGCGTTGCTGTTTTTTTCACGTTGTCACCTCTTTTCCATATTCTGTATACCAGAAGGTTTTGAAAGAACCATTTTCTTTCATTCTGATTTTTAATTTTCTTTTATCCATATCGTAATACTTTTTCGAAGCGCTACACGCCCGAATTTTGCCATTTGCTGACTGCTGTTTCCCTTCTTCTGTCTGATTGTATAATTTTTTTACTTTAAAGCCAAATTGCTCTGCAAAAGAAGAACTCAGAAAATCCACAGGAATAACTTCTCCTCCATATCTGACATTATCATTTACAAAAGCCACCATTGCTCCCGGCTTACATATCCTGTAAAGTTCAGCATATACAAATGCCAGTTCTGTAAAATATCCTTCAACCATACGGATAACACCATTATTGTTAAGGTCTCCATTTTCTTTTCGTTTTTTCAAAGCATATAGTATCTCCCTGAACACTGCATTCTCTTTTATCACACTATATATAATCAAAACGATCTTTCAGACCCAAACCAATATAAAAGTTAGCTTTCACATTCTGAGAATCCTTTTCGTTCCTTTGAATTACTTCGATATCATTTACAACGTGATTCATTTCCTCAAGTATTACTTCTTTAGAAGAACGAATAACATTTCTTACATATTTTTTTGATAATTGCCTGCGATTATTTGTATCGTTATGTCTGTTTGCTTTCATTACTTTTGGAGATCTGCAGTCCCATCTAAGATACTGTCCCATTTTTGCTGTATAACTACAGCGTTCCAGAGAATTTATAATGCAAAGTGTAAGAAGATTCCTGGCTTTTTCAGATTTTCAGAATATCCTGACACATCTCTCCATTCTGCTATATATTGGAGAAATATTTCATTTTCTTCGGGATATGCATCGCGGGTAATCATAATATGCGGTATTCGTTTGTTATAGCCATCTGGAATCTTTAAATCCTCAATATCTTTTACAAGAGTCCTGATTTCCTCCAGATCATAAAAAAATACATCTTTTTTTGCCTTCAGACAAATCTCAGAAATTGGCATAACGTCATAACCAATACTGTTAATATTTCTCATCTGACATACCAGTGCTGTTGTTCCGGACCCCATAAAGGGATCTAAGACCCAGTCTCCTGGTTTTATGTTCATTTCGTCAAGGAGTATATTTACAAGACTGGCCGAAATCCCTCTTTGTATTTCAGCCAGCTATGCAATATATTTTTTGCTCATCTGATAGCTGACACTCTGCCGGTTAAACTTATCTGTTACCTCAAGAACCTCTGGATATTTTCTTTCTATTGCCTTTCTCTCCTTTGATAATCTATTCCCTGAACATTCATGCAGGAAAGAATCGTGCGAAGAAATTTTTCCTGTCCTAATGCTCCAATCCGATTTCTCATGGCTCCACCTGCCGCGTCGCCTCTGATAAGCAGATACCTGTATATCGTTTCATCAATATAGTTATCTCCGGCAGGTTTAAGAAATTTTTCTATCAGTTCTTCCATAGCTGCAGTCTTATCATCTTCACTCAGATATTGCAGCGATTTATCAGATAATCCGGATGCTGTAATGATAAAAGGACGCACAGAAGGCATGGTAAGAAAATCTTCAGGACCGGATGTATGGGCTACCATTGTCTTAAATGCAAGGGCATTTTTAACATATGGCTCTCCAATCCTGTTCTTTTCTAATGCAATACTAAAAAAACCGGCACGTATTTGCTCATGCGTTGTAACCAAATCCTCCGGTTTTGTAATAAACCGATTTAACATTCGTATACTCCTTTACGAAACCTGCATATCTCAATATCTTCATTATTCAGTTCAATATTTTTATAATACTCTCATACACAAAGTTCCTGGCCTCCTCACGGTTCACATCCGGAAACAGTTCTCCATGGGTCAGATAAAAAGCATAGGACACAAACTGGGAAAGAACAGCGCTCCACACCCGGAAAGCATCCCGGTCTTTCACCAGTCCTTTGTCTGCGGCCAGCTCCAGCATTTTCCCGGTCATGTCCATGGCTGCGCCGCAGTCCTCTTTCCGTCTTACCAGTTCTTTCAGAATACCGCTGCCGCTTATGGTCTTATCGCTCAAAATCCGCTCCAGCAGGGCAAAGCCCCCATATTTCCTGTGAGTGGCTTCCAGCATATCCATACCACGGAAAATAATTTCCTGAAAACTCTGGCCATTCTCGATTAATTCCATGATAATGGCAACATGTTTGGCCGCTTCGTATTGAATAGCACCCACAATCATTTCCTCTTTTGTGGCAAAGTACTCGTAAGCGGTGCCTTTTCCGATTCCGGCCTTCGCTGTGATTTCCGATACCTTCAAGGTACTCAGTTCCCGTCCGGAAGCAAACAGCTCCAGCACCGCCTCGTACATTGCCTTTACTTTCGGCGGATACAGTTTTTCTTCTTCCATGATACTCTTCCCTCTATATTTCTTCCTCTACCATACTTTTTTTACTGTAGAACAAATCGTAGATACAGGGCACCACCACCAGAGTCATTACCGTTCCGTAAATCATACCTCCGATGGTTACCACTGCCATGGGCCTTGACATATCGGAACCCATATCATTTCCAAACGCAGTGGTGGACATGGCCAGTATAGTGGTCATAGCTGTCATCAGAATGGGCCGCAGACGGGTTTTTCCGGCGGTCACAATGGCCTCCCTTTTCTCCACGCCCTCTTTCCGAAGCTGATTGATATATTCTACCATAACAATACCGTTATTTACAATAATCCCCACCAGCATGATAAATCCAATCATGGCAATAATACTGATTTCATTGCCGGTGAAGAACAGAGCCAGAAATCCGCCGGTCAGAGCAAGAGGTATGGTAAACAGAATGATAAACGGTGCTTTCAGGGACTGGAACTGAGCTACCATAATCAGATAAATAAACGCAATTGCCAGTACCAGCATAAGCATAAGCTGTTCCATAGCCTCGTTGATGGTCTCATCCTCTCCGGTCATTTTCATGGAATAACCCTCCGGCAGCTCATAATCCGCAATGGCTTTGTTCACTTCTTCGCCCACAAGCCCCACGTTGTAGCCTTCAGCAATTCCGGCGTTTACCGTTACATACCGCTCCTGTCCGTCTCTGCTGATAGAAACCATACTTTCCACTTCTTCAAATTCTGCCACCTCAGAAATGGAAATCTCAGATTCTTCTCCATCTTCTTTGTCAGTATAAGTAAAGGTAATCTGTTTCAGTGCTTCTCTGGAAACCTCGCTCTGCTCCACACTCTTCAAAAATACATCGTAATCTTTAATGTCTGTGGAAATGGTGGCGTCTGAAGTCTCCGTTTCCATCCGTTCCTGAATTAGCTGGTAAACCTGAGCCACCGTCAGGCCGTATTTCGCAGCTTTTTCTTTGTTCACGGTAATCCGAAGTTCTTTTTCAGTTTCTTCCATACCGTCGGACACATCCACCGTTCCCTCTACCTTTGATACAATTTCAGATACGTCTTTTGCTATTTCCTGCAGCTTATCCAGATCCCGGCCCTTAATCTGCAGGGAAAGTCCGGTTCCGGCCAGCGCCCCCATATCCATATTGGAGCTGCTGACACTGATTTCCCCCTCCAGATCCTGGGTCAGCTTCGTAATCTGCGCCGCAATTTCATCATTGGTTAATTTTTTGTCCTCTTTTAAAATAATATAAAGAGTTACATTATTACTGCTTCCGCTGCCTCCCATCATACTGGCTGCAATCCCGCTGCCGCCGGCCATGGCCCCTGTGGATTCCACATCTTCAATGGTCTGAATCTGTTCTGTCACTTCATCGGCAAGTTTACATGCGCCTTCAAAGTCCGCCCCTTCCGGCGGCGTAACTGACACAGACATCTGGGTGCTTTCCATATCCGGCATAAAGGCCGTTCCTCTGGAGGCGGCCGCTTTGGCGCTGACCACCAGCAAAACCACCATCACCAGCAGAACCAGCGGTTTCAGGCGGAGCATTTTTTCCAGTACAGTCCCATATACTTCCTGAAATCTGTCAAACCAGGGATGTTTTGTTTCTTTTGTCTTCTTCAGCATCTTCGCCCCCATCATGGGTACAAAGGTAAGAGAGATAATCAGGCTGGCCAGCAGGGAATAGGCAATGGTAAGACCCATATCCACAAAGAGCTGCCTTGTGATACCTTCGGTAAACACAATAGGTGCAAATACGCACACGGTAGTCAGGGTGGAAGCGGTAATAGCTCCGCTCACCTGTTTTGCCCCTTCCACCGCTGCCTTTCGGGCAGAAAGCCCTTCATTTCTCATACGGTAAATATTCTCAATAACCACAATGGAATTGTCCACCAGCATACCAATGCCCAGCGCCAGACCCGACAGGGAAATCAGGTTCAGGGTAACGCCGCTGAAATACATGAGCACCACTGCAAACACCACGGAAATCGGTATGGATACGGCAATGACCAGCGTGGGCCTGATATCTTTCAAAAACAGCAGCAGAATCAGAATGGCAAGCCCCGCACCGAAAATCATATTGTTCATCACAGAATCCACAATCATATCAATGTAAATTCCCTGGTCCATCAGCACAGACACTTCCAGATTTCCGTTATTCTTCTTCATGCTTTCAAATTTATCATAAATGCGCTTTGTCACATCTCCGGTGGAATATCCGGTCTGCTTCTCTATGGAAAGCATAACGCCGGGCCTTCCGTTTAATCTGGCATAGGAATCTGCCGAATTATCCACCACTGCAATATCAGCCACATCCGACATATGGATGACGTCCACACCATCCATGCCCAAATCCATTAACACCATATCTTTCAGAGCGTCCATACTGTCCACCGCATCTCCCACACGCACCATGTACCGTTCTCCCTCATCGGTAATATAACCGGCAGGCATGGAAAAGTTCTGGGCGGTCAGAATGCCTGTTAAGGTTTCCATAGTCAGAATATTGTTCAGATTTGCAGAATCGTAGGCTTCTTTTTTCGTCTCTTCAAAGGTCTCTTTGGATTCTTTCAGTTTTTCCTCGCCGCTGGCAAGCTGGGCGGAAGCGCTTCCCATTTCCACAGAACCGGTAATCTGGCTCTGATTCAATGTGGCCAGGGTGTCGTTAATGGTTGTTTTTCCCTCGGCCACGCTCTGGAGCCCCGTCTCAATGGCGGCGATTCCGCCGTTAATCTGAATCAGCCCCTGCTCTGCCTGCGTGATGGTCTCAGATATATAAGATACCAGTTGTTTGTCAGTGGCATTTTCCTTTAAGGTACTGCCTTCCTGGGAAGCCAGCTCTGATTTAATGGCAGCCAGACCGCTTTCCACCTGGGCAAGCTGCTCCTGAAGCTGTCTCAGCTGAGCCTCCATCTGGCCAAGGCCCGCCTGTAACTGCTCCTGCTGGCCTTCAAGCTGTGCAATCTGAGCCTGAAGCTGTTCCGCCTGAGCCTGAAGCTGCTGTACCTGTTCCTGAAGCTGAGCTGTCTGGGCCTGTTCCAGTGCCTGCTGTATCTGGGCAAGGCCTGCCTGGGCCTGTTCCAGCCCCTCCTGAAGCTGGCTCTGCTGGCCTTCAAGTTTTTCCTTCTGTTTCTGCAGCTCTGCAATTCCGTCTGTGAGCTTTTTCTTCCCTTCTATCAGAGAATTGACCTGTTTCTGCAGTTCTTTTAAAGATTCAATCCCCTTTTCCGTATCGGATTTCGTCTCCCGCAGCTCTGCCAGCTTCGTATTCAAATCTGCTTCCGTCTGAAACAGCTCAATCTTCTTATCGTTTAACTGATTCTGAGCATCGCTGAGCTGGCCTGCCATCTCAGCCTGCCCGCTGCTTAATTTGTCTTTCCCGCTGCTGATTTCATCTTCCGCAGAATCCATCTTTTCTTCCGCATCGGAAAACTTTTCATCCAGGGAAGCCATAATTTTCTCATTGACAGCATCAATCTTTTCCTGGCTTAAGGTCACCTGAACGGACTCCTGAATCAGCCCCGTTCCCGTTACAGAGGCCACGCCTTCCACACTTTCTATTTCCGGTATCAGCTCTTTCTCCGTATAATCGCTGATTTGCAGGCTGTCCATACCCTCCACTTCCATGGCCGCAATCATAATGGGCATCATGTCCGGGTTCAGCTTCATGATAATGGGATTCCCCACTACCTCCGGCCACTGGCCGCTGATCTGGTCCAGACTCTCCCGCATTTCCACGGTAATGGAATCCATATTGGCTGTCTGCTCAAATTCCAGCACAACCATGGACATGTTGTTGGCAGAATTTGAACTGATATTCTTAATATTGGAGGTGCTGGCCATAGCCGCCTCTATGGGCTGGGTCACCGTGCTTTCCACCTGTTCCGGGCTGGCTCCCGGATATGTAGTAATCACAATCGCATAGGGAAGGTTAATACTTGGCAGCAAATCCGTACTCATCTTGCTTAAGGATACCACTCCCAGAATAATCACCAGCACAATTCCCACAATTACAGTATAAGGTTTTTTTACACTGAACCTTGAAAACATTTGTTCGTCCTCCCATCCTGTCATTTTTCCGACCGACCGGTCAGTTTCAGGTTTATTATAAACATAAGTCCTGCAAAATTCAATGAAAAAAATATAAAATTTGCCGAAAACAGACTGGCCGTGTCCTTCCGGAGGAACCGCAACTGCGCAGCCTGACATATCATACAGGCTGTGAACAGGGCACAGGCCCTGCATAAAACACTGCATTTTAGACAATCCACCTGCTTTGTCTATTGATTCCGGAAGATTCCTTTTGTAAAATCTTCCTGTAAATAATTACAGGCTTTCTTCTGGAAGCCACAGAGGGTATATCATTTTGAGGAGGAGAAAAAAATGAAAAAACTGATTCAGAAACTGGTATGTTTCACAATGATTCTGGCATTGATGCCCACCCTTACGGTACGGGCGGCATCCCCGGCAGCAGGGGAAATCGAATTCACCAACGCCTGCGATATGGCGGGCTACATCTACGCCGGCTACTATCACTGTTCTACAGCGGTAAATCCCGATTTCAACGGACCAATCCATATTGTAAAGGCAGAACTTCACAACAACAACCGGACAATTCCGGTATATCTGGTAGGTATTTCCGGTACGGAACTGATTTTCAACCAGCCTACCAACATTATTACGGACCTGCGGTGCGGATTTGAAAAAGACAATGTTTATCTGCGGGAAATTGTAAATGTAATCTGCGACAATGTACCTGTCGGCTCCAATCTGATTATTACGGGCCACAGTCTGGGCGGTATGGAAGCTCAGCAGGTATCCGGAAATCTCAGATTAAAATTAAGATATAACATTATGAACGTAATTTCTTTTGGTTCCCCATTAATCACACCGGAAGAACGGGAAGGTACCCTGCGTCGCCTGGGTGACAAGGCAGATATCGTTCCTTACATGAGTGTCAGCACCATCAACCGTCCGGTACAGCAGATCCTGGGTCTGGAACAGGAAGACGGCGGTTACGGTGACGATTTTGCCGCTGCTCATATGAAAAGCTATCTGCGGGAAGACGTATGGGGCGACTACGATGTGCTGGGCTTTAAGGGCGGCCATGCCACAATTACATTTTCCGAGCAGGTAAAAGGATATGGCGCTTATATTATTCCATTCCTGAAAGATCTGCCCACCATTGATTTAAGTCCCTGGAGTTAAGCCAATAAATAATAAATATACGGAAACCACAGGATTTCTCCGAAAATTCTGTGGTTTCTATTTATATTTGCACATATATACGCCCAAACACATGCAGACACCTTCCGGCTCCGGTATAAAAACAGGATTTTCGGAAATGCTTTCTTCATAAGGCTTTTACGCTGTTTCGAAAAAAATACATAATTTTCCATTCTGTTTTTATTTTTGTACACACAAACCAGTTGAAAAAAACAAAAAACGTGTTACATTAGTAATCAGAAAGATTTTGAAAAATTTTAAGGAGGATTTATGCTATGGGCAAAAATATGCAAGGTTTCGGCACAATGATTGGCAAACTGAAAAAAAATCCAAAAAGAATCGTATTTACAGAGGGCAGCGACCCCCGTATTCTGGAAGCAGCTTCCCGTCTGCTGGCTTCCTATTTCCTGACTCCCCTGCTGGTGGGCAACAAACAGGAAGTGGAAGACGCCGCAGAAGAATACGGCTATAACATCCGCGGAGCTGAAATCATTGACCCGGAAACTTTTGAAAGTATGAATGAAATGGCAGAAGCTCTGTGTGAACTGAGAAAAGGCAAAAACATGCAGATGGACGAGGCTCTGAAAGTTCTGAAACAGGGCAATTACTTTGGTACCATGCTGGTAAAGATGGGATATGCGGACTGTCTGCTGGGAGGCGCAACCTATACTACTGCTGACACGGTTCGTCCAGCCCTTCAGTTAATCAAAACCAGACCCGGACATAACATTGTATCTTCCTGTTTTATTTTAGTGCGCCCTTCCGCTACCGGTGAAAATGAAGTGCTCGCCATGGCTGACTGTTCCATCAATATCAAACCTACGGAAGACGAGCTTGTGGATATCGCCATCGGAGCCGCAGACTGCGGCCAGCTCTTCGGCATCGACCCGAAAATCGCTTTCTTAAGCTACTCTACTCTTGGTTCCGGAAAGGGAGAAGATGTGGATAAAATGCGCAATGCTGCTCTTAAGACAAGAGCAAGACGTCCGGATCTTCCCATTTCCGGCGAACTGCAGTTTGACGCTGCTGTCTCTCCCCGTGTGGCCCGGACAAAATGCCCCAATGACGAGATTGCAGGCCATGCAAATATATTTATTTTCCCGGATATCAATGCGGGCAATATCGGTTATAAAATCGCCCAGCGTATGGGTAATTTTGAGGCTTACGGTCCTATCCTGCTGGGGCTGAAATCTCCTATCAATGATTTGTCCAGAGGATGTACCGCCGATGAAGTATACTCCATGGCCATTATTACTGCCGCACTGGTGGACGAGGTATCACCGCGTTAAGGTATTTCCTGTAAAAGAATAACGTATTTCCTGTAACAAAAACCTGCTGGTTCTCCTGAAACAGCAGGTTTTTGGCTTATCAGATTCAGGTATCGGCAGCGCCTCCGATGCACGCACCCTTTTACCCTCTGAATCATATAATAAAGCAACCGAAAATTTACAAGGAGCTTTACCATGCATACATCATGCAAATTAAGCAATGTGGCCAAAAATTATCTGAATACGTTTCACTGCATTTTAGATGAAATGATCTGCAAAATGACGGAAGCAGAACTGAACAACAGCATTTCCTGGAATTTTATCGCACAGATGATCCCTCATCACCAGGCAGCTATTGAAATGTCCCGGAATCTTCTGCAGTACACCACTTTTATCCCTCTGCAGGACATTGCCTGCAATATCATTGAGGAACAGACCAAAAGTATCGAAACCATGCAGGAAATTCAGTGCTCCTGCGGTATGCGCAAAAACTGCAGTCAGGATTTATGCCTGTATCAGCGCAGGATGGATCAGGTCATGCAGAACATGTTCTCCAAAATGTCCTGCGCTCCGGACACCAACCAGCTTAACGTGAACTTCATCCGTGAGATGATTCCTCATCACATGGGAGCCATTGAAATGTCAAAAACCACCTTACAGTACGATATCTGCCCTCAGTTAAAACCGGTGCTGAATGATATCATTGCTTCTCAGCAGAATGGCGTCAGACAAATGCAGCAGCTTCTGCGCCAGTCCGGCTGTGCATAATCACTCCATGAGAGAAACGGAAATACTTCCTGTTTTTGTCAATGCCCTGGGCAATGCATCCTTTGCATTCTTCCAGGGTTCTTCTCTGTAACGGTAATCATTTTTGCAGATAAACCATTCCACATCATCCCGTACCCGTTTGAAGTGGGTAAGATAAAGATGGCTGAGGGTTGTCAAAAACGGCTCCAGATATTTTTTATTCAAATACTCAGGCGCCAGGGCAAACAGCGTTTTATAATGAGCAGTGCAGAATCCTTTTGATTCCTCAAACTGCCTGCGGAAATCTTCCTCTCTTTCATAGAGATAAAAAATGGTCCTCAGATAATTTTCAAAACTCCGGCTGATATAGCCGCATACAAAACACTTCTGTTCCTGGGCTTCTATATAATCAATCACCGGAGACGTACACTTCCTGTTCTTCCGGAGCAGAGAATTCGGAGAAGGCAGCGGGGCTTTCGCTGCCTTCTCCAGTTCTCTTATGGTATAATCCATATGGGTTTTCAGTATCAGGGCCAGCCCAATCTTGTTGGGATACCTATATAAATCCTGTAAATGCCTGCGGCAAAATCCCTGTTCATCGGTCTGAGCCCGGATATCCTCCTCCATGTAGCTGGCTCCTGCCCCTATGGTATAATTAATGGCATTTTCCTCCAGTTTCTGATACATGGCGCAGACAGGGCATTCACAGTCCTGTCCAAAGGCGTCCAGAACAGGTATGGTATGGAGTTTCTCTTTCATAGCATATTCCTCTTTTCACGATGGTTTTCCTTACCCATCATACACAGGAATTCCATAAACTGTCAAGACAGCAGGACAGGAACCTCATCTTCAAATCAGAATTTCCGCCGGAAATTTCCCGGTTTTCTGCAGGATTCATGCATGATAATCAATGGCCTGCCTGAGAAATTCCGCGCAACCTGGCACATGTTCGTCATAATATTTCCGAAATCTTTCATCACAGGTATACATGACTCCCATGCTTTTGTGAGCCTCACTGGTATACTGGCTCCAGCTCATGGACAGCCATTCTCTGTGCAGAGCCACAATGGCTTCCGCCTCCTGGCTGTCTGCTCTGATTCCGGAATTCACGCTCTTCTCCAGCCTTTCCCTGATTTCCTGTTCCAGATTTTTAAAGTGCTCCCAGTCCTGTTCCGACATATTCAGAACCTTCCGGTTCGATTCATCCACCGGCCCGTCGCCCCATTTTTTCCGGATTTCTTCTCCATACTGTTCTTCATTTTCCTTTACCAGCTTCTCTTTAAAAACTGCAAATTTCTCTTCATCGCTCATTACGTATTCTCCTTTCACAGACGCCAGAGTCTTTCTGACGGTATCAATCAGACGGTCCATACGGCTCCTCTGATGCTCCAGATTGAAAAGATGTTCTTCCAATACATGCACCATGTCGAAATCTTCCTGGCATATCATCTGCCGGATTTTTTTCAGTTCAAAGCCCCTCTCCCGGTAAAAGAGAATCTGCTGCAGCAGTTCTGCCTCCTGCTCTCCGTAGTAGCGGACTCCTGCATCATTTACGCCCAGAGGCTCCAGCAGCCCGATTTCCTGATAATAGCGCAGTGTGCGTGCACTCCATTGTATGTTCCGTCAGAGCAGCGTATCTTCTATCTGATACACCCTCAATACCACGGTTCCGTCCTCATTCCGGGTAAATGTCTCCACATATACGGGACTTCCTTCCTCTCCGCCCATTACATTCATGAATTCTGACATGCCGGTCTGTCCATCTTCAAATAAACTGTCCGTCTGAAGGGTTCCGGAGGAACCGCTTCCGTCCTCGTTCTCATAGGAATATGCAATCTGCCCCTTTTCGTCCGGTGTCATGGTCTGTGTCAGAGATTCCAGCAGAGTTGCATGTTCTTTAAAATCTTCTTCCTTCCAGTCCTGAATTTTCTCTGCTATCCGCCCGACTCCGTCCGAACTTTCTTCCGTCTCTCCTTCCTGCCGGACATTTTCAGAGTTTCCTCCTTCCAGCTCCTGCTCCAGTTCTCTGATGTATGCATCTGCTTTTTCGGGATCTGCCTTTTTCTCGTCCAGCGGCAGATGAAAGAGTGCATTTACCCCGTCATAATGCTCTGTCCTGGTAATTTCTCCTGTAGTTTCGTCAAACTGATACGCATTGCTGTCATAAAGGCTGCCGCTGCTTACGGCAAGATATAAGGTCCGGTCTGCAAAGATTTCCACGTTATCTGTCTCTGTAATCCGGTACTGGATACCGTCCTGCACATACTCCGTATATCCTCCCACCATGGTTATGGCATTAAATCTGGCAGGATTCTGGCCTTTAATCAGGGGAGATACAAAAAATGTTTCTTCTCCGTAATGTTCATCACTCACATCCGGTCTGGGAGAACCATCCGTATTCTCTATGGCTGTTACCACATACGTGCGGTCCTCCCGAATCCCCGTATCGCCCGAAGTTACATACTGGCTCAGGTTTTTCCCGGAGACCACGCCCAGAAGGGTAATCCGGTAGTTCCCGTATTCCTGGGATTCGTTAATGGAAATGGCGTCTTTGCTCTGAAATGCCGCTGCCAGCCCCTGATCTTCTGCTATCTCCGCCACTTTGTCCGGGGCCAGATATTTCCAGGCTGCCACTGCTGTCAGAGAGCCGGCACACAGGACTGCCGCTGCCAGCACTGCCACTGCCGGCATTTTTTTCTTGTATGTTCTGTTCATAGATTCTGTCTCCTTTGCTCTTCTCAAAATATTCTGATTCAACCAGTCATCCGGTTCTTCTTCCGGAGAAAGGGCCTGTTGCAACAACTGTTCCAGATTTCTGTCATCTTTCATCCAAAATAACCTCCAACTCTTTTTTTAACAGCTTTCTCGCCTTGTGCAGCCTGCTTTTTACCGTTCCCTGAGGCAGTTTCAGGATTTTTCCAATCTGCTCCGTGGTAAATTGCTGAGAATAATAAAGGTATACCGGGATACGGTATCGCTCCTCCAGCTTTGCCACTGCCTCCCGTACCTGCCTCTGCTGCTCCTGCCGGAAAAAAACTGCTTCCGTGGAATCTTCCTGTCTGCCAGACTCTCCATCTGCCAGTTCCTCCGTAAATATTTCTGTTCCGGCAATCCGGTTCCGCCAGGCATATTTCCGCCTTTTATTTTTCCAGATGCGCAGGGCTATGGAAATCAGGTAGCTTCCCGGATTTTTCTCCCAATCCATTTTTTCTTTCAGCTCCACCGCTTTCAGAAAAGTATCCTGATATAATTCCTCTGCCTCCTGTTTGTTTCCGGTAAGCTGGCTGCAAAATGCGTAGACATTTTTTCCATATTCACGGATACATTGTTCCAACTGCATGTCATTCATGTTACTCAACCTTTCAGACGTCTTTCCAGGGTTTTCATGTGCCCTTCACTGATACATTGTAATAACTTTTCTTTTGGTTCACGGACTGACTTTATTATTTTTCATCCATTGGCGGGCAATATTTACTTTTTTGCGGACATACTATATACTGTTGAATGGAATATTAAAAGAACTGGAAAAGATTCGGACGCACCGAAACAGAAAGGATATTACACTATGCATACCATAAAAACTCCCGTTTTGGGTAAAAATGTCTATATTGCCCCTGGCGCTGTTGTACGGGGAGATGTAACCCTGGGCGACAATTCCAGTATCTGGTTTCATACGGTTGTGCGGGCGGAAGCCGGTTCCGCGGTCATTGGGGATAATACTAATATCCAGGATAACTGCGTGCTCCATGTGGACCATGGCGCCGATATCCGGATTGGCAGCCAGGTTACCATCGGCCACGGAGCTATTGTCCACGGGTGCACTATTCACAGCAACACCTTAATCGGTATGGGCGCAATCATTATGAATCATGCGGTTATCGGGGAAAACTGCATCATCGGAGCCGGAGCGCTGATTACCCAGAACACCGTGATTCCGGACAATTCTCTGGTTATCGGCAATCCCGGTAAAATCATACGCCCGGTTACAGACGAAGAAAAGGAAGATATCCGGCGCAATGCCGCTTATTATGTGGAAGAAGCTGCCGCTTACGCTGAACAGTCTCTGTAATCTGCGTTTATGTATATTTCATACCAGGCAGTCTCTGTAATCTGCGTTTATGCATATTTCATACCAGGCAGTCTCTGTAATCTGCATTTATACATGTTTATTCCGGCGGCCTCCGTCATCTGCAGCTATGCGTGTTTTGCAAGAATTTCTTCCAGCAGTCCTTTACAGCCTGCCACCACGTCCTCATAGGTCTGTTCAAAGTCTCCCGTATACCAGGGGTCTGCCACATCCCTGGGGTGATCTGTGTAATCCAGCAGAAGGCTGAGCTTATGCTCCTTATCATTTCCGGTGATTCGGAGCATATTTTTATAGTTCCACCGGTCCATTCCTATGATGTAATCGTATTTTTGGTAGTCGCTGCGCTCCATGCGGACCGCATATTTTCCGGCGGTGGAAATACCCTCCTGAGCCAGCCGGCTTCTGGTTCCGCGGTGAACCGGATTGCCGATTTCTTCCATGCTGGTGGCGGCGCTGGCGATATAAAACTCACTTGCAACGCCCCTCTTTTTTACCATGTCTTTCAAAACAAATTCTGCCATTGGGGAACGGCAGATGTTGCCGTGGCAGACGAAAAGTATTCTAATCATAATTTTTTCCTTTCTCAAAATGCCCGAAAGTGCCGTGTTTTGGCACGTTTTGCGGGCTTATATTTTTTAGTTTTATCACCCCTGTTGTACTACACTTTTTGCAAAATGGGGCAAATCGTAGCAATTCACAGCCCTCATTCGTAGTCTTTCCGTAGTCAGATAGGGAGTGCAAAACTACTCCGGTTTTTGGGGCAGGGGGTGCATTTTAGGTTTAGGGGTGTGCATCTTTTAACGATACGGATGCATAACGCTTTCCTTATTATAGCAGAAGTCATCTGTTCATACCACCACATTTTCAATACTATTCCATATCACACAAATGGAAAACGCCCTGCCGAAGCAGAGCGCCTTCCTATCATTTCCTCAATTAAATTGCCCGGAACATTTTCTGCGATACGGGGTTTTCCCCTTTTGCCTTACCCAGCTCCTTCCTCGCATTTTCCAATTCTTCCATCCGTTTCAGTTCGCCCTCTGCATCCTCCAGTCCAAGATGTGTATATGTGTTCAGCGTAACGCCAATATCGCTGTGCCCCATTAAGTATTGTAATGTCTTCGGATTCATCCCCGCCTTTGCCATATTGCTGCAATAGGTATGCCTGCAGACATGGGGCGTGATCTTCGGCATCTGCACCCGGTAAATCTCATTGTAGCGGTTCAGCATATGCTTGAAACGGTGTTCCCAATGCATCGCCACTTCCGGGTAGCCGTTCTTATCTGTAAAAAGGAACCCTCCATACCCGTCTATGATACGCTCATGCTTCGGCGGCTCCCTGTCCTCAATGATTGCCCGGAAGCACTGCGCCACATCATCCGTCATCGGCAGTTTCCTGGTTCCCGCATTGGTCTTGGTGCTTTCAATGATGTACTCCATTCTTGAGGAGCGCTGCAGTTGGTGGTCGATATTGATAATCCTGTTTTCCAGGTCGATGTCTGAAAGCGTCAGGCCGCAGAATTCCGAAATCCTCATGCCTGTATGGAAAAGGATATAGGCTACCTCATAATACTTGCAGTACACTGCATCATCATGGACGAATTTCAGGAATTTCCTCATCTGGTCTTTTGTGACTGCTTCGCGCGTTACACTGTCGTTTACCACCACTCCGGCAAGTTCAAACCCGAAAGGGTTTTTATTCAGCACGTCATCATCCACCGCCATTTGGAAGGCAGGGCGCAGCACTCCCCGTACCGTTTTGATGGTACTGTACCTCTTATTATCTTCCTGCTGCAGCTTTATCAGAAATAGTTTTGCATCCGATGTCTTTACCCTAGATATCTTGCAGTCTCCAAATGCCTGCTTCTTCAACAGATTCTTTACAAACCCGTAATTCATTTTTGTGCTGTTTTTTGCCCCTGTCCTGGTGGAAATATACCTCTCCACCAGTTCATTCACTGTAATGTTCTTTCCCAACGGGTCCAACTGGTTATCCAGGTCGTACCCTATCAGTTTTTCCTTTTCTCTCAGGGAAAGATCCGGCTTTGTCCCTACCGGCTGCGGGTCGGTGGGTTCCAACCGCCAGCTATACACAAAATGCGGTTTCCCGTTAACATGGTATTTGAACTGATATTTCCCATTTGCACGGATGGATTCCCCCCTGCGGAGAACCCTGTGCTTTGAGTCACGTCTCATCCCCGGCTTTCCTGCCATTTCGGTTCCCTCCTTCTTATTTCCGGATGTTCTTCCAGATACTTTACAAATTCCGTGCGGAGGATCAGCCTGCGCTTATTATAGTAAAAGGCGACAAAGGGCAGCCCCTCCTCCTTCAGCAGTGCATAGAATTTCCTGCGGCTCAGCTCAAAATATTCCACTGCTTCCTGAACGGTCAGTACATCCTTATCTTTCAACTGTGGTTTCATTTCCGCAACCTCCAATCAGTATTTCTGCCCCTTCCGGGGTCATAACATATATCACTCTAAAGCCGATAAATAGCAACTACTTTTGGCAGATAAAAACTATTTATATCTCCGAGGAATCATCAATGAATTTTTCAAATTTGGGGCGGATGATCAAATATTTATTACCGCAGAACACAGAAAATCTGCCCGTATTTTCCTCTGCCATCCTGCGCATTTTTTTAATTCCAATATTAAAGTAAGCTGCCGCCTCTTTAATGGTAAGTGTATACTTCTCGCATATCGGTACAAGACCCTCCTTTGCAATCACTATATCTTCCACTTCACTTTTTTTATTCTGCATTCTGTCCACCTCCGAACCTGTCCGCCACATAACACGCATGAGAACAGTATTTCCTACCCGCATTGCCATAAGCCGTGAACGGCTTTTTGCAGCAGGCGCACACGAATTCATAATGCGCCTTCCGTTCCACCTGATCCAGGTGGCTGTTCCACCACTTATTGCGGCATTTATCGGAACAGAACCTCTTGGCTTTCCGCCCCGGATTCTGTTTCACCTCCGCCCCGCAGCACGGGCAGATTCCCTTATCCCCATCCGCAGACGGCACCGCCATTTTTATTTTCTCCGCACCCAGTCCCTTCCTCTGGCAGAATGATTTTACTGTGTTCTCTGAAATGCCAAGTTTCTGCGCAATCTTCCTATATCCACAGCCATCGGCTCTCATCTGCCGTATCCTGTCTTTTTGCCTGTCAGTCATGAAAACGCCTCCTCACTATACGGAGATTTGAACCGCAGTTCGGCGGGGTGTTTTCACCAAAAAAAATAACGCCTGCAGGAATCCAAAAAGGAACTCCTGCAGGCGTCAGACCATTTATACCCTCTTTGCGTAATCCAGCGAAATCCATCCGTCTCTCTTTTCCTGGTAGGATTTCAGCAATCCCCACCTGGATGCGCCTTCGCCGTCTGCCTCCTCCACTATCGTGAAAGTGCCGGCTCCGGTATATTTCCCGGTCTTGCCGTGGTCAGTGCCAGGGCCTTTCCGGATGTTAAGGTTTGGGATGGATACCTGCACCAGATACGGCTTGAACGCTGCCGTACTGGAATACACTGCCTTCCCCGACTCATCAAACACGGAGCAGCCCGGATTCTCATCCGCACATTTCTTTGCGTTCTCCAGCGACTTGAACGCCCCTTTCTGCGAGGATGCGTCTGCCCAGGTCTTCCGGACACGGTACCAGATTTCCGTTTCTATAGGAGCCGGGGAAGATGCCTCTCCTTCCGTTCCAAGAATGCCTTTCAGGATCGTGAGTATCTTCTCCCCATAGCCGGCGCCTGCCGCCCATCCCTTTCCGGCAGGGTTTTCCTTCTGCCCAAGCCACTCCACATATTCCGCACAGCCCCTTGTGACATATTTGAACCGCGGGTCAATGCAGGTGTTCTTGAGTGCGTCCGTGGAAGCATAGGCTTTCAAGTGCTGCACCTGCGCCCGGATGCCGAGCTGCGGCGTGTCAAAGGAATTCCCCTTTACACCGTTAGAAGTCACGCCCATGCCGCAGAAGTTGTTCTGTGAAAGCGTGACCGCAGAGCCGGAAAAGGTGAAGTTCCCGGTCTCAAGGCAGGACTGCGCAAAGGCAATGTCGCCACGGACTCCTTCTGCTTTTCCTTCCGAAAGGTACAGCGGAACCATGTCGAGGACGGACTGCGCCACGGACGGGTTCTTCTTTTTCAGATATGCCTGCATCTGCTCCGCCGTTGCCGTGGCATTCCCCATGATCTTGGTGTATCTGTCTGTGCCAGAAGCAGTGCCGCCCATCGCTGCCTTGACCGCTTTACGGAAGGAATCCATTGTGTACCCCATCCCAAGCTGCGCCCACAAATGCTCCGGGTCGCCGTGGTTGCTGGCAATGCCCCTCGCACAGCCTTCCTTGTGGCTGATGATGACACCGTCCGCAAGCGGGTCAAGGCTGTACTTTTCACAGAGCATGGCGAACAGCTCCACCGCCGTCTCATAAGTCCTTTTCGCCACCGCCTTTGCCGCAGCCGTGTCGGAGCAGGTGAAATTGCTGCCCGATGTGTATTTGATACATGTCGGTTCGCACATTTCCACCCCGATATGGGTATTGTTGCCGCTGCCCTTGCTGCCGGAGCCGCAGTGCCACCCCCTGTGATTCCACGGTAATGTCTGGTAAGCCGTGCCATCGTTCCCGTCAATGAATCCGTGGACGCAGGATGTGTCATGCGCAGGGCTGTTCCATGAGTTGATGAATACGGACGCCTTCGGCTGCGGGCAGCCCACGGAATGGAGCATCAGTCCCTTTACCGTGATCTTCCTCCCTGCCGTGTAGCAGGGGTTTTTCGTCAGAATATTTTCTACCAGCTTCATTTACTCGTCCTCCTTCCCGTTTTCTGCCCTGTCGTGGAGCTGTGCCAGGATATCCTTCAGCTTCTCCGGGATGGGCAGCCCCAGGTGTCCGGCATTCTCCAGAAGGCTCACGCCCTCGTTGGAGATATAGAAAAAGATGACCGCCGTCCGCAAAACGCTGCCTGTGCCGATGACCTGCACATCGAGGATGTTGGCGATCCCAACAAGCAGGAAGATCAGCACCTTTTTTGCGATGCCCTTAAAGCCGACCTCGCTGGACAGCTTCTTATCCGCCGCGGCACACATCACGCCCGTGATGTAATCCACCACGACAAAAGCAATCAGCGCATACAGCAGACCGTCACAGCCGCCAAGGAAATACCCAAGCCATCCCCCGGTGGCTGCAAAGATGAGTTGGATCGTGTTCCAGAATTCTTTCATAGTGAAACCCTCCTTTAAAAGATTTTTTGTATGATAAAAGGCCGCCCGCCAGACGGCGGACAGCCCTGTATCCATGGAAATATTTGGTTGTGTCAATTACACAAGTATCTGTGGGAATCTTTGTCACATTTATGCCCCTGTTTTCCTTGCTATTTCACGGCTTTAGAGTGATTAATAACACTACCCGAAGCCCCGCCTGCCAAAAAAGCGGGAGGCGGCAGGGAAAATAAAAAATTCAGGAGGATACCTTATGAAGACAAAGAACATCAAAGTCGTATACACAAGCCGCTACTCGCAGAGCCTCGGTGTCCGGCACACCGGCACGGGCCCATGCACCGAAGTCCCGAAGATACAGATGGAGGGCCGCTGGCTGGAGCAGCTCGGCTTCACCATCGGCGCCCCGCTCATCGTGGAATACGAGGAAGGCTCCATCCACATCCGCACCCTCACCGCTGAAGAGCTGGCGGAAAAAGAACAGCGGGAAGCCCAGGCGGAGCTTGAGAAAAAGATCGCGCAGCTTGAAAAGATGAAGCGCCGCGCGGAAAAAAAAGCCGCATCCCTCTCCATGGTCGCAGAGCCGTCCGGCAGGTACGCCACATCCGCACAGCAGTAAATCCGGAGCCGGGACTCCCGGCGCACACTCCGCCCTCTTACCACGGCAGGAGAAACGCCTCCCCTGCCGTAAGCCCTGTCACGCCTGCTCCGTCAGCGTGTAAGTCACCTTCATGGTCTTATCCGCCGTTTTCTCCACCGCATGTTCAAGGTTGTTGATCGTCGCAAGGTACGGCATGATCATAAAAAGGCATCTGTCACTGGGGCTCCACCCGACCAGGTAGTTCTTATACCGGAAAGCCGGCGTGGTGATCGACCCCAGCCTGCTGTTCGTCCCTTTTGTCTCCACGGCCGTGTCATCCTCCAGGATCATGAAATTCGTCCCAAAGATGATGCCGTTCACCACCTGCAGGTAGCAGTTCGAAATAGAACTGCTCGCCCCCGCTGCCGGGAACTCAATATACGTGATGTCCGCAGTATTGGAAAGGCTGATCTTATAAACTCCCGACCTGTTGTACCGCAGCGCATACAGGTACCCGCCCCTTATGCAGCAGTTCCTCTGGCATGTGATGGAATACTGCGACGTGGAATAGTTCTGGGTCCCAAGCACCGCCAGGAACGTGGAGGCAAACGTCCATGTCCCCTCCGTAAAGGAATGGTCAGATTTTGATATCCTGATCCAGTACACCGTGGCTGTCCCGCTCGAATTTGCCGTATTGCGCAGGCCGTACCAGTACCCGTCACCGCCGTCAAGGAAAGTGCCGTTGCTGCCGCTGAAGGAGAAAACGGACGGCTCCAGCATATCCTCCTCCTGGATCCGGTAGCCGCCCTCATCCATCCCGTCCAGGAGCCCCAGCTCCGTAGCCGCCACATGCAGCTTCCGGATCCACACCTTTGCGTTGCTGTAGGACAGGGATATGGCATAATTCTCCTCAATATTCAGTTCCACGATGCAGTAAAAATACCATCTCTCACTGTAATCACTCATCGCATACTGCGAAGTCTTGATGAGCTTGAACACACCGTCATCGGAATTAATATTACCCATCCCTCCCCTCCCGCCAAGCGGGTTGGTCAGCGCAAGCGCCGCGATCGTCCCGTTCCCCTGGGAAGTCGTAAAATCCCAGACATATTTATAGCCGTTGGACAGCCTTGCAGACTCCGTTGCGTTATAGCTTCCCCTGGCCAGATCTGTCGAAGAATTCACGTCATTGGATGCCCATGCAAACGGGAGGTTTCCCGATGACGGGTATGTGTTGTCCTTATCCTCTTCCAGCGACTCCGAGAACAGCAATATGCCCGCCGTCCCTTTCGGGCATATCGGGAGCAGGTAAGCATCAAGCACGATATCCGTGCCCGTGATGGTCTGCTCCACGGCACGGTACAGCATCCCGAACGGGTTGCACCCGAACGCATCCCCGATGGCGTTCGTCACCATGTTGTCATGTTCATAGGTTTCCACCTCCCCCGTATTCACATCCGTAAGTTCAATTGCCGTATGTCCTTTTACAACCATCTCTCCATCCTCCTATCCATCCGTCATTTCTGCGGAAAATCCGCCCATTGCAATGCTGCCAAATGCCTCCCCAAATGCAATTCCTTTCGGTGTTTCAGTATCCACGCCAACCGCGCCCTCATATGCACCGACTCCCATCCCGCTGTGGAACGGCACCGGATTTTCCATTGTCTCATCGACCATGATCGTGCCGTCCCATTCGATGTCTGCGCCCACCAGGCCGAATCCCCGGATGCACCCGATGGCCCCGCCGACGGCAACCTTTCCCGATCCTCCCGTCACCGTAAGGTATACGCGGAAATCATGGACCAGGTTCTCCGCCACATTTTCAATGGGATAATACAGGGAAAGGGTATGCCGCCCTTCTGTCCAGGTCTCTGCCGGGCAGTGCACCCTGACCGTTTCCTGGTCCATCTCGAAAGCTACATCACACACCGCAAGACCGCTTTCCTGCCATTCCGCCGAGAACTCATCCTCAATCTCCCCTGCCCTCCCAAGCGCATCTATCAGCGCCGCAAGGCTGACCGGTGCCCTCTTCTGTACATTGTCCGGAGTGACATCCACCACGATCTGCCCCTGGAACTCCACCGTAGTCTGCTTTTTCACTGCAAACGTAATCTGCTCCGCAAGCCGGGGGCTGCTCCCCAGCATCAGCTCCTTTGCATTTGTAAAGAGCTCCATCTGTATGGTGTTGGAATCCACCCTGTTCAGGATCCCCGTCAGGTTCTTGTCATTCTTTGATTTTGCAGCCGAGAGCCTCGGGTTTTTCCCCACGCCTTTCAGCTTCTCCCTGCCGCCGATCCTGACCGTCCTTGAAGTGATGCATCCCACTGTCCCGGACACGTCCATCTGTCCCCCGCTGAGGAGGATGACATCCCCGATATCCAGGGCGGGGTTGCCGGTTGTCTCCACATCAAAGGGTGTGTAATTAATGGCGGAAAGCGCGTCCAAAATGTTCATGCAAATCTCTTCGCGTGTGACCTCCAGCCCATACTGCAGGAAGGGGTTTGCCCCCAGGTTCATGGTGAGGCCGTCATCCGGATCCAGATGGTAATACTCAGCCGTTTCCGTCACCACATTTGTGGAACTGACCGCCGTGTACCTTGTCATAAAATCAGAGACGCTGCTCGAATACCTGTGTTCCTGCCTGACCTCTGCCACTGTTTCCGCTCCAAAACGCTTCAGTTCCAGCCTCCCCTCACGGTTGATAAAGAAAAAGCCACCCAGGAGCTGCCCCACATAATAAAGCACATCCCGGTAAGTCTCTATGTCATTGTCCTCATAGATGGAGATTCTGATTTCCGCATTCTGGAAAGCGCTGATCTCCTCCCTTGTCTGTGCCAGCCCCACGCCGCATGCATCCGAACACAGTACCATGAAGTCATAGCAGTTCCCCACACTCTGGAAACTGGAAAAATCCTTTTCAAAACGCACCATGTAGTCATACGCTTTCAGTTCCAGGCACTTCACCATCCGGTTCGCCTCTGATACCTCAAATACCCCCATCGGTATAGTTTCATAAGCGCCATCAGCAAGCCGCAGATGGTAAAACAGCTCCACCTCTGCATCCTCCAGCGTGTACCGGTCGATGTCCGATAAGAGCGTGATCCCCAGCTCCGCCGAATAGACCGTCCCCAGCTCCATCTCTGTGCTTCCGCAGCACTGCGCAGCGATATATCCGCTCCCCTTCACGATATCTTCATAACTGAACGGGTACACAGCGCCGCCCTTTGTTTTGATTTCCCCCGTCCAGTAATACCTCCTGGTGTTCTCCTGCACCGCCTGCAGGAACGCATCGCTCACCGGGTACATGAAAACACCCCTTTCCATGCAAAAAGCACCAGCCCTTCCAGACTGATGCCTCACTTAAAAATTTCCCATACCATTTATTTTTTCATATTCGCATTATATTTGAGACAATCTTCGCATTTTATACTGCAATCCTGCATTTCAAAAACATTTGGATTTCGCATGACACCTACATAAGGAATGTTCTTGCTGATACAAATTTCAATGACTTCCTTACGTTTCTCTGGCAACATCCTATTTCCAAGAAATACCTTTGTAATTGGGAAAAATTCAACATTATAATCAGAAATATTTTCACAGCGCATCGGTAATAACAGACGCCACTCATTCTGAAATGCCCAATCGATACTCTTCCGTAATGCACCATTTGAATAAATATCCCATAAACCATCTTCTGTAATTTTTCTATCTTGCATTTCTACAAGCCGTTTCGTCATATCTGGACGTGTTTTACAATAAATCATAGGATACAGATTCTGATATACATCCTGATATTTTTTCTCCCCAGGCAACACCGTATATTCGATGCAAAAGCCCCTATGACAGTCTGCATATGCTCCGCCCCACATTAATTGCGAATATGGATTTGTAGCAAAACAAGAAGTTCTAAAGGTATTTTTCAGTTTAATACAATACTCCTCAAAATCGGAATATATTATTTTCGCTACAGCCTGACCCAGATCATTTTGTTTGCTTAGTTCAATAGTCAGGCTTAACAGAAAATGTTCATTTGATAACCGCTCAATTTCTGAATCCGGTTTCTTTGTGAATACCGAATGAAAATCCCCTGCGGAATTAAATTCTGCAGCTAATGCCTGAACAAACGCATTCCCTATTTCCTGCGTGGAAAACGCTTCTTTTATTTCAATCTGACAACGATCACAGTACTCAGTCAGCCTTAATCTCTCATATTCATAATAGTCAATGCTGATATCAGAATCATATACGTCATCAAATTCACACGGTGCCTGCATAAACACAGTATTATTTTTCAATGCCTGTATAGAATAATTTATCTCTTTGCCATTATCTTTTTTTATAACATTTGGAAAATATTTGTACAGTTTGGACGGCATATTTAATTTGGAACGCACACCAAATTCCTGACAGCCCATGCTCTGTACTTCATTAAGATCCATAATTGCACCATTAACAATGCAACATGATGATGCAAATTGAGGCGCCATTTGCCTTGCATAAAAAATCAGTTCATTAATATCCAACATAACCTCTCCCAAAGTATTTTTTGTGTTTTAACAATATTAAAATAATTTTGTTTTGATGAACTCATATGTTTTTCATTATACAAAATATCCCACAAAAAATCACCCATTATTTGTATCTAAAATTCTTTCAAAGTAAACGACACTTTCCACAATCCCTTATAGGATGTGTCTTTCACAAGGCTTGCCTTGTAGCCGTCAATGAACATTTCCGTCTGTTTTATCTCAAGCGTCTCCGTGTCAAAATAATCCACAGTCAGCTTCTCCTTCTGTTTGAACCCTGTCAGGGCCTTAAGCCATTTCGGGGAAACGGAAAACGCGGCGGGGATGGACACCACGCCCATCCTCACCACGTCCCTCTGCGTGGTCCCGGCCTCCGTCTCGCCGCCGGAATCCGCCTCCACATCGCTCATCTGCACCTCGTAGGAGTCCGGCAGCGGGAGCGGCACCCCGTCCAATTTTAAATACTGTATAAAAGCCATGCCGCCTTACCTCCCTCCCGACCTTAAGTTCTGCCTTGTCTGCGCGTCCACCACCACTTCATCTAACAGCGTCCCGCCGACATACACGGGGATGCAGATGGTCCCGCCGCCTGCCATCCCCTGCAGGCCGGAGAACATCTCCCTGAGGCCGCTTAAAAGTTCGTTTACGGAATCCCCGGACACGCTGCCGCCGCCCTGCATCTGGATGGCTGCGGAAGGGTTCAGGACCATATCCGCCGCCACGCCGTCCATTGCCTTTGCCACCATGCCCTTGCTGTCCTCGATGCCCTTTGCCAGCCCCTTCATGAAGTCCGGCATCCAGCTCTCGTAATCGGTCAGCGGTCCTTCGTCCGGCACGGAGAAGTGCAGGAAGGACTTGATCTTATTCGCCACGCTGCTCACGGCATCGCCCACGGCTCCGATGCAGCTTTTGATGCCGTTCACAATGCCCATGATCATGTCCTTGCCCCACTGCAGGGCTTTGGACGGGAGGCTCGTAATGAAGCTGATGGCGTTATTGAATCCTTCCTTGATGGAGGACACGATTTTCCCCATCGTTCCCTTTATGCCGCTCCATATATTGTTGAACACCGTAGTGACCGTATTTTTAATGCTGTTCACCACACTTGAAACCGTGGATTTGATGCCATTCCACACAGAGGTAATTGTGGATTTAATCCCGTTCACGACAGAAGTAACAGCGGACTTGATGGCATTCCACACCGTGGTGATGACCGTCTTTATCGCATTCAGCACCGTTGTGACTGTATTTTTGATGGCGTTCCATGCCGTGGTGATAAAGGTCTGGATTGCCGTCACCACCGTGGTGACCACAGTCTTTATCCCGTTCCATATGGTCGTGAACACCGTCTTTATTGCATTCAGCACCGTTGTGATGATGGTTTTGTAAATATTGAAATAGGTGGTGATGATGGTCTTAATCACTTCCACCACTGTACTGAATATGGTTTTTATCCCTTCCCACAGCCCGGAAAAGAAATCCTTGATCCCGTTCCACACCGCCTGCGCTGTGGAGGAAATGGCCTCCCATGCCGCCGTGAAGAAGTTTTTGATTGCCTCCCATACGGCAATGGCGACCTCTTTCACATTTTCCCAGAGGTTGATCCAGAACTGCCGGAAATCCTCATTTGTGTTCCACAGATAAATAAATGCCGCCACCAGTGCCGTAATCGCTGCGATAATGAGGAATATGGGATTGGCAAGCATGGTGGTGTTTAAGGCGGCGAAAGCGGTCTTTACCGTATTGATGACTCCTGCCACCTTCGGCACTATGGTCATAATCGTGCCGACCGCAGACACCACTTTCCCGATGACAATCAGCATCGGCCCAAGAGCCGCCGCAAGGAGCGCGATGGTAGTCACCACTTTCTTCGTCCCCTCGTCCATGCCGTTCAGCCAGTCCACGAACTTCTGCACCCATCCGACAATCATTTTGATGGCGGGCAGCAGAAGCTCCCCAAAAGAAATAGCCAGCCCTTCCAAGGCTGACTTTAAAATCGTGATCTGCCCCTGCAGGTTGTCAAGCTGTGTGTCCGCCATCTGCTGCGCCGCACCGCCGCTGTCAATGATGGACTGCTGCAGGTCATCCCATGTGCTTCCCGTGTTGGCAAGCAGGGCATTCACGGAGGACAGGTCGGTCTTGTTGAAAATCTGCCCGATGATGTTGGACTTCTCCGCCGCCGTCATGCCGTCCATGCTCGTGTTCAGGTCTCCGAGGATGTCATTGAGGGAGCGCATATTCCCCTCGGAATCGTAAACATCCAGACCAAGCTGCTCCATGCAGGCGGCCGCCTTGTCGGTGGGGTTCTGCAGGGAGAGGATGACGTTACGCAGATGTGTGCCGCCCTCCGCACCCTTGATGCCGTTGTTGGCGAGGATGCCAAGTGCCGTGTTCAGCTCCGCCGTGCCGCCCTTCACAGTCTTTGCAGTTGCGCCGATGGTAAGAATTCCCTCGCCGAGCTGCGCCACGGAGGTGTTGGTGGTGGAGGCGGTCTTCGCCATCTGGTCCACCATCGTCCCTGCCTCATCCACGCCCATGCCCAGGGCGGACATGGCATCCGTCACCATGTCCGATGCCGCCGCAAGGTCAATGCCGCCGGCCGCCGCAAGGTTTAAGACGGTGGGGAGCGTGTCGCACATCTGCTGCGTGTCGTACCCGGCAAGGGCAAGGTAGTTCAAAGCCTCCGCGCACTCCGAAGCGGAGAAGGCCGTCTCGCTGCCCATCTTCTTTGCCAGTGCGGAAAGCGTATCCATTGTATTGACGCTCTCGCCGTTGACCGTGGACATGGCGTCCTTCGTGATGCCCATGGTCGCCTGCACCTGCGACATAGACGACTCAAAATTTGCCGCCGTGCTGACTGCCGCTGTACCGAGGGCGGTCACGCCCGCCGTGACGGGGAGCAGCTTCTGTCCTGCGGAGGAAATGTTATCCCCCACAGTCTTCAGCTTTTCCCCCGTGGCGGCGATTTTCTGCAATGCCACAGCGGACTGCCCTGCCAGCCGCTCCAGGTCACGCAGATTGTTTTCCGTTTCGATGATCTCCCTCTGGAGGGCATCGTACTGGTCCTGCGTGATCTCCCCATTGGCAAGAGCCGTATTTGCCTGCTCTGCGGCGGTCTTTAAGGTTTCCAGCTTTTCCTTCGTCCCTGCCACAGCCTCGCCCAGAAGCCTGTGCTTCTGGGCCAGCAGCTCCGTGTTGCCGGGGTCTAATTTTAAGAGTTTCTCCACATCCTTAAGCTGCGACTGCGTATCCCGGATGGAGGAATTGACTCCCTTTAATGCGGTCTGTAGTTTTGTGGTATCCCCGCCGATCTCAACAGTGATACCCTTGATTCTGTTCGCCACGGCGGACACCCCTTCCTGTTAAAATGCAGAAATAAACCCAGGGGGACGCCGCCTAAAAGCGGTCGAAATCCTCCTGGGTAGCGATTTCCTTATAGCCCTTGTATTCGTCGTTCCTGCTCTCCGCGAACATATCATTGACCATGCCGATGGTTAGAAGGTCAAGGTCACGGATGGAAAGCCCAAGCTGCACACACCGGAGCAGGAACAGCGGCGTTGTCATTTCCCGGTCAGTCGGGCGAAGTTTTTTTTAGACTGGACATCCGTCTGCACGTTCAGCCCCCATAGCTGTATCAGCTTCGGAAGCACCTGGTAGATGGAAAAGGTGTTGAATTCATCCAGCCATTCCTCCGGGCTGTCCGGGATACTGGGGTCTGCGTGTTTCGCCATCACATAGGCGATGTTCTCAAACATCTCCAGTGAAAACAAATCCAGGTTGGAACTCTCCTCGTCCCCGTCACCGATGGATTTTTCAAGGCTCCTTAAATCCTTATAGATGTCCCGGTGGAATTTCATCCGGTAAATGCGCGGGATGGCTGCGGATGCCCTGAAAGGCACCTGCTTCCCGTCAATCTCGATATTCTGTTTCATGCTCATGGATTATCCCTCCCCTTCCGTATCAGTTGTGCCGCCATTTTCTGTACCACCGCCGGAAGTGCCTCCTAATGCCGCATCCGGCAGGTACACGCTCTTGTACCAGTTCTGGTAGACCTCGTCCGTAGTGCTGTCCCCGGTCTTTGCCTTCACATAGCCGCTCGCCAGGGGCGCCGCCGTGATGGACAGAGTCTCGGTCTGCACCTCGATCTCGTCCTCGTTGGTCTGGGACTCGATGGTCGGGCGGGCCGCCGAGCAGTTGTACAGCACATGGCGGATTTTCCGCACATCGCCGTCAAACTCGAACAGCAGGGCGAAGTTCTCCGTTTCCGCATTGGCGTTCTCTAAAAGCACCTTGTTCTCATCCAGGGCCTCCTTCAGCACGTCGGTGCGGAAGCTCTCCGGCACCATGGCAAGCTCCAGGTCTCCCTCATAGCCCATGTTGTTGCTGACGGTATAATAAGCGTACCCGTCTGCATAAAAATTGCTCGGCTCGCCGTTGGGGTCCAGGGAAAGGGAAACGGCGCCGAGCATCGCAACGGGCGTGCCGAAGGACACCTCCCCGTCCACCCCCAGCGTCAGCAGCGCATAATGCACGTTGCAGATGTTGAATTTCACTTTATTCTTCTTCGGCATCGTAAACCACCTCCATGTCAAACTGGTAGAGGACCTCGTACAGCTTCTCGCTGGCAATCCAGACCTCCGACTTGTTGTAGAAGATGCGCCGCTTATCCAGCGCGTCCTCCAGTTTCTTCTCCACCGACGGGTCCTTGGTGTCGGTGTACAGTTCTATCTTCACGCCGCTTGCCTTGAAGTACACCATGCCGTCAGCGGCGAAGTTATCGCTCTGCGGCAGGAGGTAACAGATAAACGGCGGCTCCGGCGACTCGCCCTCCGCAAAATGGTCATAGGCGAAGGGGATGCCGGTTTCCTTTAAAAGTGCCAGTAATGTTTTCAAAGCCTATCCCTCCAATGCTTTCTGTATCTCTTTTTCAAGCTGCTCTATGCCGGCCTGCTCCGCCGCCGCGATATGCGGCTTTGCCGGGACGCGCCCGCCGCCCCGCTTGGCGTGGCCGTGTTCCAAAAGGTGCGTCAGTTGGTAGCGGTTTTTAGAATGCACCGTCACTTCCAGTGAATTGGACGTTTCCTTTGTGGTCTTCACCGCCCATGACTTTGCATACTTCCCGGTGTCTTTCGGCGCGTTGGCTTCAATGTCCTTGCGCACCGCAGTCCCGGCTTTCTTCACCGCCTTTTTCACATCCTCCGTGGCAAGGTCCGCATATTCGGTCAGCCCCTTCATGATCTCCTCTGCCATCCGGTCGATAGATACACCATTCGCCATCGTCACCGCCTCGCTTTCCTGCATTTGAATTTGATGCATTTCTTTTTATAATTCATGTGGTCGATGGCGAGGATGTCATACAGCTCCCCGCCAAAAACCACCCGGTACCCCGTGGAATCAACCGCAGACGCTTTCCTGCACCAGCGGACAGTAAACGAAACATCCGATTCATCCGCCACGGTTCCGGCCACGTCCGTTTCACTGGTCTGCTTCCCGGCCTCACCGCTTACTGTAGCATGGCAGGAATAATAATCTGCCCATGTGTTTGTGTGGTTGCCGATGCCGTCCACCTCCACGGCATTCTTCTGAAAGGTGATGCGGACATTCAAAAGGGAAACCTCCATCAGAACGCCTCCTTCCGGCTGCCGGAAAGAAGCGCACGGAGCGTCAGCATCATGGCATGGTGGTCGGCATCCTCCCGGTGTTCATACAAATAGGCGACCGTATACTGTACTGCTATCTCTGCATTTTCCACTGCGTAAAATTCCTGCGTGTCATCCATCCTCGCCACACCCATGCAGATTTTTTCCGATGCCCTGACCATACTTTCAATCAGGGCATCATCATCGTCATAATCCACACGGAGGTAGTTCTTCATTTCTTCCAGCGTCACCGCCATGCCTGCAGCGCCCCCTTTCATTAACCTGCGGATGCGGCCTTCTGCACCAGCACCTTCACTGCCTCCGCAAGGATCATCTTCCCGTCCACACGCTGTGAAGCGAGGAATCCCACCTGCCCGGTGGCTGCAAACAGCTCATTCAGGCGCTTGAAGCTGCGCCCCTGCCTGTCGGCAATCCAATAGTAGCTGAAATCACCGAAAGCGATGGTCTTTGCTCCCGCGGCAATGGCCGGCATATAGGCAGAAGTCTTGATGGGACGGCCCAGGATCATGTCCGGCGCCCCTGCCGTCAGGGAAGGCTGCCATAAATACTGCCCGTTATTGTCCTTCAGCTTGCGGATGGCCTTGATGGTGGAATCATTCAGCACCCACACGGATTTCTTGCGGTACGGGGATTTCAGCGAGTAATATAAATCCATCAGCTCATCCGCAGTCACTGCCGTGGCGGACGCGGCGGTCACGCCCGTTTCCGCACCGCCAGTGGCCGCAAGCACCCCTAACGGCTTTCCCTTGCCGTCCCCCGTGAAGAACGCCTCCTCTTCCTTCGCCCCGATCCTGCGGGCGAACTCGCGGGAAATATAGGACTGCAGGTCAAACACGCTGTCGTTCAACAGCTCCTCGGAAACCTTGATCATGGTGCCGAGCTTATACGCCCCGATGGAAACCTGCCCGAAGGAGTCGTCGCTCTCCGGGAACGCACCCTCCTCGTCAATCCACGATGCCGTACCCTTGGACGCAACAACAGGAATCTTCCGGTCGCCGCTGGAAGTCTTGATGACCTTTGCCATCTGCCGGAAGATGTTCTCCTCCTCCAATGCCTCCACCAGAGTCCTTTCATATTCATCCGGTACCAGGTAGCCGCCCTCGGAATCCGTGCCGATCTGCAGGGCGTTGGTGACTGCGGGCATCGGTACCTTGGAGCGCATGGCGTTCCAGAAGTTCTTCCTGTAATCGTCGGAGGCGCGCCCGGTCTTATCCTCCCCATCGTCCGCGTCCGCCCTGCCGCCCGGCTTTCCCGTGAGGGGCTTATTCACTGGGCGGTTCAGCTCCGCATCCAGGGCCTCCTGCCGCTCCAGCCTTGCGATCTCTTTCCCAAGGTCTGTGATCTCCTGCTCCATCTTCGTGTATGCGGCGTCATCCTCTGCGGAAAGGACTCCGTTTTCCTTCCTGTGGGAATCTAAGAATGCCTTTGCCGCCTCCCATGCTTTTGCGCGCTTCTCGCGCAGTTCAAGAATCGTCATAATGAAATCCTCCTTCTTATCGTTTCAATAAATTAAGCCGCTCCATGAGTGCGTCCACGGAACGGCCGGTTTCTGCATCCGGCGCAAGGATTTCTGCCTGCGCCTGGATATCCGCTTTCGGTTTTTCCCCGCCATATTTGGCGGCCAGTTTATTCAAAAGGGCGTTGTTTGCCGCCCTGCGGGAAAACAGCATGGAGCTTGAAGCCGGAGGGAATTTCTTTTCATCTTCCTCATCCTCTTCGGAACTGTCCCCTTCGCCCTCCTCCGGCTCCTTTTCCGGCTCCGCCTTTGCCCGCGCCATGATCTCATCCGCAAAGCCAAGCTCTACTGCCTTATTTGCATCCATCCACGTTTCCGCATCCATCAGATGCGACAGCTTCGGGCGGGAAAGCCCCGTCTTTAACACATAAGCATTGATGATGGACTCCTTCACTTCGGCAAGCATATCAATGGCCTTCTGCATCTCGGCATGGTCGCCCCAGGCGATGGTGGCGGGATTGTGAATCATAAGCATGGATACCGGGGACACCAGGACGGTGTCGCCTGCCATGGCAATGACGGATGCCGCCGAAGCAGCGATGCCATCAATCTTTACGGTTACCTTGCCTTTGTAGTTGGAGAGCATATTGTAAATCTGTGCCGCCGCCACGCAGTCGCCGCCCGGCGAGTTGATCCACACGGTAATGTCCCCGCTCCCGGCATTCAGCTCATCCTTGAAAAGCTGCGGCGTGACGTCATCGTCAAACCAGCTTTCCTCTGCGATGGTGCCGTTCAGTTCCAGTATCCGCTCTGTCACTTCCGGTTCCTGGTTCTTCGCCTTCCTCCAGTTCCAGAACTTCTTCGTTTTCATTGGATTCCTCCTTCCCTTTTTGGTACGCCGCCCCTGACATCGAAAGCGGCATCATGTTTCCGTTGATAAGATATAAGTCGCCTCCCAATTCCTCCGGGATGCGGTCAAGGTTCTCCAGCTCCCGGATGTCATTTGCGGACATCCACCCGTTCTGCCGACCTACGGCGTACCCGTTCATGCGGCTCTGGTAGTCGCCCCGGAGCAGGCCGTCCACATTGAACTTCATGAAATACTGCTTCTTCTCCTCCGGTGTCAGCAAAGACCGCGCCATAGACTGCTCCCATCTCGACACCCACGGGTCGAGGGTATATTTCACAAACTCTAATGACTGCTGTTCAATGTTGGAGAAGCTGCTCTTTTCCAGGTCACCCACCATGTGCGGCGGCACACGGAAAATCCTCGCAATTTCATTGATCTGGAACTTCCTTGTTTCCAAAAACTGCGCCTGTTCCGGGGAAATGGAAATCGGAGTGTACTTCATCCCCTCTTCGAGTACGGCCACCTTGTTTGCATTGTGGCTGCCGCCGAAGGTGGACTGCCAGCTCTCCCGCACCCTTGACGGGTCTTTCAGCGTCCCCGGATGCTCCAGCACGCCGCTCGGCTGCGCCCCGTTAGCGAAGAACTTCGCCCCGTATTCCTCGCAGGCAATCGCCATGCCGATGGCGTTCTTTGCCATGGCGATGGGGGAATAGCCAACCAGACCGTCAAAGCCGAGTCCGGGGATATGCAGCACCTCCGACGGCGGCAGGATGACCGTGCTGCCCTTCACGGTCGGCGCGTCATCCATGCTCACCGTGTATTCATAATAAAGCTGCCCTTTGCTGTCACGCTCCACATTCATCCGGTCCGGCATCAGCGGATATAATGCAATGACCTCACCCTTGCCGTTGCGGATGATCTGTGAATAGGCGTTCCCCCAGAGGAGCAGGTGCGTCATCAGCGTTTCCCGGAACACGAAGGAAGTCATCTCCGGGTTCGGCTCATCATGGAGTAAAAAATACAGCGGGTGTTCCGCCGCTTTCTCCTTCCCGCTGTTATCCGTATAGCGGTACATATGCAGCGGCAGCCCCGCCACCGCTTCTGAAAGTATCCGGACGCAGGAGTACACTGCCGTCATCTGCATGGAAGAACGCTCATTGACACGCTTCCCGCTCGTGCTGCCGCCCATAAAAAAACTGTAGGCGCTGCCGGAAGTCCTGTTCTGTGGTGCGTCCCTCGCCCTGAACAATCCACTGAATAATCCCATAGGAACCACGCTCCCTTCCAAAAGACAGACAGCAGAAAGGCACCGCCAAAGCGATGCCCGTCTGCTGCCTGTGTTATGTGTTTTTTTATTTATTATCTTCCCTGATCTGCTTTATCAGCCTGTCAAGACTCACCCCATCCCGGAATCCTGCACGGTAGTAGTATTCGTTTTCCCGCGTGGCTTCCGAGTTTGTCACATCCTCACACAGCTCCATCATTGCCCTCTGCTCTGCGCTTAACTGCTGGAACAGCAGCTCGTGTGCCTGGTCTGCTTTTTCCGCTTCCGCCGCCTGCTTCTCCGTAAGGGGGTATTCCTTTTTAAAGGTATCATGATGCATCCCCATCCGTTCCGAAATGATAAGCTCAAGGAAATCCTTATCTTCCATCCTTCCACCTCCTTCGCCAGACAGCATAAAGGAATGTGGAAAAAATATCCATACAAGGAACCGACAAAGATAATGTGTACAGACTGGTGAAAAGTCAAAAAACAAGCAGCCCCCGGCTGTCATAGACGGAGGCCCCTGCATCGTTCCCACAGCGGATTGCCCGGTCAAGCCCCATGATCGTGGCCACCGCCCCGTCAATCTTCTCCGTGGACTTTTCTTTATCTGCCTTAATATTGCCTGCCGGGTCGGTGCGGATGAAGATGTTGTCCATCATCCACCGGAGAACCGGATGCCCGCCGTGGGCAATCATCTGCTCCAGCACCAGCTTCATCAGCTCCTTGGTGGGCGGGGACATATCCTTGAAGCCCTGGCCGAATGGAACCACCGTGAAGCCCATCCCCTCCAGGTTCTGCACCATCTGCACCGCGCCCCACCGGTCAAAAGCAATCTCCCGGATATTGAAACGCTCCCCAAGCCGCTCAATGTATTTCTCAATAAAGCCGTAATGCACCACGTTCCCCTCCGTGGTCATCAGTTTTCCCTGCCGCTCCCACACATCGTAGGGGACATGGTCGCGCCGGACACGCAGCTCCAGCGTTTCCTCCGGCACCCAGAAATATGGGAGGATGCAGTATTTGTCCTCCTCATCCAGCGGCGGGAACACCAGGACGAACGCCGTGATGTCCGTGGTGGAGGACAAGTCCAGCCCTCCGTAGCACACGCGCCCCTCCAGGCCGTCCTCCGAAACCGGGAAGGCGCAGGCGTCCCATTTATCCATGGGCATCCACCGCACCGCCTGTTTCACCCACTGGTTTAAGCGGAGCTGCCGGAAACTGTTCTCCTCCCCCGGATTCTGCTTTGCCGACTCGCAGGCGGCCTCCACCTTGTCAATCCCCACTGTGATATTCAAAGAGGGGTTCGCTTTCTTCCACACCTTGGGGTCCGTCCAGTCGTCCGCCTCATCCGCGCCGTAGATCACCGGATAAAATGTAGGGTCGATCTTCCGCCCCTCTAAGATATCCTTTGCCTTCTGGTGCGTTTCGTAGCAGATGGAATGGGTGTCCGTCCCCGCCGTGGTGATGAGGAAATACAGCGGCTGCATCCGGGCGTCGCCGGAACCCTTGGTCATGACGTCAAATAATTTCCGGTTCGGCTGCGTGTGCAGCTCGTCGAACACCACGCCGTGGATGTTGAAGCCGTGCTTGGAATACGCCTCCGCCGAAAGCACCTGGTAGAAGGAATTGGTGGGCGTGTAGATGATCCGCTTCTGCGAGGCGAGTATCTTCACCCGCTTATTCAGGGCGGGACACATCCGCACCATGTCCGCCGCCACGTCAAAGACGATGGTGGCCTGCTGCCGGTCGGCGGCGCACCCATACACCTCCGCCCGTTCCTCCCCGTCCCCGCAGGTCAAAAGCAGCGCCACGGCCGCCGCCAGCTCCGACTTGCCCTGCTTCTTCGGAATCTCCACATAGGCCGTGTTGAACTGGCGGTATCCGTTAGGCTTTAACGTGCCGAAAATGTCACGGATGATCTGCTCCTGCCAGTCGATCAGTTCAAAAGGCTTCCCCGCCCATGTCCCCTTGGTGTGGCAGAGGCTCTCAATGAACATCACGGCAAAATCGGCGGCATCCTTATCATAGCGGCTGTCCTTTGCCTTGAATTTTGTCGGCTTATACTTTTTCAGTTTCCGCATTGCCATCGGCATCACCTCCAGAAGATGGCATCAAAAATGGCCTGCCAGCAGCAAGCCGTAATCTATCAGTACAAGACACAGAGCCTTGCGGCTCCGCTCTTGGAATGTCCAGTTTTAATTTCAGAAAAGTGCGTCAATCTTATCGTACTCGGCCTTAAGCCTCGTGTATTCCTGCGCTATGCACTGCCTCCTGAATCCGTTTTTGCAGGCTTTCCCCTCTTTCCAAAGGCGGTCAAGCTCCGCTTTCCGTTTCGTCAGTACCTCAATTCCGTTTCCTTTCTGTGCATCTCTCAAATCCCTTTCAAATCTTGTCATGCCTTTCTCCTCCGCTTTCTGTGTTTTCCCTTTCGGTAGTACACATATTCGCTCTTTCTGCGGATAATAGCAAGCGGATTTTGAACATATACTGCGCAAATATCTGCAGGAGAAATTGTGTAGTTTTCAATGGTTAGGGATGTGTTTCCCGTCCTCTATCCAGTCAACCAGGACGATGATCTCCCCTTCGGTTTCCATCCGTTCAAGCTCCGCCACATCGTCCATGTCCCAATTGACCGGGTACACCCCGCAGAATTCCACAATGCAGTCGATCTCGCCCGTCTCAATCCAGTCCCGGTTCAGGTTCCATGCTCCGCAGACTGTATCCACATGGCCGTGGCTGACATGGTTCTTATCAAGGATGCCCTCGATTTTCTTAATGGTTTCATCCTTGTAAAGGTCGGTATCTTTCGGGACGGTGATGTAAAACATACACTTTGTTGCAGCCTCGCCCCGTTCCCTCCTTGCGTCAATCCACTCCTGGATGACCTCTGTCCTTTTTTCCATAGCTGTACGCTCCTTCCTTTGCCTTTATAATTTTCATCCCCTGCCGTAGCATCTGTGGATGGCCTCAAGAATCTGTTCCTGCTCCTTCCCGTCCACCCCGATGCTCTCCAGCGCCTCCCTGGTGCCGCAGTCCGGGCAGAGCGGCGTTTTGCCGTCCGCCCGTGAAACTGCCGGCCTCCCGTGGTAGGTCTGCCCGCATCGTGGGCAGACCGAAATCCTCGCAATATTATCTGTTTCTTTCATCGCTGTTTCCTCCTGCGTCCTTATTTTCCTGCCGTGGGGCAAGCGCCTCCTCCTTGCTGCGGAACATCCTCCCTACGGATGCGTGGTAACGGCTGCCCCTGCTGTTCTGGAGCCAGAAATATTTCCCATCGAACCCCAGCACGGTGTAATTGCCCGTGTAGCCGTTCTTCCGGTTGGTCACCATGAAGCAGGCATCCCCGGTTTTCCACCCGCCGGGAAATTCCTCCCTGCTGTCGGCATACGCCTGTTCCAGGAATGCCTCGTCAAACCCGAAGCTCTGGTATCCCTGCCTGCAGGTCTCCATATAGAATTCGCTCGGCAGCCCAAGCGGGCGGTCCTCATGCATGATGTAGACGAAAACCTTCCGTAGCCGCACCTTTCCGGTTTTGATGCCCTTTAGGGGCAGCTCCATCTCCTTTTTGTAATAAAAGGACGGGAAACCCTCGTAGCGGTCCAGGGCCGCCTCATCCTCCTCCGTCACCGCCCAGGCCGCCACGGGTACGCTTGCGCCCTCCTGCGGCTCGATGGTGAGGTAGGAGCCGGTCCTGCTTCCCTTGAACAGCAGCCGGTAGCCCTCAATCACAGAAGTGCCGATAATCCTCGCCCCAGGGCATCGCATCCGCATCTGCCGGATGTTTAAGTTTGAGCCGTAAGCAATGTAGTATCTTTTTTCCATCTTGAAATCCATCCTTTCCGAAGGGGGCACCCTTCTACCACCTTAAGACCGCCGGAGCGGTCAACTGCCGTTTCCGCGGCAGGCAAGGTGGCAGGAGGCTACCTCCCGCGTTCCCTTCAAGCAGCCCTTCCGTTGCGGAAGGATGCGTCCCCTGCAAGCCTCCTTGTAAGGATGTCCCTTGCGGTCTTGAATTCGTCCCCGATGAAGCCGAGCCGGAGGAGCCATGTCCGCATGGCGTATTTCGGGTTCTCATTCTGCTGCGGCTTCGGGCTTGCCGTCTTTACTTCCTTCGCCATCTGGCTGAGTGCGAGGCAGAGCTGGATGTAGCTCTTGAGCTGCCCTGCGTGGAGGCCGCCCCTGCGCCCGTCGCCCGGCTCGTCAAATTGGAAGAGGCGGAATTCCACCGTTCCCTTGGTGAATGTCGCATGGTAGTTCAGCATATGGTAGCGGCTGTCGTTGTAGTGCTGGTCCCTGCCGTAGCTTGCGCCGTGGCTTGTGTACCAGATGTCCGCAAGGGCCGCCATCGTGGAAGGTTTCTTCCTGTTGACCTGCTCCAAAAACCGCGGGTCGACCGTGCGGCAGTAGCGGTTCATCCTCCACCGGTCAAGGTTTAAGGCATCCGCAATCAGGCTCTCATGGCCTGCCATGATGTTGGCGAGGTTTCTGAGGCTCTGCGGTGTGTGGCCCTTTGCCCCGATGTGGATGTGTACCCCGCAGCCCCGGCCCGCGTCGCTCTTCGCTCCGGCGTGTCTGAGCTGCCGGATGAGCTCCTGCAGGGTTTCGATGTCTCCGTAGGTAAGGATCGGCGTCACCAGTTCGCACTTTTCGCTGTCCGGCCCCGCAATGCTCACATCCTTCTGGAATTTCCACTCCCTGCCCTGCGCGTCCCATGCGGAGTAGGTTTCGTAGCCGTTCCTGCGCGCCGTGTATTCGTGCCTGCCCGTTCCGAAGAACTTAGCGGCAACCCTCGCTGCCTTGTCTCTTGCGATGCTGTTCATCTCCACCTCAACCCCGATGGTCTGCTTTTTCATTTCCTCAACCTGCCTTGCCAACTTTGCGTTCATGCTGTTTTCCTCCGTTTTCTTTGTGTGTTTTCCCTTTCGGTAGTACACATATTCGCTCTAAAAGGGGATAATAGCAAGTTAATTCGAGGCATATATTACACAATGTTTTCCGCAGTTTTTTGTGTATTTTATTGCAGTTTCCGGCAGGCATCCTCCCCGTAAATTACATGGAGGCTGCTTCCATTGTCCCATGCGACCATGACGCTCGCCGTGTCATCCACGCCCGTCACGGTTCCTCTCGTCCCAATGGGCGGGGCCTGCACATCATCCATCCGCACAAGCTCCACCCGTGTGCCTGCAGGGTACTCCCTGCGGACACGCTCCACTGTCTCCCTATTCGGAAATCCCATCTGCTGCACCTCCCATCCCTGCATTGACCTGCTGTATCAGTATCTCATCAAGCAGTTCCTCTGTCAGTTCCGGATGTTCTCCGGCATCCACCCGCATGGCAGGATTGACTGGCTCCGGCCGGAGTGTTTCACTTTTTGGCTCGCCGTTCTTAAAAGCCGAGCTGCCGGAGAGGTTCTTCAGCAGGATTTTCCGTTCCACCTTGTATTCCGCCCCGATGAAGCCGAGCCGGAGCAGGAAGCACCGGAATGCGTACTTTTCGTTGTCCGCAGGCTTTTCCTTTGCCGTGATGCGCTTCTGGTTCCTTGCCATGTCGCAGATGGCGGCAATGAAATGGGTGTAGGCTTTCACCGATTCGCTGTCCTGCCCCTCCGCAAACCATGGGAAGGAAACCTTCTCCCCGTCCGTTTCAATCGGGAGGCTGTCAACCGCCAGCGCCTTTTTAATCAGGCTCCCTTTGGCATCCACCAGCTTCCGCAGGTTCTCCAGCGCGGCATCCGTGAAGGAATCCCTCGGCATTGCCACCGTAAGCCCCAGATCTGCCCCCTGTGCCTCCGTTTCCGGCTCCTCCGCTTTGTTTTCCGCATCCGCGCTTTCTTCTGCCGTGCCGCCTTCCTGCGCCGTTTTTGCCGGGGCTGCGACAATCCCTCTTTCCGCAAGCCGCTCCAGCAGGTTCTCTATTTCCTCACTGTCCGCCCGGTCGTCAAACTCCACCGCGCCGGTCTTGTCGATGTGGAAGTAATCCACCTGGTAAGCCGCTGTCGGCATTCCGAGGTATTTCGGCTTTACCTCTAAAATCTCCCCCATTGCCTGCACCAGCGCCTTCCGCTCTGCCCCTGTCCTGTTGAATTCAAACCTCATTTTTTTGTACCTCCTTCGTTTTTCGGTACTACATTAATCACTCTGAACGGCAGGAATAGCAAGCAGTATGTGAGAAAAAATGTCACAATAAAAAGTCCGGGAACTGTGCGTAATACACAATGCCCGAAAGCACGAAATAGACATTCGGCAGTGCCACGCCGTTGCCCCACATCTTATATTCAGCGGAATCCGAATGGGGGTCTTTCAGCCATTTGATGATCTGCTTATCGGTCTTCGGCTTGGTGGAAGTCCCCGCAATCTTACGGTGGGTCTCAAAGACCTCCCGCCAGAAGGCAAGGTCATCCTCCGTTGGCTTTTCCGTCCCAAGGCCGCTGCACCACCAGTCCGGGAAGCCCTGCAGCCTCGCACACTCCGTCGGCGTCAGCCTGCGGACGATATACTCCGGCTCCATGATATGGTAGTCCCCGCTGAACGCCTCCTGGTTGCCGAGCCACTGCTTGGAGCCCATGCTTGCGGAAAGTGTGCCGAACACCTCCTTGCCGGATGCAGTCTGCACATCGTTGATGACGGGCGGGTCCTTATAATCCGTAGCCACCAGCGTGTTCGCCAGTTCTTTCTCCGCCCGTGTGAAATGGGAATTCTTGCTCGTGCAGTAGGTCGGCTGTGCCACGGCGTGGCGGTCCGTTGCATCTAGCGTGAAAGAAATATCCTCATTGATGCCGCTGCCCTGTGGCCCGTTCTTATCTTCCCGCCCGATCATAGAACCTTGCAGGACAAAGGTCTGCATCTGCATATTCCGGGTGGCCATCAGCGCCCCGGACTTTCCCTGCAGGTCGATGACCTCGTCCCTCTGGTTGATGTGGAATGCCGACATCCCCTCCGGCTCCACCACAGCAATACCACCCTGGTTGCAGGACGGATTCCCGCCGTTCCCATCCAGCGTCCGGGAGGTTTCCGCCTCATAGAATCCGCTGTGCGGGTTATCCGACTTCATGGCATTGCTGTCCTTGGAACAGATGCCGTATGCCTGCACCACCAGCTCATTGCAGCGGCTTTCCCCCACATCAAAGGTGTTCAGCGTATTTGCCACCTTCCCGTCCTTCCATGTGGGCGCATCCCCTTTGTAATGGGCGCGGTATCCCTTGCAGAACGGCACGAACACCGTCTGGTCGTTATTGCAGGAGAGCGTCGCCGATTTGTCGTCCTGGATGATCGGGCCTTTCCCGCCGCCCTCGCAGCCGGAACGGATTTTCATCGTCTTGGGTGTGTCCGGCTCCACCACGAACGGCTGGTTATTGCCGCCCATCCCATAAGTGGCATTGACCGTGGGCGCAGTGTCCAGCGGCCCCGTGTATCTCGTGTCCTGCGAGTGGTTCTCATAGAGCGCCACCGCAGCCGGAACCGTCCCTGCACGGAGCGTTGGCGAGGTTTCCTCCCCATACCCGATTCCCCGCGCCTGTGCGGAATGCTCCGTGCAGAAGCCAGCCGATTCCAGCACACACGGAGGATGGTGCGCCTCTGCCCGCAAAGTGCAGGTCACGTCATCCGTCACATCCATCCTCTGCCCGCCCTGGTCATTTAAGCAGATGCCGCCTGCCGCTCCAATGCAATCCGCAGCACCTCCGGCAGTTCCTTGCCACGCACGGAAGCCCTCCGCAGAATACCCAGACACGCCTTCGGACTCAAATAATATCTTTCCGGCACTCCCGCCTGCAAAATCTGCGACAAGGTAGATTCGTTTCCTTCGCTGGGGGATTCCCCAAAATTGGGCGTCAAGCACCCGCCATGCAAGGGAAAATCCGTCCCCCATGACAGTTCCTGCGTTTGCCCATTTCCCCTTCGGAGGTCCAGGTACAGAAATACCTTCGTCCTTGACGGAGCAGACCGCTTCGAGGACTGCCTTGAAGTCCTCCCCTTTGTTGGAGGAGAAAGCGCCGGGGACATTCTCCCATACGATAAACCTTGGGTATTTTCCATCTGTTGCACACCTCATTTCTTTTACGATTCTGATTGCCTGGTAGAACAGGCAGGACTGCCGCCCGTCTAGCCCCGCCCGCTTGCCGGCCACCGACATATCGGTGCAGGGTGAGCCGAAGGTGATGATGTCCACCGGGGCAATCTCTGCGCCATCCACCGCAGAAATATCGCCCAGGTGCTTCACGGAGGGCAGCCGCTTCGTGGTCACCCGGATGGGGAACGGCTCAATTTCTGATGCCCATAAAGGCGTGATCCCTGCAAGCAGCCCGCCGAGCGGGAATCCCCCTGAACCATCGAACAGGCTTCCGAGGGTCAGTCCGGAATCCGCAGTCTGCGGATTCGGTGTGTCTCCGCCGCCAGTGCCGGACTCCCTACTATGGATATATATAGCGTCCGCATTCATTCCGCTTCCACCTCCTTTACCAGCTCTGAGTACGGGATTTTCTCCCCGCCGCGCACGACATTCACGTTTTCTGAATCCCCGGTATCCTCCACATACCTCCGCAGGATGACGGATGCATACTTTTCATCCAGCTCCATCATGTGGCAGATACGGTTTGTCTGCTCACACGCCATCATGGTGGAGCCGCTCCCTCCGAAAGTGTCCAGCACGATGGCGTTCTCCTGGGAGGAATTGCTGATCGGATAGCCGAGCAGGTCGAGCGGCTTGGAGGTCGGGTGGTTCTTATTCCGCTTCGGTTTGTCATAATTCCAGATGGTCGTCTGCTTCCGGTCGGAGTACCACGGGTGCTTCCCGTTCTTTAGAAATCCGTACAGCACAGGCTCGTGCTGCCACTGGTAATCCGAGCGCCCAAGCACCAGCGAATTCTTTACCCATATGCACACCCCCGCAAGATGGAACCCGGCATCCACAAAGGCTTTCCTGAAATTCAGCCCCTCCGTGTCCGCATGGAACACATAGGCAGCGCCGCCCTTCTCCAGATGCTCCGCCATGTTCTGGAAGGAATTGTACAGAAAAGTGTAGAACTCCCCGTTCTCCATGCTGTCGTTCTGGATGGAAAGCCCGCTGCCGCTTTTGAATGCGACATTATAAGGCGGGTCCGTCACGATGAGGTTCGCCTTCTTCCCATCCATGAGTGCCGCCACATCCTCCGCGCTGGTGGCGTCCCCGCACAGCAGCCTGTGCCTGCCCACCGTCCAGATGTCGCCCCGCTCCACGAATGCTGCTTTCTCCAAGGCTGCGGAAAGGTCGAAATCATCGTCTTTCACATCTTTTTCCCCGTCCCCGGCAAAAAGGTCTGCGATCTCATCCGCACCGAAGCCCGTAAGGGATACATCAAAATCCGCACCCTGCAGACTTTCAATCTCGATGCGGAGCAGCTCCTCATCCCATCCCGCGTCAAGAGCCATGCGGTTGTCCGCAAGGATGTAGGCTTTCTTCTGCGCCTCCGTCAGATAGTCCACAAACACACACGGAACCTCTGTAATCCCTTCCTCTTTTGCGGCGGCAATCCTGCCATGCCCCGCGATGACATTAAAATCCCGGTCGATGATGACCGGGTTGATGAAGCCGAACTCCCGCAGGGATGAGCGGAGCTTCGCAAGCTGCTCCGGCGAGTGCGTCCGCGCGTTATTCACATACGGCACCAGTTTCCCCAAAGGGATGAGCTGCATCTCTGTTGTCGTCTTTCCCATTTTCCTCTACACTCCTTTCCTTGCGCGGAGCAGCCGCTCCATCACGTCATCCTGGGGCGTGTTCCCCGAAAACTCCACCGAACAGTTCTCCTTCACGATCTGGTAAATCTGCATCCAGCAGTAATTGGTCTGCTTCATGTAGGACTGGCTCATGGAAACGTAAGGGGAAGCGATGGCTGCACCCGTGGTCGGGTGCTTCGCAAGGAAGCCCGTGGAAGACACGATCTCCTCACACTGAATCCACCGGGACACGCTCATGGCGTACTGCTCCACCATCTGCACGGTGACCAGCTTCTCACAGCCCCTCGCCTTCAGCCAGACATAGGTTTCCTGATACACTTCCTCCGCCACCAGCTCCCGCCCGCTTTTCTGCGGGGACTTGAGGAAGTCCTTCACGGGCGGCACATCCACGCCCTCCAGCTCGGCCGGCTCCATCATGACCGCCGCCGTCTTCCCCTCGCTGATTTTCTCCGTGAGCGCCTTTGGCTTGCGCCCCGCCCCCGGCCTTGCACCGCCGCGCCCGCTGCCGTCTTTTGCCACCGTTTTCACCCCGTTTCTTTGATTTCGTTTGAAAAAATGCTGCGGAAATCAAACGCCGCAGCACCTAAAAAGCCTTTATTTCACGGAAATCCCACACGGGTTAATCCCCCGTTTGATTTCCGGTCTTTGTGCGTGACACCCCACGCCCGTTCCCCGGCACACAGGCTGTAGAGATGAATGGGGCCCTGGCGGGTTACTCCGCCATAAGCTCTGCGTATGCTTCGAACTTCGCTCCCCAATAGTTGTTTTCCATGGATTTCTTCGTCCAATCTATTGAGAATCCCGAAACCTCCTGCCTTTTCAATGAGTTGCAGATGCGGTGGGCAAGCTGACAGTTTGCGAAAGAATGTTCCCCGCCAGCAGACAGCGGTATGATGTGGTCAATCGTTCCATCCCAATTATCATCTACGTTCTTGACTGGATGGACTGGAAGCCCGCAAATCTGGCAGATGCCACCATCGCGCGTATAGATGTCATCATACGGAACTTCTTCAACAAATACCTCCGATATCTGCTTTTTCCGCCTTTCCTTACACCCTGCCATATATTCTTTGTGGCGTTCTGTCATGTGTTCCCTGCGGCGCTCGCTTTTATCTGCACAACTTTGGCAACAAAAAACAGAGTGCGTATCCCCACACTCTGTCGTAAATGGTGTATTGCATTCTTTGCAGATAATTGTTTTAGGCTTGTAGCTGGCTGCCCACTGCTTGCGTTTTAATCTTAAGTTACCCTCATAACTGCATTCCTTTGAACAATAAACTTGGTTTGCATATTCTGTTTCAAAAGTGTTTCCGCAGCAAGTACACTTACGGCTGTAAACCCGTTTTTCTTTTGGCGGATGCAGCTCTTTTAAAGCAGCTTTCCGGCAGTCCTCCCCGCAGTATTTCATACGGAATGCGTTCTCACGCCAGAACGGTTTTCCGCAATACTGGCAGTTATAATAATGCTTCATCGATTCGTGCCCTTTAATATTCCCGCACTTGGAAGAACAGCACTGCTGCGAACTCTTTCGGGGAATAAAAGATTTACCACAAACAACACATATCTTTGCTTCTCTACCCATAAGATACACTCCTAACGCTTATTCCACCTGTCGCCGCGCTCCGCATGAATCCTTGCATGGCACGGCTGGCACAGCGACACGAGGTTCTCCTCGTCATGCGTCCCGCCCTCTGCCAATGGCAGCTTATGGTGTACTTCCTCCACCGGCCGCAGCAGTCCTTTCTTCTGGCACTCCTCACAGAACGGGTGCTTCGCAGCGTAGCGGTCACGGATACGCTTCCACGCCCTCCCATACCTACGGCGTACAGCCGGGTCACGGTCGTACTTCTCGTAGCGGCGGTTCTCCTGCTTCCCATGCTCCTCACAGAACCTCCCTTCCGTCAGCTTCGGGCATCCGGGGAAGGAACACGGCCTCTTCGGTTTCCTTGGCATTGCTCTCACCTCCCTTGGGCATAAAGAAAGCCCCCGCAGGATTCCAATGCTCCTGCGAAGGCCCTCTTGACATTTTTTCATGCTATCAGCATACTACGTCCAAAAGCAAATGTCATGCCCGCAAAGTGGACACTTTTATTTCCCGTACAGCATGACGGACAATTTTGACAGCGCCCGGTTCTTCCTGCGGTATGCCGAATTCCTCTCAATCTGGAAACGCTCGCAGACGGCGTTGACTGCCGGCCCGTTCCCGCCCATGTAGAAGCATTCCAGAACGTAACGGTCATCTTCTGTAAGCTGCTCCCATGCCGGCCCAAACCATGCCATGAATTCCACCGCCTCCCGGTACCGCTCTTTCAGCACATCGATCTCCTCAATGCCCTTGACTATCCTGTCCTCCGCCGCATGGGGATTGTGCGTGTGTGGCATACCGTCAGGCTGCGGGCTGCTGATGCCTCCCATCTTCTGGTATGCCGCCTTGATCTCATCGTCCGTGTGGCTGATGATGAATTCCATCCTCCCGTAATCCCTCAGTGCATTGGCGGTTGCGCCCCTTTTGTCTAAATACTGCCATATGATTCCCATAGCTGATGCCTCCTGTTAAATATTTTTATTTCTCCCGGATTGGCATGGATTGTCATTGATTTTCATGGATTGGCTTATAAATCTAAATCTGCCTTCACCGCATCGATCAGTGCGGCCTGCGTGGTGTCCTTTTCGGAAAGAGCTTTCATGATCCGCTCGTCTATGGTGCCTTTCGTGATGATGTGCTGCACCACCACGGTTTCTGATTGCTGCCCCTGCCGCCACAGCCTCGCCACCGTCTGCTGGTATAATTCCAGTGACCAGGTAAGGCCGAACCACACCAGCGTGTTCCCTCCGCCCTGCAGGTTCAGGCCGTGTCCTGCGGATGCCGGGTGGATCAGCGCCACCGGGATTTCCCCGGCATTCCATTTCCGGATGCTGCTGTCGGTGTCCAGCCGGGAACATGGGATTTTCAGTTTGTACAGTCGTTCCGTGATGCGTTCCAGGTCATGCCGGAACCAGTATGCCACAAGCACCGGCTTGCCGTTTGCCGCCTCGATGATGTCCTCCAGTGCGTCCAGCTTCCGCTCATGGATGGCGACCGTCTCCCCGGCATCCGTGTAGACTGCGCCGTTTGCCATCTGCGACAGTTTCCCGGAAAGGGATGCGGCATTGGCGGCTGTGATGTCGCCGTCCGGAAGCTGAAGGACGAGGTCTTTCTTCAAATCCGCATAGTGCGAATCCTCTTTCTCAGAAAGATACACCGTGTATCTGGAATTTATCAGTTCCGGCATCTGCAGGTGGTCGGCGGACTTCATGGAAATGGTGATGTCGGATATTTTGCCGTATATCTGTTTCTCCGCCCCCGGCAGCGGCTTGTAAGAAAACACCACCTGCCCGTTCTGCTTATCCGGCCGGAAGTAAGAAGTGCGGTACTGCCCGATGAACCTGCCAAGCCGCTCCCCCATGTCCAGCAGCCGGAACTCCGCCCACAAGTCCATGAGGCCGTTGCTGCTCGGCGTTCCTGTCAGCCCCACGATGCGTTTCACCTTTGGCCGTACTTTCATCAGTGCCTTGAAACGCTTCGTCTGGTGGTTCTTGAAGGATGACAGCTCATCGATCACCACCATGTCGAAATCAAAGGGTATACCGCTCTCAGTAATCAGCCACTGCACGTTCTCACGGTTGATGACGTAAATGTCCGCCTGTTTCCGGAGTGCCGACAGCCTTTCACTTTCCGTCCCGACCGCCACGCTGTATTTCAGTCCCTTCAGATGATCCCATTTTTCAATTTCTGCAGGCCACGTATGCCTTGACACCCTTAGTGGCCCGATAACGATAATCTTATGAACCTTGAAGCTGTCAAACAAAAGGTCATTAAGTGCGGTCAGCGTGATGCTCGTTTTTCCAAGTCCCATGTCCAAAAGGACTGCCGCCACGGGGTGTGTCTCAATATAGCTGATGGCGTACTGCTGGTAATCATGTGGCTCGTATCTCATCAATCATCCCTCCAATCTCTGATATTATTTTTTCAATCTGCCCCTCGCCATCCAGCACATACACCCTGAACCCAAGTTCCCGCAGCAGCCTGTGGCGTGCCGCCTGGAGCGGCCTCGGTTTCTGCCCCGGCGCTTTCAGTTCCACGAAGGCGATCCTGCCATGCGGCAGGAGCAGCAGTCTGTCCGGCATCCCGGCAAAGCCAGGGGATGTAAACTTGGGGCAGATGCCGCCGCATTTCCTGGCTTCCTGCACCAGCTTCTGCTCAATCTGTTTTTCACGCATTCCGTATTCCTTTCTGGACAAAAGGATGGACAACAGCCCGATTTTTTCTATACGCGCGCATATACACATATACACACGCCCATTTCTATATTTTCTTTTATTTTTTCTCAATAGGTTTTGTCTTGTCCTCTTGTCCCAATGTTGTTATTTTCCTTGATATACCGCCGCCCCTTTACAGGACGAGCGGCAGGACACTTATTCGGACGGCTGCCGCCTGTGCCATGGTGTGTTCAGGACAGCTTCCGCTTGTACCCCCGCTGCCGTCCATAGAGCGGGTACGTTGTCCGCTCCGCTTTCTCCCACCCCTCGATCTTGCGCATGATGGCGGCAATGGCATAGGAATCCGCGGGCTTCATGGAGGAGCCGTCCCTGCCGAAGCACTCGCACCATATCTCCATATTGCAGGCATACATACGCTGTACCGTGCCGTCTTTTCTGCTGACGCCGAAGTCGGAATCGCTCAGATAGCTCCGCCGTTCAAAGAGGGACATCTCCGCCCATTTCTCCGGGAGCAGGGTTTCCAGGTACTCCCGCACCAGCCCCTCGCGCTCATCCGTTTCCAGGGCGTCCGCCTGTTCCGCTACGGCGATCTCCGCATCCTGGCCTTCCAGATAGAGCTTCTCCCCTTTCTGGTACAGCACGAGCGTTTCTGCCCATATCTGCGCCACATCCTCTTTAGTGAGCTGCCACGGCTTCTTCCTGGAATTGCCGGACACGCGCACCGGCCAGAAGCGGCGGTTGCCCGTGATGTCGCGCAGGAAGCCCGTCTCCGCATTCGTGGTGCCTACAATGACGCACTGCCTCGGATGGCTCTCCACATTGACGCCATAGGACGCGCGGTACTTGTCGTCCACACGGCTGATGAAGGACTTCACGGTCTCGATGTCAGCCTTCCTCATGCCCGCCAGCTCGCCCAGCTCCAGTATCCAGTACCCCTGCAGCTTCTCCGGGCCGGATTTGTCCTTCATGTCCGTCAGCGTCAGGCTGTCGGAGAACCATTCCCCGGCGAGCTTCGCATAAAAGGTGGACTTCCCGATGCCCTGCGGGCCATTCAGGATCGGGACGCTGTCAAACTTCGTCCCTGGACGGTATACCCTTGCGATGGCCGCCGCCATCGACTTTCGGCTGACCGCCCTTGTGTAGCTGTTATCCGCGGCGCCGAAATAATCAACCAGCAGGGTGTCCACGCGGGGGATGCCGTCCCATTCCGGCAGGCCCTCCAGATAATCCCGGATGGGGTGGTATGCCCGCTCCGCCGCCACCGCTACCACGGCGTCCTTCGTCTTGGTCGGGGAATAGATGCCGTAGTTCCTGGAGAGGTACACCTTGAGCGCCGCCGCATCAGAATCACTCCAGCCGCCCTTGATCTGCTCCCATGGCAGTCCCTCCCTTGCGTCAATCCCGTCCCGGTGGCAGTTAAAGGCAATGCCCCGCAGTTCCTCATCGTTCTGGATGATCAGGACGATATTGTCCAGCGTGTCTTTTATGCCGCCTTTCCGGTCAAGCTCCAGGCTTTTCCTCCAGTCCTCCCTGTCTGCGAATTCCTCTCCGGCCTGCCTGCGCCGCTCCTCCAGCGCCTCCAGCTTCACGCTGTCCACGGTCAGCGCAAAATCGCACATTGCCTTGAAGGATGCTTTGTCATCAAGTTCACCGAATTTGTGGATGCGTACAAGGTCAAAGGCATTGCAGAGCTTCAGATAGGCAGGGTCTTTTGCATGGTGGCTGTAGGCGAATTTCCCGCCCTCCTTGATCTCCACGCCAGCCATGCTGCTGGACTCGGTCAGATGGTAGCGGTCTTCCTTATCCGTAGGCTCATACACATCCTGCAGGAAAGCGTCTATGGCAAGGCTTATGGGGAAGAACACCCGGTTGAACAGCCCCACCACTCCCTCTTTTTCAAGCGGGTCCTGCACCTTCTGTATGCTGATGGAATTTGCCCGGCTCTCCCTTGAGGATGTAGGGAGCCTTGTCGGGTCCTTCCACTCCGGGTGCGCCGACAGGATTTCATCCGGGTCAAGCCATGCGCCGCCCGCCTCCTTATAGACGAACTCGCCGTTGGAAGGCGTACTCGGCCAGTACATGAGCTGGTTAGGCTGGTAGGAGCATTCGTCAAAATAATCCATGCCAAGCCCCTGCGCAAGATACCGCGCCACCGCCACATATTCTTCTGGGGACACGTCCCTTGCCAGCGGGAACACAAGGCGCACCCTCGGTTCGTCCGCCGTATGGCTGTGGGTGCTGTAAAGCACGGAGGCATACGGCACGGTCTTTTCATAACCCGCCAGAAACTCCGGGTCGATGCGGTCGCCGTCCAGGGCCACCATGGAACGGGACTCCACCGTGTCGATCTTCCGCCTGCCGCCCTTTAACACTCCTGCAACAAAGCCGCCATGGTCTTTTGCCGCATCCTTTTTCGATTTCGGGAAACGGGCATATTCCTCCGCTGATTCCGGTGTGCGGATTGTCGTTTTCAGGCGTTCTTTCAATTCCCCAAACCGTATGGTCTTGTTCGACCACTGCTTTGCGCTGCGGCTGTTCCCATATGCAATACTCAACTCACGCATAGCGCGCCCTCCTTACTTTTGGCGTTTCCCCATGTTCAAACCGCGCCTGCCTTGCAAGGCGGTATGCCCGCTCCGTTGCCCTGCAGTCTATGAAACGCCGATTGTATTCTTCCGCCTGTCCGAACAGCTCCAGATATCCCTCACGGTTGACGCAAGGGAAAGCCGTGCAGTCCATACCGTCAACCGTGCCGGAATGGAACGCCCGCGCTTCCCACGGAAACGGCCTGCCGCTTTCCGCATCTACCCATGACCGCATCCTGTCCAGCGTTGTCCCTGGCGGAATGTCCCCCAAAACTAAAACAGGCGTATCCGATATGGCAGGCAGCCCATCCGCAAGCCCGGCTTTATAGAATGCCAGTATCTTTTCAGAATCTGCCTGCGTCATCTGCCCCTTCACTTCAACATAAAGGCTGCGTATTTCCGAAAACTCACTGCCGGAGCCATAGCCACCAAGCTGCACCCTTTTGAGCAGGAAATCCGGCAGGTAATGAATCCCGTTCCCAAGGTCATACCCTTCCGGCTCATATTCCCAATCCACACCGCAGGCATCAAAGAACACCGCCCACCTTGCCTCCAGCCGGGACCGGAATAAATACCCCTTGTATTCTGTCTGTATAGCTTTCATTTCCCCCATCAGCCTCTAACCTCCTCGCAGTTTTCTGTGAAATAGCGGATTGGCATACCCCGCTTTTCCGCTTTCTCAATCTCCGCCGCCATCCCCGTGGATATGGTGCCGCCGAACACCCATAGCTGCTCGCATTTCCCCAAAAGCACCATCCCCATGAACATACCGATTGCCCGCTCCGCAGGCTTCCCGTCATCCAGGAACTGCGGAAACAAAAGGTGCGGGGCGAACGGGATCGCGCCGTTCTCCACCGCAAACCTGCTGTACCACCTCGCCTTCTGCGTGTTCCCTGACCTGTCCCCGGCAAACGGGGAGCATATATAGACAAGCGGCCGGTATGCCCGCTTCGCCGCCTTTTCCTCCTTCTGGATTCCCGATAACGCCGCATGGCTCGTCGGGTCGCTGTATCCCTCGCTGTTATATCTGCTGATTCCCATCAACCATACCTCCATTCTGCCTGCGCTGTTCTTTCCGGACCGTGTCCGCAGGCTTGTAAAACGGGCAGTCCCTCCCGCCAAAGTCATTGTCCTTTAAGCAGGTGCAGACGCCGCCCCTGTTTGCGAAACAGTCGCCGTGTGTCCTGCATTCCGGCATCACATCAGTCATCTTTTTTCCCTCCTGAAATCAATCTGATATTCCCCGCCATCCTTTTACGGAGGACTTCCGTTTTGTTGAACTGCGCCCTCCAGTGCCTCCGCTCCGGGGTATCCGCAGGAAGCGCCTCCTCTATTTCTTTGTACATTTTGCATAGTGCCGCATACCCGTCTGCCATTTCCCGCAGCTCCGAAAGCAGCTCCGCCCTCGTTTCATCAGAGCAGTATGAATTGATGAGCCTCGCGGCTTTCCTTGCCGCCGGCATCTTGCAGGGGAAGAACGCCTCCACGTTCAGCTCCATATATCCGTCCCGTATTCAATCCGCAGCCGTTCCATCATGCACCCCCTGCCTAATCCTTCTGGTAAAAATCGCATTCGTAGCCATCCGCCCGGAGCAGCAGCCCTTTCGCCCAGGGCGGCGTCCTTCCCATCTGTTCACACACAGCCTCCACGGACATCCTCCTGTCTGCCTCGATGATTATCTCGTCATGGATGTGTCCGACAATCGCACAGTTTTTCAGTGTCTGCATGGCATAGCATAAGATGTCGCGGGCAATGCCCTGCACAAGGTTTTCCACAAACTTTGCACCATAGCTTTCCAGGCGTTCCCATTTCTTTGTGCCGCCCACACCCATATAGGTGACGGACTCCCCGCCGAAACGGTTCTCCCCGATGCACGGCTTCACATAGGCAAGCCGTCTGCCCGATGGGAGCATGGCGAACATCATGCCGCTCTGGTAATCAAACCGGATGCCGTGTGTCTCTGTGGGCATCCTCTTTTTGATGCATTCCTTCGTGGCACGGTCTACATCCCACCATAGCTGCACGATATTGGGGTTCGCCTCCCGCCAGCTATCCACAAGCGGCTGCAGCTCATCCTCCGTCATTCCCGCCTCCAGTGCGCCCATCGCTTTCAGCGCGCCGACTGATCCGCCATATCCACAAGACAAAACGGCCTGCTTCCCTTTCTGCCTCAGTTCCGCATTCTCGCCATGCTTCTCCACCCTGCAGTGGAACATCCTTGACGCTGTTTCACAGTAGATGTCGCCGCCTTTCCCAAACACATCCAGCACCCATTTCTCCCCGGCAAGCCACGCAAGCACCCTCGCCTCGATTGCGGAAAAGTCCGCCACAATGAACTTCCTGCCGTCCTGCGGCACGAAAGCCGTGCGGATCAGTTCCGAAAGCACCTCTGGCACGGAATCATATAAAATTTCCAGCGCCTCAAAATCACCGCACCTTACGAGCTCCCTCGCCTGTGCCAGGTCAGGCATTGTGTTTTTATATAAATTCTGCAACTGGATAATGCGCCCGGAGAACCGCCCCGTCCTGTTAGCTCCGTAGAAGGCAAACATCCCATGCGCACGGCTGTCCGCACACACCGCATTCTCCATTGCCTGGTATTTCTTCACGGAGGATTTGGCAAGCTGCTGCCGGAGCGTCAGCACTGTTTTCAAAGGTTCCGGCGCATCCTGCAGAAGCCCCGCCACCGCTTTCTTGTCGAGTGAATCCGTCTCTATCCCATTCTCTGAAAGCCACTGTTTCATCTGCTGCACGGAATTTGGGTTCTCCAGTTCCGTCAGTTCCTGCATGGCGGTTGACAGTTCCGACTTGGAGCGTCCGTCCATGGCGATTGCCCGTGCGACCATCTCCATATCCACCCCGATGCCCCGGTCGTTGATCTCCTGGTCCTGCCAGTATTCCTCCCACACAAAATCCAGAACCGGGAACCTGGCAAGCCTCTGCTGTATCTGCATCTCCGCCTCCACATCACGAAAGTTGTATTCCTTAAACCGCTCCCATTTCTCCCTGTCATGTTCCGGCAGATTCCGCGTCCTGCCGCCATTCGTCTTGGTCGGCTTGCACGGGACGCAGAAATACCGGATCAGGTCCTTTCCCTCTGACAGCTTCTGCTTTTCCAGCCCAAGCACTGCGCCCACATTTTCCAAAGACAGCGGAAGGCCAAGCGTGGCCGACCAGACCATGGAGCATTTCCAGGACTCCGGCTCCAGCCATTCCCCAAGGTAATTTGATAAGCACACCCTCTCGAACATGGCATTGAACGCCCATTTGATGACAGACTCATCTGAGAGTGCAGCCAGGATATCCGCAGGGATTTCCTCCCCGCAGGCAACATCGACCACCTCCACTTCACCGCCGTCCACGCTGAACCCAAATAACAGAATCTCAAAATTCGGCGAGGAAGAATATTTGTAAACGCCGCATTTGGATAAATCCACATCGCTGTACGTTTCAATGTCAATTTCTATAGAATTCAATTCCACCAGCTCCTTTCACCGCCTTAAGGGCGGCAGGGAAAAGGCAGATGCCCGTTCCCCACCACCCGGCGACTGTGCTTTTCTCTATCTGGTTACGACAGGAAATCCTCCTCTTCCTCATCCGCAAAATCGTCCTCCGCACGGGACTTCCCGCCCAAAGGCTCCCCGTCACGGATTTTCTGTAAATTGTTCAGCCCGCAGGCGATACCCTTATTCCCGTTGGAATTGAAAGCATAGAAATTGATGCTCGCCCTGCCGTACACACCGCTGTACACCTCGGACGTATCAATAATTGGCTGGCGGTCCGCATCCACGATGCCGGGAGCCGTGGTGCTGTTGGCATTGACGAAATAAGAATCCGCATAAGCCTCATCATCCGGGCGCTCCGTATCCCCGTCACGCAGCGGGGTCTTCAGCACGGAAAGCGCAGGGACGCTCCTGCCGTTCCCCTTCAGCTTCGCCTCGCCCTCATGGTAGGCCGCTTCAATCGCAGCCTCGATTTTTGCAATGGTCTTTTTGTCAGATTTCGGGATGATGAGCGATACAGAGTATTTTGGCTCACCTCCGTTAATTGCCTTTGGGGTCCACACATTTGCATAGCTCCACCGGGTGTTCGGCCCTGTGATTACTTTTGTTGGATTCTTGGCTGTGTTTGACATATGATTTTCCTCCTGACTAATCTTCCTTGAACTCTTCCTGCGCCGTGTTCATCTCCGGCCTCTTGTCGCTCTCCGGGACTAACGCAGGCTTGCCCTGCGGCTTCTCCACAAGGCCCTTCAAAATCTCTGCAAACTTCTTCTTTCCGAGCAGCTTCTCCATGGCCGTGATGCCTAACAGCTTCGGCTCATACGGGTCGAAGCCCGCCTTCTTCACGGTATCCGCCACGGCATCCTCATCCGTATATTTCCGGTTGGACCTTCCGGCCACAACCTTGAACCCGGCATACTTCACGCCGGAGAGCGCCTGCTGTAATGCAAACTCCTTCACATCTGCCGCCCATGCCGCCAGCTCATCCGCTTTCACGAGGATAGCCGCGATCTCGTCATCCTCCAGCGTGGCGGGCATCTCAAAGTCATATTTGGCAAGTTCCAGGTTGTACTCCGCCCGTTTCCTGCAGACCGCCTTCGCCTTGCAGAACCGGCAGTGTTCCCCTGCGCAGAACTCCCCCTCCCCGGCATAGGCCAGTTTCGCCTTTTCTGCCAGCTCGCCCACCGCCCATTTAAGAAGGTCATCCTTCGCCATGACATACACGCTGACATTCTCCCGGCGCGGCTGGTAGATTGCCATACGGACGGTGTCAATGTCATAAATGCCGTCAAACAGCTCCAGCGCGCCCAGGGCATACAGCATCATCTGCGGGTTCCCCTCGGCGGAAACCTCCACGCCCTTGCCGTGCTTGTAGTCGATGATATACAGCGTACCGTCTGCGATGATGACACAGTCGCCAGTGCCGAAACCCTCCTCCACATACCGGGAGAAGTCCAACCGCTGCTCGATCAGCACAACCGGGTCTTTGCACTCCTGCTTTGCCTCTTCCACCAGGGATAGGACATAATCCGCATACCCGCAGGCGCATTCCTCCATCTCCTCATCGTAGAAGGAAAGCCCCTCCGTCGGGTCTTCGGTTTCCATGCCGAGGGACAGCTTCAGCTTGTGTTCGCACAGGCTGTGGGCGTCGGTGCCCTGCTGCGCGTATTCGCTGCCCGTGTCCTCATAGTTCTCGCAGAGCCTTGCCGACGGCGGGCAGGCAAGCCACCGGTGGCTGGAGGATGCTGACAGTAAAGCGTGTCTCCCCATCACAGCACCTCCGCTTCCGCAAGCAGCGCCGCATATTCCGCCGGGTCGATCTCCGACAGCTTATCCGCACCGTGCTTATTCAGCAGCTCCCTCACTTCCTCCGTGTGTCCTGTGCGGGACTTCTCCGCCAGCACTGCGCGGACTTCCTCCAGCGTCAGCGGCTTCTTCTCCGGCTCCTGCTTTGCCACAGGCTTTTCCTCTTTCTTTGCCGCCTTCCCAGCCTTTCCCGCTTTTTCCGGCTCCTTTGTATCTGTCCTCCCTGCTTCCGCAGCACCGTTGTCCGCCACTGCATCCGCAACAGCCTGTAAGCTGTCGGCAAGGGAACGCAGGTCCCCTATGACGTCAAGCAGTAACTTCACTTTTCCCATGTACGTTTCCTCCTTCCATGACTTCACTCACTGCCAGCTCCCGGACGGAATCGCCCGGAACGATGATGGCCACCCTCCGCTTCTCCCCAAGGAGGAAGCGTAAGAAACGCTCCCTCACGGAGATATGGCGGCAGCTCACAATCCCGCCGGATGCCGGTTCCTTTGAAACACTGATCCTCAACGTGTGTTCCATGCCCATAACCTCCATTTCCGAAGGGCGGCTGTTTTCATGCCCTTCACTATACGGAGATTTTGAGGGGTGTTCGGCGGGGTGTTTTTAGAAAAACTTTTTAAATTTTTTCCGGGCCGCAGATATCGTTTCTGAGACCACGCTGTGATGCACGCCTTCCTTACGCGCAATCTCGTTGACGGACATACCGCCCGCCAGCATCAGAATCCGCCTGCGCTGCACTTCCGACAGCCCGTCCAATGCCTGGGCGATACGCTCCGTGTCCATTTCACGCTCCATCTTCGTTTCCGGCGTTTCCATGTCAGAATACGCTGCACCTTCGAACTGCGCTGCATCCAGCGAATAACAGTGGTAACGTTCCCTGCGGGAAAGGTTGTCCTCCAGCCGCCTGTCCTCAATGATGACGGCACCGATGGATTCCTCCACCTCAACCTCTGATACAGTCCCATCCGCAAATTCATATTTAATTTTCATTCAGATTCCCTCCAGTTCTTGAAATTTGGTTAAACAATTTTCAAGACCAGAGGGGCGGCGCACGGCCCCTGAACGGCGGCTGATGCCTACAGCCGAAAGCGCAAAAAAAGCGCACCCGAAGAATTCCAGGTGCGCCTGTCATAAAAACATTGTATCCTTTTGTAATCTGTTGGGAAAAGAGATAGAAATGTGTCGAATAAAAAAATTCCACAGTCCCCCTTGAGGCTGCTGTATATACAGAAAAAATATGATATTCGGCCATGGGTGCAGGGAGCCAGCTCCCTGCTCGTGCCATGCCCACTTCCTCCGGGGCATTATCCTTCCATGCCTCATAGGACTCTTCCGTGACATTCATTGTGAATTCTTCGTTTCCTGACTTGATCCTGATGATTTTTTCAGACATAAAAGCGTTCCTTTCTTTACGCCTTCGTAAAGCCAGAAACGCTTCTATTTTTGATATGAAATTGATTTAAAATGGAAAAATGGCCGGAGTAAGCTAAGGCTCATTGTCTCTAGCTTCACTCCGGCCATTCGTGACTCGATGTCCCCTGGTCCCACTCGCTCGGTAGTAAGTCTTATTTAGCTGTCTCCGTGACCTGTAGTAGCCATTCCAATTTGACTATCCTCCCGCATTCAGGGCATCGTACCTTTAAAACTACACGCCCTCCCGCGGTGGCAATAATATCGCAGATCCGTCCTTTGCAAGCGGGGCATCTGACCATACACATACCGTATACCTCCACAGCCTGTTTTGGATGACAAAGCCATGTTATGCACTCAGCATAAAATGTCCCATCGGTGGAAATTACCAAAAATTTCCATTGCCTGTTACCAGTATGGCCCGGAATGCCGCCCCTTAATCACGGAATGCATAAAAAAACAGCAGAATCACCTCCGCCGTTTTTTCCTCTCATATATGCCCGCCTCTATCCCTTCCGGGCCGAAGTGCAGCCTTACCAGTTTTCCGCAGTGCTGGCATTTGATCTCAAGGACCGTCCACTCCGTCTCTGTTCCCTCATCGTCCAAAATGCGCCGCCTGCATTTGGGGTTGGGGCATCTGATCACTTCCATCTGCCACCGCCTCCTTTACATTCAGGCCAGTAACCGGCCTTATTTTATGACATCCACCACCGCCTCCCCGCACTAATATGTAATAAGGGAACCAGCCCGTCTCTGCCAGTTCCCTTTTATCGTTTGTGCATTATTGGTTTTTCTTCTTATGCCCTCGCGTCAAACCCGCCCTGCATTTCCACCGCCCCGGCATTTATCTCCTGCCTTGCCACATGGTACGCATCATAGTAGGCAGCCTTCAAAGCCCCGTGTACCTGCGTCTCCGCCTTCGACTCCTTCTCATGCCAGCCCACGCCCGCCGTATAGGTCAGTACCTCGTCACCGTTCCCGTCATACACATGGACTCCCCCGGACTGGAACTTAGCTTCATACAGCTCCCCGAACAGAAGACGCAGCCACCGTTCATCCGCCTCACGTATTTCCTTCATATCAGCCATTTCCTGATTGAGTTTCCCCATCAGCGCCGCCCTGTCCGGTGCGACTTTGGCGACCTCGCTTTTCCGCAGGGCGAGGAACTTATTCCCCATATAGATGCCCTGCGCCGCATCTTCCCTGGCGTATCCGGCTATCTGCTCCCGGAGGGAATCGGACAGCTTCCAGTCCTTCTTGGATGATGCTTTGGGGATGTCCGCTTGATGGATTTTTGCTATTCCTGTTATATTCATTTAAGTCTCCTCTCTCTGTTTTGCCGGAACGCCGGGGATGCCCGCCCTGCCTTGTTGGGCTGTGGGTTATCGGGGATATACAGCCGATGGAATTTATTTCTTGTTCATGAAATCCCAATACGCCTGCATACTGTACTGGTAATATGCCGCAGCTTTTTTCTGGCTCAACAGCTTCATGTCACTGATTTGTTTCTGGAACATATCCATGAAATTTGTCCTATCGTGCAATCCCATCATTCCCGTTTCAGGCGGTAATGATGTAAGCCCTCCATTCTTATCTACACCCATATAGGATTCCAATGCTGTCATTTCCACTAATGAAGCATTCCGGGGATTTATCTTGTTGATATGTATGGTCTGCTCAAATTCATTCCCATTCTCATCAACACCTTTTGCAATCACAGTCGGATCATCCTCTGTTGAGCCTTCCGCATATTTGATGTAGAAAGACAGCCCTGTCCCGTTACCGCCAGAGTACAGCATATCATCCGTTTTCATATAGACAATAGATGTATGTGGCTTTGCGCCTGCCACATTGTTTACCTGCTCCGCAAAACTCCTTCCTGCCGCATTCTGCTGTGCCTTTCTTGCTCCCTGCCATGCCGGATATCCTGCTGTTCCTATTCCGTTAATATTCATTTTTTCAAATCCTCCATTATTTTTATTATTGCGGTTCCTCTGTCGTTCAGAGCCGCATCCGCTCCCTCGTAATAAGTCCGAGCGGTTCATTGCCTCATAAACGCATTTCTCCTAACTTCCCCGGTCGAATATCATACCGGCCTTCACCTCCTTCCAAATTATCCCCCGGCAGGGGCGCATGGGTTTTTTGCGCCTCTGCGGAATAGGGTGTAAGCAACATCTCTTTATGCCTTGATGTCAAAACTGCCCCCTGTGGATGACGATGTGCCGGATACCGCCGCAACAATACTCTGTGTAACGCTTTTCACATCCGTGCCAGTGGCAGATACCGTGAACGTACCTTCCATCCTCTCTTTTCTTTCTGCCCTCCGTTCTGCCGTCTTTTCTTCCTCCGCTTTTTTCTCCTTGCGCCTCTCGGCGGCCTTTTCCTCGGCTGCTTTCTTCTCTTTCGCCCGCCGTTCCGCATTCTCTCTGGCTATTTTTCCATCCGGGTCACTTGTGCCAGAGATTGCTACTGAAATATTCCCATTTGCATCAACACTGTAGCTGAGATTGGTCAGCGTCCCGCGACAGCCTGCTACTGCGCTTTTGGCACAATCCGGCAATGCCGCCAGATTTTCTTCCAGATATTTTGCTTTTTCCGGGTCGTTCATGCATTTCTTCAGGAAAGCGCCTGATACGGATACTGTTGTCGGAACACCCTGCATGGAAGTTGTACCCGAATTCATATAGCTGTACTTGCCCTGCAGGTATTTGGAATAGTCATTGACGTTGCTGTAACCCGTCTTGATCTGCTCCGTTTTTGTTCCCCCGGTTGGGGTTTTCAGTTCCACCGTGCTCGTTGTCACATTGCCTTCCTTTGCAGTATTTGAGTAGCCTTTCCCATAATCGCTGTAATTGTTTGTGATCTCCATTGACATAATTCTCATCCTCCTTCAAAAAATCTTACCTGCGGCCCCTCTGTCATTCAGGGCCGCCCATGCCCCCTTGCGGTAAGTCCGGGCATGATCTTCCTTACTTCAAAATGCCCGCCGCCTCATATGCGGCAATCGAAACCGCCTTTTTGGTCATGCTGTCCTTATAATATCTCTCGTCTGCTTCCTGCTCCATCAGCCTGCGTTTCAGGGCGCTTTCCTCGTTCAGACGGGCATATTCCTCACGCCTTTTTTTCTTTGCCGCCTGCTCCGCCTCAAACTGACGCATTTCTTCCTCTGTCGGGCCGGTAATATTTCCACCGTGACTGGAAGCCCGGAAACGTGCAATCTCCCCATTTTCATCCAAAACAATCAGATGGGAGCATATCCTTCCGGGTACTTGGTTTGTTGCAATGAAACTCTCCACTTTGGCCATGACCTGTTTTGCCAGTGCCGGATCATTTTTCATTTTTTCTTCCAGTTCCGGCGGCACGACAATCGACTTCTGTCCGGCGATTGAGTGGAGCCTTGACTGTACCCCGGATGAATCCATAGCAGGGTTCGCTCCGTTGGGTTTCCAATTCACGGCGGATTCGTCTAAATCATTACGGAAAAATTTCTCAAATGGGAAGTCATTCCTCTCCCATACCCCCTGCGGAATACTGGACGCATCTGCCGTATGGTAGTACGCTCCCGGAAACCTCGCCTGCCACATATCCTTAAAACTCATTCCCGATGCCTCTGACTGCCCCGCCGCCTTTGCCGCCGCAAGCTCCGCAAAACTTACGCCTCCATTCTTATCAGCCGCCGCATTCTTCCGGTACTGCTCCGCCAGATAGTACCCTCCCAATTTACCTGTCACTCCGAAATCCATCTTCCTCTCTCCTTTCATTTTTATATCCATTCCTTTCGCTTCGCTCAGGCACAAAACGTTATGAAAATGTTTTCCTGAGCTTATTTTTTCTTTATAATTCTTCTTGTAGGGAACTCGGTATACTACAAATCACGGGGAGATGAGTGGGCTGTCCGGCTTGCCGGATGACCGTATTTTTATATGTGTAGTACGCCTTTTCAAGCACAAATAAGTGTGACTTCGAGCACGTAATCTTATCTTTGTATAAACAATCTTCGTTTATGGCTTAGGCGTTCAGTCAATGCCGTCTCTCCCTATAATCTTTAGTGAACCTGTCGGTTCTGAAAGGAGTCCCTATGGCTTTAAAAATCGTGTACAAAATCTGCTGTGGCATTGATGTCCACAAAACTTTTGTAGTCGCCTGCATTGCCTCTACTGACAAGCACGGCGTTACCACTTACGAGAGCCACCGTTTTTCTACCTACACGAAGGGTCTGAAAAATTTGTTACACTGGCTACTCGAACATAACTGCAACGACGTTTGTATGGAATCTACTGGTAAATACTGGATCCCTGTTTATAACATTCTGGAAAAAGAATGCTTTATTGTCCTTGCACATCCTAAATACGTTAAGGCTATCCGTGGAAAGAAAACTGACAAGAAAGATGCCAAATGGATTGCTGACCTGTTCAAGCATGATCTTGTTGCCGGAAGCTTTATGCCACCCGCTGACATCCGCCAGCTCCGTGACCTTATGCGTTACCGTTTCAAACTGACCTGCTTTCAATCAAGCGAAAAGAATCGTTTGCAGAACTGTCTCACGGTTTCCAATATCCAGTTGGGAAACGTTGTTTCGGACACCTTCGGCAAATCTGCTCAGGCGATACTGGATAAACTCTTGAAAAATCCCGCAGATACTTCCTTTGACCTTGAACCTCTCGTTTACAAAAGTTTGAAAAAGAAGCTCCCCGAACTTCGCGATGCCATCGATGGCTGTATCACTCCAGAACAGGCTGGTAAACTTAAGGTAATTAAAGATCATTATGAAAACCTGGAATCCCGCAAAGCAGAGCTTGAAGAACTCATTCTTGCGCTCGCCGCTCCCTATCAGCAGGAACTTACCATTCTTCAAACCGCTCCTGGTATCCGCAGTGATTTCACCGCAATCGGAATCCTTTCCGAAATCGGTACCAATATGGAGGCTTTTCCTTCGGCGAAACACTTATGCTCATGGGCTGGGCTTACCCCAACCAACAATGAAAGTGCAGGGAAGAAAAAATCTGTCCGGGTTTCCAAGGCTGGATGCTATATCAAACCACTTTTAGTACAGTGCGCGAATGCTGTCGTTAAAAGTAATAAGCATCCTGAGATTCGTAACCGTTATCTCCGTCTCAAAAAGCGTCGCGGTCACAAGAAAGCAATCATTGCCATAGCAAGAATGCTTCTGACTGCATTATACCACATGCTTAAGAACGGTGAAAACTATAATGCGGAACTTTACCACAAATCAGATTTACCACCTGTCGACCGTGAAATCACGGTAGAGCAGGCTCTTATCATAGCAAAAAATCAAGGTTATAAGATTAAGTCAGCAACTGCATAACCTTAACATACACGATATTCAATTTTTAAAGCAGCCACCGAAAGATGGCTTGTTTGTGATGCGATTAAGGACATGGATACCCTCTACTTTTCATTTTCAATCTTCATCACCGACAGGATGAACACCCTGCCGTTTACCTTAAAATCCATTGTTCCCTGGTATTTCTCCGCTGTGCTTTTGATGTTAACCAGTCCTATCCCATGATTCTCCCTGTCCGCCTTGTCCGTCACGGGGAACTCATTCTGCGGTTTCCTCACCACCCTCCCGTCAAAGCTGTTCTCCACTTTCAGGAAAAACAGCTCCCTCTTTTGGAATGAACTGATGCGGATAAAGGCTTCCGCACCCGGTTCTTTCGCTTTCAGTTTCCGGCACGCCTCCATTGCGTTATCCAGTGCATTCCCTAAAATAATGCCGATATCGTAACTTTGGATGAACAGCATTTCAGGGAACTGCAGCCCTTCCACGTCCATCCGCAAATCCGGCACCGCTTTTGTAATCTCATGGTATTTCATATTCAGCAGGGTATCCACAACCGTATTCCCTGTCTTAAAACGGAATTCCAGTCTGTCCATCGTCCGGCTCAGTTCCTCCAGATATGCCTGCATCCCTTCCTCCTTCCCCGCCGCAAGCTGCATGATGACGGAGATCGTATTCTTCATGTCATGCCTCATCCCCCGTATCCCGGAATAGACACGCTCCATCTCCCCCATATGCTCCTGCAGGCTGCTGACCTGTTTCTCCAGAATAATGCGGCTGCTTTTTTCCCTGTTCCAACAAATCATGTCCTGAAAGAGTTTTATCCCAAACATAACGGAGAACAGCAACAGCAGCAGGATAACGGGCATTATGACCATCAGCGATGGATATCTGTCATACAGCATCTCCGGCACGCCGTTCTCTGCCGTGTCAATCGTAATACGCAGTAAAGTGCAAACCATCAGGCCTGTCAGCCCCGGCGTGAGGATGAACAGCAATTCTGTCCTGTGGACGGCATAGTCCTTTTCCCGATAATCCCGCACAATCTTCCTTATGGTAAAATACAGCAATGCGGCTCCAATGACATGGATCAAAATCTGGTTTCCTATGAGGGTAATGCTTACAACAAAATTATAAAATTTCAATGATTGGATATACCCATTTTCCAAACACCAGTCCCATAGCCGGAACAGATGATTTCCTAATTCAAAAAACATATGTGCAAGGAAAAAACTCATTTCACTCACAGCAATAAACGTGACTCCAAGAAATAAGGTTATCTTCCCTATTGCCCTATAAAAAATCAATACAGCCACCGATACGATGCACAGGATCACTGCCAGCCTTATGAAAACCCAAAAACTCGTGTAACCCTTTGGTAAGATAAGTCCCATCCCTAACCGCAGAACACCATACAGCACTGCGGCTGCCAGCCCGCCTGTCCGCCGGTTCCGTATCCTGCTTTCCAGAAAACTCCCAAAGAAATACTGCAGGCAGTATCCCTGGAACATGGCAGAAAACACTTCCAGCAGGCCGCTCACCACTTCATACACAGGACACCCCTCCATTCTGCAAATACCACATATACGCCTTTACAAACTCATTATGCTTCTTCCTTGTCAGGTAAACCTTCTCGCCGCTGGAAAGGAAGATGCTGTCGCTGTCATACCGCGCTATGTGCGCCATGTTGACCAGATACCCCCTGTGGCAGCGGTAAAAGCCATCCCCAAGCTGCCCTTCCAGTTCATCCATCGTGGCATATGACTCTATGATGTCCTCCATGTCCGTGGTATGAACCTCCACCTTTTTCCCCCTGCTCTCAATGTACAGGATGCTGTTTAGGTTAAGCGTATACCCCTGGTTCTTCGCCCGTATGAATATCTGCCGCTCCTTCTGCCCTTTCCTTTTTCCGGCTTCCTCCGCCGCCCTGCCAAGCACCTCCATGAACTTCTGTTCCTCAATCGGTTTCAGCAGGTAGTGGAATGCTGAGACGTCAAAAGCCTCAAACACATATTCCCTGATTCCCGTAATGAAGATGACCACCGCATCCACGCCGGACTGACGGAGGGTCCTCGCCGCCTCAATGCCGCCCATGCCCTCCATCTGTATGTCGAGGAAGATAATGTCAAAATCCTTTCCTGCCGCAAGCAGTCCTTCCCCCGTGTCAAAAACGCTTATATCAAAACCGGGATTCCGTTTTTTTATGAATCCGCCAATCTGCTCTCTGATGGCTTCCTCATCATCGACCACTGCTATATTCAAAATTCATCACCTCGGATTTCCGTTTCAGCCGTCACTTAATTTATCGGCAGATTTTCTGTTATTTTGGGATGCAGGGAACGAAAGGCATATAAAATGGAGCGAAAGGCATAAATGCAGTACGGAAATTTCAAAAATAGGTCTAAAGTTTTTTGCCTTTCGTCCGACAGCACTGTTGTCCCGCCGCCTTTCGTCCGATATAGGGCGGCACAAACGCAAACCGCCGTGTAAGCATATTACCTCTGATTCCCCCGCTTTCCAAGCGGTTTTCTGAATAGGAAAAAGGGCCTGTGAGCCCTTTCCTCATTTCTCTTTAGTGTATTCTCCCTTTAAAGCCGCAGGGCTTCAATCATCTCATAGGCAATGCTGATGTCTGTCAGCCCGTCCGGAAGCCCTGTGCGGGGATGCCACTCTGCCGCCGCCAGTTCCTTCCTGTCAAGGCGTATCCCATCAGGCCCGTCCAGCCTTGCGGTATAGCCTGCGATCACGGAGCCGGAGAACCCCCACGGCTGGCTGCCAAAATACTGCAAATCCCGGATGCGGATGCCTGTCTCCTCATAAACTTCCCTCTCCGCCGCTTCCTCCAGCGTCTCCCCCGCCTCCACGAAACCGGATATGAGTACCCACTGCGGGAGGGAGCGGTCTGCATACTTTGTCATCAGCAGCCTGTCCCCGTCCGTGACCGCCACCATTACCACCGGGGCGATGCCGGGATATACCGTGTTCCCGCACTCCGGGCAGGCAAGCGCCCTCTGCCCTGTCTTCCTTTCCATCCTCCCGCCGCACCTGCCGCAGTACCTGTTCCCTTCATACCAGCGGCTTAAGTGCAGGGCCGTGGCCCCGGCAAAGAAAGCCCACTCCGGCAGGACGCCCTTTAATTCACAGATGGGAAAATACCCAAGCCCCCGGCATCCGTTTACCTCCTGCCCCAGCAGGTAAACGGGCTCTCTGCCCGCCCGGAACAGGAATACCGCCCTGCTTTCCATTTTTCCTGCCGGATGCCCCAAATCCCGGAAGGACGGGAGGCTCCTATGCCCGTCCCCCATATCCCGCAAAAGCACATCCTCTCCCCGGAAGGAGAAAAAGCAGTCATCCGAGACCGGGGCTGTACCGCGGTATGCCGTATCCAGCCTGTAAGGGGAGATATCCTGTATCATGGCTCCCCTCCTTACAGATGCCGCAGGTTCTCACGGTATCTGCGCAGTTCCTTTTCGTCCACAGCGCCGATGACCTCATCCAGCCACTTGACCATCCGTCCCCTATCCTTCGGCAGATGGCCTTCCACGTTGATGCAGTTCGATGCGCCCATCGTTGCAAAATAGGTGTCTATGTCAAGGCTGCCGACCAGCGTCCTTAATTCATACAGCTTTTCTATCTCCGTTTCCTCCGTCCAGTTCCCCGCCTGGATTTCCCGGTACAGTTCCGAGGTCGGGTAGACCGTCAGCATGGAGGAAACAATGACCTTCGGGTGGAGCTGGTTGAACACCTCCGCCGTGTTCTTCACCCCTTCCTCCATATGCCCGGAGCCGTATATCCCGGCAAGGTAGAAGAAGTTATAATCCATCCCCACCTCATCCAGCCTTTTACATTCTTCTATGATCTCCTTCGTGCCGAACCCTTTATGCATGAAGGACAGGGATTCCTCGTCACCCGCCTCCACGCCGATGGTAAGGCTGTTGTACCCAAGCCCCCTCAGTTCCCGTAGCTGCTCCGTGGTCTTCGGCGTGATGTCCGTGATGCGGGCGAAACAGCCGATGGACTGCACTTTTGGGTAATATTTCCGCACCAGTTCCGCCAGCGTTTTCAGCTTGTCAAAACTTAATACGAAGGGGTTCGCCCCGGTGAAGAATACCCTCTTTGCGTTCCGGTAGTAACGGCTGATCTCCTTTAAGTCCGCCTCCACCTCGGATAAAGGCGACATCCGGAACTTAAACGGCACGTCCTCATAGAGCGTGCAGAACTTGCATTTGTGGTGGGTACAGCCCGCCGTCGCCTGTACCAGTGCGCTCCCCGCCTCATAGGGCGGCCTCCATATCGTTCCCGTGTAATGCATAAACCATCTCTCCTTCCTGTCTGTAAAAATCTAACTGACGATACCCCTGATCTCCTTTAAGTCCCGGATACCGTTTTCCTCCATGTACTTTTCCAGCCCGCCGATGATCTCCGGCATGGCATAAGGGTTCCTGAAATTCGCCGTCCCCACCGCCACCGCGGCGGCACCGGCCATGATGAACTCCAGCGCATCCTCCGCCGTCTGAATCCCTCCCATCCCGATGACCGGGATGCTTACTGCCCGGCAGGTCTGCCATACCATCCGCAGCGCAACCGGCTTTATTGCGGGTCCGGACAGCCCGCCCGTCTTATTCGCCACGCTGAACGTCCTTTTTTTCACGTCGATCCTCATGCCCGTAATGGTATTGATCAGCGAGAGCGCGTCCGCACCGCCGGCCTCCGCCGCCTTTGCGATCTCCGTTATGTCCGTGACATTCGGCGTCAGCTTCATGGAAACGGGCTGCGCCGCTTTCTTTTTTATCTCCTTCGTGATGTACTCCACCATGCGCGGCTCCTGCCCGAAAGCGATCCCGCCATGCTCCACGTTCGGACAGGAGATGTTGACCTCCAGCATATCTATCTCCTGCCCGGACAGCCGTTCCACCACTTCCAGATAATCCGCCACGGTGCTGCCGCATATGTTCACAATGACCTTCGTATCAAACTGTCTGAGGAAAGGGAGGTCCCTCTCTATAAAGACGTCTATCCCCGGATTCTGCAGCCCCACCGCGTTTATCATCCCGCTGGCCGTCTCCATGATCCTTGGGGCCGGGTTCCCCTCCCACGGGACGCATGAGACGCCTTTCGTGACCACTGCGCCTAACTGGTTCAGATCCACGAACCCGCTGTATTCCTGCCCGGAGCCAAATGTCCCGGACGCAGGCATCACCGGGTTCTTCAACGTGATGCCCGCTATATCCACTGATGTGTTTATCCCGTCCGCCTCCTTTCTTGAATCACATTATAGCAACTGGCGCGGAAAAGAAAAGTACTGTCTTTTTTCGTTTATAGTGCGAAAATTGATACCAGTATCAAAAAGCATAGTACCTTGAACAGATGGGCCCGATATAGTATAATGCCGTTAGAAGGAGGGAACCACATGAGCAACATGAAAGCGCCGCTGCCCCAATGCGCGGCTATGGTCAGGGTACAGAACATCTTAAGCGGGAAATGGAAGATAACGATATTATGGTACATCGCGGAATATGAGGTGCAGCGGTTCGGGGAGCTGAGGCGGAGGCTTGGGGACATCACGCAGTCCACCCTTACCAAGCAGCTCCGGGAACTGGAACAGGACGGCTTCATCTCCCGCTATATCTATCAGGAAGTACCGCCGAAGGTGGAGTACTCCCTGACTGACCTGGGGAAAAGCTTTATACCAATCTTAAAAGACATGAAGAAGTGGAGCGATACGCATCTGATGTAGGCTGAACCGCAAAAAGAGCCTGCGCTGCAATGCCATGCCAGCACAGGCTTTCATTCTGCCTTTAGATAATAGACAGGCGGCTTCCGGTTTAAGACCCGTTCTCATCTTCTTCTATCCAGACTATACTGTCGGTTTTAGAATCTCACCCTGCCCTGCAGATGCCAGTATTAAGTTGTAAAAAACTGTCTATACCGTTTCGTAAGAAACCAGTTCTTCCACCGGGATTCTGGTCTGTGAGTGGCGCTCCGGGTCTGCCGCTTCCTCGTCCGAATACCCGACTGCAAGGATATTGACCGGCTCCAGATTTTCAGGAAGTCCAAACTCCCTGCTGATAACATCCGGCTTGAAATAGCAAATCCACACGGAGCCGAGCCCTAATTCCGTTGCCTGCAGCATCATGTGGTCTGTCAGTATGGAGGCGTCTATATCGGCGGTCTGCTTCTTATCAAACGGGCGCACCCATGCCTTTCCGTGGTCAGCGCAGACGATGACCGCCAACGGCGCTCCGTAAAGGTTCGCCCCTTTCCCGATCTTCGCAAGCCCCTCACTGCTCTGCACAACAATCAGCCGGACGGGCTGGAGGTTGGCCGCAGTCGGCGCAACGTGGGCGGCCTCCAGTATCTTTTTCAGCTTTTCCTCCTCCACCTTTCTGTCCTTATAGCCCCGGACGGAAGAGCGCTTCTTTGCAATTTCGATAAAATCCATAGTGGCAAATCCTCTCTTTCTATTGTATACTGAACGTGTTGGTCAACCGTTGACCTAAATTTTAGCAGGATACAGAAATTCTGCAAGAATGCACTTTTTGGGTAGATACTTCCCAAAAGGGTAGCTATAAAAAGGAGAGGATACAGATAATGGAATATTCAAAAGACCAGTTTAACTGCCCGGTGGAGGCCACGCTGTTTTTGATCGGCGGGAAATACAAGCCCCTCATCCTCTGGTACCTGATAGAAAAACCGCTCCACTACATGGAGCTGCAGCGCATGATCCCGAAAGCGACACCCAAAATGCTGTCGCAGCAGTTACATGATTTGGAAGAATGCGGGATGCTACACCGGGAAGTCATCCCGGACAAGCCGCCTCGGACACTGTACTCCCTCACCCCATTTGGCAGGAGCATTATCCCGGTGCTGGATGCCATGTGCGATTGGGGCGCGGGCTTTTTGGACGGGCTGGACATCCAGCCGCCATGCTGCACAAAAAAATCAGCAGGAGAACCTTGACTGGCTTTCCTGCATCCCACTCTTTTAAACAGCGCCAACAAATATGTTATTTAGTAGCTTTCTATTGTACGGAACAGCTCAGTCATCCTATCTTGTCATGTTCATAAATGGCATCTGCCATATCAGGAAACTGAAAAAGAGACATCAACAGCCCTTTTGCAATACCCTGCAAGACAACACCTAAGCCGATGTGTTAAAACGGAAAACCGCCGCATATGGAGTGAACCATAGCGGCGGTTACTTTTACATGGTTGCTTCATTACAAGCTATCCCGTCCCGGCATTTTTACTTCACAATATACGTCACAGGCGCAGAGGTATCTATGCCTTTATACATTTCCTCAAATCCCGCATAGCGATCCAAGCCTTTCTCCACATTTGCCTCCAATGCCCGGAAGTGTTCATCACGCTCTTCTTCTGTGTTAAAGTAGATAATATTGTCTCCAGACAGGTCATCTGCCAAAGCACTGGTTTTTTCTACAGGTGCGCCATAAATATCATCTGACTGCACCGGGACAGCCGTTTTCATATCTTCTGTGTCAGCACCCGCGGTTCTTCCACCGTCCTTGAAAAAAATCCCAAAACTGTCGTCAACCTGCGGAATGGAATCCGGCTTGGTTACTATTTCTGTCCCACTGCCCTGCCCCACAGATTCGGCCTGCTGTGCATTTGCAGAAGTGGCAAACGCTGTTGCAGTTCCTACAACAATAAATCCTGCCAAAACAAGTGAAAAAACTGTAGTTTTCTTAATCTTCATAATCGCAGTTATCCTTTCTTCAATCGCATTTTTGCTAAAACTACTGCACAGAGGGGTCAACCAGCTCCGTGTCTCCTCCATACTGATCAATGCCCGTGCATAGGCCGCTTTTGTATTTTCGCCGAAAAAGCGGACAACCGCCTCATCACATGACAGTTCAATATCCCTGTTCGCAAGGATATACATAACCCATACCAGCGGGTTGAACCAATGCACGCACAGCACCACGATCAAGACCAATTTCCTGATGCTGTCAAAACGCCGGATATGCACATATTCGTGGGCCAGAACATATGCCAATGAATCTGTATTTTCCCACTTTGTAGACGTAGGCATCAAAATCACCGGGTGAAGTACGCCATATGTAAGCGGTGCAGAAAACCGGCCAGACTGCCGGATGGAAATCCTGCGCCCCTGCTGATGGACGCTTAACCAGTTTTCAGTGAAGTCATTCCCCACCGGAATGGATGTCTGGAACTCCTTCCGACATTTCCAATATGCCAGACTAAAAAACACCGCACAGACCAACACGCCAGCAGCCCATACAACCGTCCATGTGGAAACCGCATTTGTGATGCTGTCCGGCATAGACGCTGCCTGCCCGGATGCCCCAATCGGCAGTACGCGAATGGCCTGTGAACCATTGCCAGGTGCATGACTACCCATCAGCGAATACACACTAAACGCAGACGGGATAGAAAAGGGAATCATCAGCCGCACAACTGATATCCACCAAAGTGCATTAAAAGCCTTTTTGGGTAACATATTGATTGCCAAAGCACGTATGACGATGACCGCTAAAATCAGTATGCCCCCGGTAAAACTCATCTGCAACAGACTCATTCACATCACCTCACTCCAGATCATTGACAATCTGTTTCAGCTTTTCAATTTGTGCGGCGCTCAACTTTTTCCTCCCCAGCAAAGCGGCAAACAGCTTATCAACGGAGCCGTCATACACTTTGTCAATCAGCTCATTTGTCTCTGCCTCCTGGACTTCCTCTTTCGGAACGAGCGCATGGCACATGAAACCGGGCTCAGAACGTTCAATCGCTCCTTTTTTAATACAACGCTTGATCAGGGTATAGGTTGTGTTTACATTCCATCCCAATTCCTCGGTAAGCAGCTTGGCGATATACTTAGCCGGAACATCGCCATCACGCCAAAGGACAGACATCACTTTCAGTTCAGAATCGAACAGCTTGACGTCCATTTAACAGCACCTCCTTTTTTAAGACTGTAGTAGTGGCCACGCATACATACTACCACAGTCTTAAACCTCCGTCAATACTACTGCGGTCTTAAAACTAAAAAATATTTCTTGAATATTTTGGAAAACGCAAAATGAAATAGATATGATTCAATAAGATATGCCTTATATTATCACGCAAAACTCCATATTATCACGGAAACTCATATACAAACACGGAAACTCCATGCAGTTTCCGTGTTTGTATTATATCTCCCGTTTATCGACAGCATTTTCAGCCAAACTGATAACCTTTTCCACACAAAACGCTAATATCCTACACCCTTTTACCTTTCCGTTTTATACTATCACGGAAACCCCCGACTTTTGCGTGAAAGTATACTTTTGCCTGATAGTACGATTTTATCCCCTATCGCCATCCTATCAGCGGCATCAAGAAACACAAAAATAGGGGCCCACCACCCACCGTGATGAACCCCACCAAGCCTAAAAAACCTTGATTTTAAGCCATTCTTCAATACTTTCGCCTGCGAGTACCAAAATTCCTATGGCATTATTTGGAAATTGCCGCCTGTGCCGCTGTTAAATATTTTTTTATCACCCCCAGTACAAGGCTCTCCCCGCCCCATTCAAACCTTTTAACGATTGCCTGCTATCGTTAAAAGGAGGTGCAAATTTTGAAGACGAAACAGCCCCCGCAACAGAAAAAAGGCCAAAAAAGCCAAAAAATAAAACCGCCGAATCCGTAGAAAGGCTTATTTCCACGCATTTTAGCAGTTTTCCATTGTATCAATTTCGGTGTTGCGATGTTCCCTTGTATCTGTGGATGTTTTCCTGATTTTACGTTATTTGTAATCAGAAATTGTGAGGCTATATGGCATTTTGTAAATCTTGTTATCTTATAACAATTCGAGCTATTTTAGGTTTTTATCGTTTATAAAACCTTATAAAATTCAATATTTTTTGCATAATTCGCTATATTTTATAAAAATTTAATATTTTTCACAGGTTTTTATCATATGCAAAACCCAAAAAGTGTGATATGATGCATTTATCAAAAAATTATTACACATTTAAAGGAGGGAAAATATGAGCATAATTACAGAAAGCGGAATAACAGTTGCGAACATGGTCAATCTACTTAGTTCTCTTCCCAAAGGAACAGAATATCCATACATTAACGCTTCAACACATACAGTTGTTACAATCGAAGAAATCATTCAGCCCTACGGTCCTATTACTATTAAACGCTGGGACCCAACAAAAAGCGAAACTAAAAATACAGCAGAACCCCAGTCAATTTCAACTGCAATGATGAATCGTGTCGCAAATGCAATAACAAGCGGAACTCCCATTAATATTGACAGACTTTTAGGTGCGTCTTACAACACCAGATCTGCGTTAGAAACTCTTTTATGTCATACCCCACCGTTTTACTATTGTTATCCTGGAAGAATTGAATTAATTCATGGAAAAACAAAAATCAAAGCAGGACACAAACATGTGATATATTTACCGGAAACCCCTCATGACAAAGGCGTATTATGCGAAAAGAAATTAGAACACCTTGAGATTAATGAAATACCATCAAAAAACGTTGTATACAACGCTTTAGAGTTGCCTGCCCACACTCCAAAATCCGGCAGAGTAGACACAGATGAGAACAGAATCCATTCACAAATGCAAATGGCCATTTATGAAATCGGATGTAGTTTATCCCTTAAAACTTTCATCGCACAAAATGATATTGGCATACGATACAAAGGGAAAATGTTATCTGAGCATGAAAACATTGTTACGAAACTTAACGAGGTTCCCACAATAGGAGCTTTTGATGGTGCGGCCGATGCCGGAAAACTCATTGATGCAATCTGGTTAGGGAACAAAAGCATTCCCGCTGTTTTTGAAGTAGAACAATCTACAGGAGTCACTTCAGGATTAACCCGTATGTCAAATTTCAAGAAGACTCTTCCAGAATATCGTGGTATGAGATATATCATTGTTGCGCCTGACGAATACCGTGAAAAAGTAACTCGTGAAATTAACAAGCCAGAATTCGCCCATCTTCACGCATTTTATTTCCCATATTCAGCAGTCAGCGAACTGCTGGGGCTTTGCCAGGAACGCAAACTCAAAGGAGTTACTGAAGCTTTTATTGAAACTTTTTTAGATGATGTTTTTGCGAATAACTAAAAGTGAGCCTGCACCCCGGTTATGAGGTACAGGCTTCTTTTTAGTTACCGTTCAATATTCATTTCTGCTAAATAGTCATGTATTGCCCTGGCAATTCCACTTGACAACATATATGGAACACCATTTCCAATTGTTTTAAACATCGCTGTCAATGTCATATCTGGCGGCAAAACAAATGCTTCTGGAAGTGACTGAATCGCTAATGCTTCTGCTGCTGACAAACGCCTTGCATGATACGGATGAAGGTGGACTTCATTGTTGCCATAAGCTGCAGTCGGAGAATACCTCCACCTATGAAGACGCTTATAGCACTTTTTACTAACATCACCCTCTTGGTATAATTGCATTTTAGCAAGTCCGCCTCTAGGCACAAAATGATGTGATGCATTTGGGTGAGTTTCCACATGATTCCGTTCAAACCAATATTGAACTGTCAACTCTGCCGGAATGCCAGCCGGCATTGCTCTTTTTCCGCCTTCTTCAAAATTCTGATTTTCTGGCCAATGGTATGCATTGATCTTATCCATCGTGTGTACTTGGTATCTCAGCCAAGGAAAATCTAATATTTCGTTCCCTATATGTTCTTCACCTAATAACTCATTCTTAATTCCAAAAAACAAAACTCTTTCTCTATCTTGAGGCGCTCCAAATTCAAGAGCATTAGTGAGCCGTTCAGTAGTACTGTATCCCGCCGAATGAATCATTTCTTTCAATTCGTCAAAAAAAGCCCTGTGGCGTTTAGTACTCCATAATCCTTTCACATTTTCAAAAAGAAAAAAATCTGGCTGTCTTTGCACAATCAAATTAATATAAGAAAGTGACAATTTCCCATTATCCCCTTCCCGGCCACGATTTTTTCCCGCAATCGAAAAATCAGGACAGGGCGGTCCTCCTATAAATCCAACCAATTCACCCTGTACTCTTATTGCTTCCATGTTCCTGCTGAGTTCATCACGTCTCTCAGCATCGGTCAAAAATACATTTACATCTCCATTATAATAGCCATATTCTGGCGGGTCTATTCCCATATTTTCTCTTGCATACTGGTATGCTCTCATAAATTCGGGGTCAAACTCATTTACAAATGCCACATCAAAACCATTTGTTTCAAATCCTAAATCTAAAAAGCCACTCCCAGAGAAGAAAGAAAAAATTTTCATTCTGTCATCTCCTTTATATATCGTTCGAATTATCAGCTTGCCATGTCTTTCTCTACGTGAAGAAAAGCAAAAAACACTCCTCCTTTCACAGGCATATTCTGCTTTCATATATCCCGTAAAAGGCTGAAAAATGCAAGTTTTATTTTATAATCATCAAAGATTTTCCTCAATCTAGCCTAAAAAGACCAGTATATCAAGTATATCAAATTGTTCTTGCTTTTACAATCACTTTCCGATTTTATGTGGTATACATACTTACCATTTTTTATTAATCACTCAATCTGACGTAGTAATAATGACAACCTCAATCAATGTACAAAAGAGCCGTAGATAACGACTCTCTTATGACAGGCTGGGTATACAATTAAATGCCGCTTTCCTATTACAATTCACTCTTTTCAATCAATTCATCAAAAATAGCTTCTTGTATTACCCGAACACACTCCTCTGGATTTTTCTTGATATCCTTTCCCCAAAAACGTATAACTTTCCACCCAAGATACTGAAGTTCTTTCTCCACTTCACTATCCCTAGCCATGTTTCTCTCGATTTTCTTTATCCAATATTCTCCTTTGTCAGAACGGCCTAGCCGAGTTTTCAAGGCATCCCAGTCTTTACCATGAAAAAATTCGCTATCACAAAAGACTGCTATTTTGTATCGCACCAGCGCTATATCTGGCTTCCCAGGAAGTTTTTTATAATTTTTTCGATATCTGTATCCCTTTCTCCATAAAACTTTCCTTAATGCCAGCTCAATTGAAGTGTCTTTTGATTTGATATTCTGCATATTCTTACGCCGCTGTTCTTTTGTAAGAACATCCATATTACCACCACATTTCTGCTTTTAACACTTTTATTATTCAACTATTTATTTGCCTTATATTTTAACACTTCACTAAATCGTTTTCTTTTCAAATGTACCTATTTGAAACAACCATTTATTTGGAACTTTAAAATTTTTATACCATATAACGATACAATCACAATTTAACGATTCCTACTACCTTTTAACGATTATCTACATTTCCTGTTTTTCATTCCCTCATTCGTAGTTTTACCGTAGTCCAAGTATTATTTGTTTGCCAAGGTATGCCCAAGTTTGCCCCGAAGTGCCGAATTATGCGGTTTTTACCTTACTCCTGCCGTGGCAGATGAATAATATTTTAATCATATCTTTTATATCCCTTCATAAGCCTTCAAACCTTGATATTTCAAGCTTTTCGGCGCTTTTTTCATTTTTGGTTTTTTACCCTTAATCTGTGTAATTCGTTATAAATCTACGCAAATTTACGGGCAAATGGTGTAGTAATTGGTGTAGTAGATTGGTGTATTTCTCAACCTGATTTTCTCTGTTTTCCATGCATATCAGTTTCTTTGAAGTCCAATATCTTCGCCATCTGCTCCGCAGCACGGTCATAGCTGGCATGAGTATAAACATTCAGTGTAACACCTACATCGGAATGTCCCATTACATACTGCAAGGTCTTAATATCCATGCCTGCATTTGCCATATTGGTACAGAACGTATGCCGGAATACATGAGGTGTGATATGCGGCAATGGTTTTTCAGGATAAAGTTTCTTGTATTTCTTCATTGCCCACCGCATTTCGTTTTCAATATGCAGCGCCACTTTCGGCTTATCATCTTTGTCCAGCAAAAGAAAGCAGCTGTATCCGTCAACAATCATTTCTGTTTTCAACTTCTTACGATTGACAAGGATATTTTTCAGACTTCGATAAACTTCTTCTGTCATCGGAATAAAGCGGCATCCGCACTCAGTTTTTGTTTTCTCAACATAATACTTTCCGCCCCGTTCCCTGACAAGCTGATGATCCACACGGATTTTCCGGCTTTCAAAATCTAAATCACTTTTTGTCAAGCCACAAAATTCGCTGACACGCATTCCCGTTCCTAATAGTACGACAAATTCATCATAATACTTTGCATAGGTTTTATCATTTCGGATAAACCCCATCCAAAGCTCCTGCTGTTCCTCTGTCATGGCGATACATTTTTGTGAATCGTTTGGCACAACATCAACCAGCTTAAAATCAAATGGATTCCTGCGGATAATGTCCTCATTATATGCCATCTGAAAAGCAGGCTTTACAACGCCCCTGACACTTGTAATGGTACTGTATCCTTTTCCGTCATTATGTAGCTTCATAATCCACTGCTGGGCGTCCGACACTTTAATATCCCTTATCTGCCGATACCCGAAGTCCTCTTTTTTAATTAGATTCAGCACAAAATTGTATCCGACTTTGGTATTGTAGCGTACACCCTGTTTCAAACTGATATAGCGCTCCAAGAGGGCAATAACGGTAACTTCGCCGGCGGCATAGTCAATCCCTTCGTCAAGCTGCTTCTGGATCATCTTTTCCTTTTCCCGCAGTTCCTTCAAATCAGAGGAATAAATGGTCTGCCGTTTTCTGTGGATATCCGTATAGCGGTACTGATAAATCAGGTCTTTTCTCTGGCTCTCTCCTGTCTTTAAGATTCGTCCTTTATTGTCTTTCCGTTTCTCAGACATTTTCAAACTCCTTTCCGTAGTGGAAAGGGCCTTGATATGACTCATTCATTGTACCATACCAAAGCTGATTTTACACCACAAGTTTCACAAAAATGCAAGAAATAAGATAACCACCTTTGTCAGATAGAATATTCCTGCTCGATATACTGATCGAACAAGCGGCGTTTGATTAACCGCTTATTGCCAACCCACAAAACAAAACGGCAGTTTTTCTCATTGGTAAGCTCACGCAGTTTATTGACACCAATTCCTGAATAAGCCGCTGCTTCTTCAAGGCTTAAATTGCTTTTTTCCCAAATAGGAACTTCTTTCACTGACTTTCGCCTCCCTCCAAGAGTTTCTTTAGGCGTTCCATTTTCTGTTGTGCCGTTATTTTGCGGAAATCGCCGCCAGTAAAGCGAACAGGCACACACATTTCAAGCAGCCTGCCATAAATACGTGCGTGTGGCACGTCCGCCGGATTCCTAAGCTGCTCCGGCGTAAGGTTCGTCGTTGCGATTAACGGTTTTTTGCTGATATACCGGCTGTCTATCACGTTGTAGACCTGCTCAAGTCCGTATTCCGTACCCCTCTCCATGCCGAAATCATCAAGGATAAGCAGGGGATAGGAACAAAGCCTTACGATGTATTCATTCCTGTTTTCCGAGCCGTAGAAAAGGTTGTTCAAAATCGTTGCAAAGTTCGTCATGCAGACGGGTATCTCCTTCTCCATAAGGGCGTTGGCGATACAGCCTGCAAAATAGCTTTTCCCTGATCCGACATTCCCCCACAGCAGGTAGCCGAGGTTTTCAGACCGCACCGTTTCCCATTTCTCCACATAGGAGTACGCTTTCCCTATCTGCGGGCATTTCCCGTTGTCATTTTCAAAAGTCCAGTGACGCATGGCAGGATTGGAAAAGCCTTCCCGTTTCAGACGTTCCACTTCGGCATTGTGCTTTTCGTCCGCATCCCTTTTTTCCATCCTTTCACGCTCTGCCCTGCGGCAGTCGCATTCAGACGGGTGACGGTCACGCCCGAACAATGCCTTTCCCTGTGGGAAATAGGCTTCTTTCGGTTTATGGCATTTCCCACAGTACAGTAACCCGTCCTCCCCTTTGTAATCCTCCGGCTCCTGCGTAGCGTCTATCATATTCAGAATCGTATCAGTTAAACCGTTCATAAGCTGTCCGCCTCACTGTATGAATAATCAGGCATCCCTTTCTTTGGTGCTGCCTTTCCAATGTCCTCCTGCGCCCATTTGTAAATCGTGGCGGCATGGTTATTGTACTGTTTCCCGCTTGAAGCGATATGTAAAGACAGGCGGTCAATGTAATATCCCCACTTGTCGGGCAGTTCTGATTTCAGACCGTTAATCTCTGCATCAGAAAGAAAAACATTATTAAATCTCCCATAAGCGGCGGGGGCGGGCGTTCCGTTCTCTCCCTCTCCCTCTTTCTCTAACTCTTTATCTCTCTCTAACTCTTTATCTCTCTCTACGCGGCAAATCTGTTTCAGATTGTTGCAGTCTGTTTCATTTGTGTTGCATTGCAACGCTTTCTGTCCAAAGGCAAGCTGTTTTTTCCGCTCCCTACACTCCCTTGAACGTATGGTTGACGCTGTTTCCGAGCCGATGATTGTCGGCACTTCCGTGAGCTGGTACTCGTCATCATCGCCAATCTCTATCAAACCATGCCGCTGTAAAAATGCAAGCGTCAGCTTCACGTTCTCTGCGTCCTCGTCAAGTGCAAGGGCAATCTCCGAAGCGAAGTTATCCTCCACGCCCTCAAAGTAAAGTTTCCCTTCGTCCTTCAGCGAAAGCAGCATCATTTTCAGGTAGATAATCGTGTGCGTATCTCCGCCCGCTATGGAGCGTAACTTCTTGATGCGCTTACCTGAAAACCAGTCCGCTTTCAGTTTCAGCCAGTAATACCTCTTTGCCATAAATGCCTCCTTAAACGCACAAAAAGGACAGCCCAGACTTTTCCCATAAGTCTGTGACTGCCCTTGCGCTGTGTTAGTTATTTTTGAGTGCAATCCCGCACTCTGCTTTAACAAAAATCCCTTAAAAACTTTCTGCAAACAGTTGGGAAGAATTGCAGGATCATATACGGGATTTATGTATTCAGTTTTTGATTGCTAGCATTAAATGTATCTGCCCTAAATTTTCAGCTTGTCCGCACCATATTTGTGAATGATACGGAACAGTATTTCTTTCTCTTTCCCCTCTGCTTTATCATATAAACCTCACAGGGTTTTCTGTTCCGTCAGTGTGAGGGTGTTGGTATAGGGCTTGTAATTTTCCGTAATAAAAACCCCGCCGCCCTCGCCCAGCTTTGTGTAAACCGGATAATCAAAAGACAGTGCGATAACATCATTCATTATCGTGCGCCTTGAAACATCCAGTTCCCATGCAAGCTCCCTCATTGTCATATGCTCTTTGGCGGATAAAATACTGATGATTTCCATTCTCCGGTGTGCAGTGTCCATGCCACGCCTCCCGATATTTTCTATGTAAAACTTCCGCAGTACGGTCCAAATTCATGTATGATTGATAAAACAATTTTCCTGTCCTCTGAACCACAGGTCACAGCAACTTTTTCCAAGCATTCCAACTGTTCCTGCGTGAGCGTGTTCTGGTGCTGCCCCACACCGTCCGTAAGGAGATAACCGCCGTCATATCCCTGTTTTGTGATAACGGGGAGTTCTTCGCCTATGATGTCAAAATCCCTGCGTATGGCTTTCCTGCCAACACCGAACATCTTCATCATTTCCAATGTGGTCAGCTTTTTTCCCGACAGCAGCATACGCTCTATGTCACGCCGCCGCTGGAATGTGTTGTCCTTCATGTTTCACCTCCTTCCGCTGTTTGATTCCCTGTGGCTATTATAGAAAAAGTAATGTTCCCCCTATGGCTACCTTCCTCAAAAAAATCTGGTTATTTTTTCAAAAAAGGTAAAAGTTATACCGACTTTTTTCCGAAAGAATCCCGTATTTATCAGTGCTGCCCAAAAAGTCGGTATAACGTCATAGCAAGCACTGCCTGTGTTCCCTCACAGGCTGAATTTTTCCAATTTTCCCGAAAGCGGAAACTTGAAAAAATTGCTTGTAGAGGGAAGTTTCCCCCTAGCCCCCTCTGCTCTCAAAAATTACGAAATGTCCTTTCGGAATTTCTGATTTTTTTCACTCATTTTTTTGCACGAATATCCCCCGTAACGGAATAGAAGATAGTGTAAAATTTTTTCATAATCCCATTACAGAAAGGACGCAAAAATGGCAAACAGAGAACGCAAAAACGAGTTGAAAATATATCTAAGTGACGATGAACAATACATACTGGAGCAGAAAGTCAAAGCGTCCGGAATGAAAAGCAAATCTGCTTTCCTGCGCCGCCAAATCTTGTACGGTTTTGTCTATGACATTGACTATTCCGAACTTCGGGAATACAACGCCGCACTCGGAAGAATCGGCAATAATCTGAATCAGATAGCAAAGCGCATGAATGCCACAGGAAACGTCTATGCTGCCGATGTAAAGCAGGTAAAGGAGCTGATGAAAAAAGTGTGGGATACACAAAAGTCCATGCTCTCAAAACAGCCATACATGAAGCTATAAACCAAATCTGAAACCTCTGCCGGAGCAATACTGCGTTAGCTTGTTTTTCTTTATAAATCCACGAAAAAGAAACCGCAAAAAAATTTGAAAACACACAAAATTCGACATTAAAAAAGGTGTATCGTCTTAAAGTTTTTGCTTCATTTCGATACACCTTGATGTGTAAATCTTCCAATATTCTTTTGTTCTAAACCTATGTATTTTTCGTTTTATTTTCATTCTGTGTCTTTCCCCAATCTGAATGTAATTGATAAGCTGTTTCAAGCATAATCAAATCAGCAAATAAACTTTAAGTAGTGTCTGCTGATTAAGTAGCTATCTGCAACTTCCAACTCTTACATCTGCTCCGGTCATGCCAGAATCGGAACAGATGCAAAAGAGCGCAAAGTATTCGCCTCTGAATCCTGAACAGATTCGTCACGAATACAGATAATGCAATAGAAGTCAGCTGCGTTTCTTCCAGTTTTGTGGTAATGCAGCTCATACCATAGCAGCGTTTGCTCAGGCTGAAGGTGCGCTCCACTTCGATTCTATCGGTATTATCCTGATACTCTTGCTTTTTATCAACTTTTGCTGTGGCACTTGGTCTGCCCAGCTTTGGACCTGATAACCGGATCCCATGCTCCTTGCAATAACTCCTGTTTTCCCTGGTCCGATATATCTGATCTGCCAGAACACGTTCCGGATAATAACCAGTACGTTCTTTGAAACGCTCTATTGCTTCAATCAGGCAGGTACTCTCGTTGTATGCCTCAAAAGATATTTTTTCGATACGCCCGTAACCTTCGCTGTCAAGACTGAGATCAAATTTTGCACCAAATTCAACAGGTGCTTTGACCTTACCTCTGACAATCGGTCGAAGCCATGGCTGCGCAATGCTTACAATGCGATGCTCCACAGAATGGACTCTGTTATCATACATATACTGTTGCTGTTCATGCAGCTTGATGATGGTAAGATACAAGTCGATATCCTTACCTGCCATGGCGTATCCATCACTCATGAACTGTTCCAAATAGCCAAGATCTCTTTTCACATAGCCAAGCTGTCTGCGGATTGCGCTGCGGATTTTCTTTGCCGTGTGCTTTCTGCTCTTGGCAAATGCAAGATACTCTTTTCTGGCGCGTTTGCGGTATCTTCTGGGCAGCTTAAGACCATAACATTTACAAAATCGGTAAATGATGTTTTCCAGCTTCTCTCTTGCTTCGTTCAAAAGCGAGATGTCCTGCGGATAACGTATGTTTGCAGGTGCACAGGTTGCATCAAGGGTCAGCGTTCCTTTGTTTGTATCTTCTTTTGCAGTACCATCATCACCGGATTTTCCTACGGATGGAGGAGTATGGTCATCTTTGTCATCATCCTTATGGGAAAGAAGATACTCGTTTACTTCCATCAGCATCTCTGCGGAAATGCGTTTACGGAAGAGAACCAGTGTACTTGCATCAAACGGAGCTTCTTCCCGAAATCCAGGAAGCCCGATAAAGTATTGCAGATACGGATTCTCTGCGATCTGTTCTACAAGCTCACGGTCGGAATACTGGAACTTGGTCTGGATGATCAGAGCTCCTAATGCCATACGAAGAGGCTTGGCAACATTGCCCGTATCACTTGGAAACAGCTTGGCATATTTTACTTCAAACTCGTCCCATGGGATGCGGTCAGCCAGTTTGATCCAACGGTTATCCGGATTCATGTGGAGTCCCATAGGCTGGTTGAAATCGAGGAATGAATGCTGTAACTTGTCAATCGGTTTGTACATTGTTTTAGCTCCTTTATACTCAAAATCTGTAAAAAACTGCAAGAAAAACGATTTGTTTTCGTCAAAATCCTTGCAATTATTGTACCAGAAAACGGGGCAAAAGTCAGTAAAATCAAGTGTTTGCAACCTAATCAGCAGACACTAAGTATAATAGGAAAACGGTAGCAACTCAGGCTACCGTTCCTTATCTAAAAAGTGTGCATAGCTGTCACAATAAATGCTGTTATTATATTAAAGACCAGCCCACTCCTCTTTGCATTTGATTACCACTGTATATAATCATGCGCCGTTAATTTACTTAACGCCCATCCATGAAGATATGACCATTCTCTGTACTTCACTCGTACCCTCATAAATCTCTGTAATCTTTGCATCACGCATTAAACGCTCAAACGGAAAATCTCTTGAATATCCGTCATAACCTGCAAGTTGAGCGCAACGACGTGTCACATTTGTAGCGGCTTCTGCCGCATATAGTTTACCCATAGCCGCAAGATGTGAAAATGGCTCATGATCCTGTTTTGCCTGTGCGGCACGATATACTAATAAACGGGCTGCATCAACTCTCGCCTGCATATCAGCAAGTTCAAACTGCGTAAACTGATATTGTGAAATTCTTTGTTCTCCCTGCATATGTTCCGTAACATATTTTTTGCAATGGTCAATCGCCCCCTGCGCTATCCCCAATGCCTGTGCAGCTACACCAATACGTCCGCCATCCAAGGTCATAAGAGCCATCTTAAAGCCTTTTCCTAATTCGCCTAACAGATTTTCTTTCGGAATTTTACAGTCTTGAAAAACCAATTCATATGTGGCAGAACCGCGAATCCCCATTTTCTTTTCCTTTGTTCCAAAAGTAAAGCCGGGAGTTCCTTTTTCTACGATAAAACCGGATATACCCCTGCTGCGTTGGCTTTTATCTGTCATGGCTGTTACAAAATAGGTATCAGCATAGAATCCGTTTGTAATAAAGATTTTTGAACCATTCAGCAGCCAATAATCCCCTTTGTCAACGGCTGATGTCTGCTGGTTGCCTAAGTCACTGCCCGCAGACGGTTCTGTTACTGCAAATGCCCCAAGCTTTTCTCCCTTCAAAAGCGGAACAAGGTATTTCTGCTTTTGTTCTTCTGTACCAAACTCTGAATGATTATTCCGGGGTTCTCTGAGCCACCTGTCCGGACTTTGAGAGCCACCATTCCGGAGAATGGGAGCCACATATTCCGGTAATTCAGAGCCACAATAAAGGCTCTATTACATATATTTCCTTTATACTGTAGATACACACCGTTGGTGTGAATACAGATAAAGGAGGTCGTAATTATGACCAAATATCGTGAAATCCTACGTTTGAAAAGCTTAGGATTCAGTGAGCGGAACATCGCACAGAGTTGTGGTGTGTCCAGAAACACAGTCGCCAAGGTTCTGAAAAAAGCAGCGGAAATAAATCTTTCATGGCCGCTGGATTTTGACATGACCGACAGCACACCAGAGGAGCTGATGTTCCCTAAAGATAAGTCAGCAACGAATAAACGTATGCCTGACTTTGACTACATCCGTAAAGAACTTCTACGGAATGGAGTCAATAAAAAGCTTCTCTGGGTAGAATACTGTGAGGAATGCCGTATGAACGGCGAAGAACCTCTGATGTATTCCCAGTTCTGCTACTACATCCAAAAGGATGAAGAAAAACGCAGGGCTACCATGCATATCCCGGGAAAACCAGGTGAACAGATTGAAGTTGACTGGGCAGGTGATCCCGCCCACATCATTGATCCAGATACTGGAGAAATCACAAATGCATGGATATTTGTAGGTGTATTAACTTACAGTCAATACACTTTTGTAAAAGCATACATGAATGAGAAAACAGGCAGCTGGATCAAAGCTCATGTCCAGATGTTTGATTTCTTTGGTGGTGTTACACCGATGCTCGTCTCAGATAACTGCACAACAGCGGTAAATCATGAAAAGAGTGACTGGTATACCACTGCATTAAACACAACTTATCACGAGATGGCAGAACATTATAATCCTGCCATCATTCCGGCCAGAGTCCGGAAACCCAAGGATAAACCAGATGTAGAAGGATCTGTAGGGAAAATATCCACTTGGATAACTGCAGCCCTTCGTAATGAACAGTTTTTCTCTCTTACCGAATTGAATGATTCTATCCGAGAAAAACCGGATGCCTATAATGCTCGTAAATTCCAGAAAAAGGAATGTAGCAGGCTCAGTTTATTTCTTGGGGAAGAAATGCCATTACTGGCGTCGTTGCCTGCTACACCTTTTGAACTGGCTGAATGGAAACAAGCCACTGTCCAGTTTAACTATCACATCGCAGTAGACAAGATGTACTACTCCGTGCCTTATCAGTATATCAAAAATAAGGTTGATGTGCGTATAACAGATACAACGGTCGAAATATTTTATAATCACAATCGGATTGCCTCCCACCGACGGCTTCATGGAAGAAGCGGTCAGTATTCTACTGTGATAGAACATATGCCACAGGAGCACCAGGAATATCTGGAGTGGAATGGTAACCGGTTCCGCAAATGGGCTGATTCGATTGGAATTAACACAAGTAAGGTTGTCGATGCAATACTTACCTCCGGTAGGGTTGAACAGCAATCCTATAGAAGTTGTATGGGATTGTTGAAACTGGCAGAGAAATATTCGCCAGAAAGGCTGGAACAGGTCTGCACCAGGGCGCTTTCCTATTCTGGTAAACCCAGTTATAAAACCTAAATTATTCACCGATACACGGTAAAAGTGACTCAAAGTCCCATAGTTATTGTATTTAAGCTGTTTATTGCATTTCATCTATTAAATGAATAAAAAAAGAGCATCCAGTTGTGGTAAAATTAAGGTGTTCAATGTCTTAATAATCACACAAAAGGAGCCCTTTATGGATATTTTAAACACCTTATCACTAAAAAGCAATAGACAGATTAAAATAAATTTTAACGGCGGCGATCTATCCTCCGATGCAGGACTTCTTCTTATAAAAGAATTCGCTGCAAAAATCGGCTTTGCAAAGCTGATCAAAAAGATATTTAAGACCGATGATAAATCGATCCGCTTCCACAAGGATAACGAAAACCTTATGCAGATGCTCTATCAGATTATCTCCGCATATTTTCAAGATGACTGCGCTGACGAGCTAACTTCGGATCCTGTTTTTAATGCCATTCCTGAAAAGAAAAGTCTGGCATCGCAGCCTACATTATCAGGATTTTTCAACCGTATGAACGAGGATACCCTCATACAGTTCGATGACATTGATAAAAGCCTCAGGGATATCATCTATTCTATAAAGCGGCCGGAACATATGCTTTTTGACTTGGACAGCACCCTGTTTGGCACTTACGGCAAGCAGGAAGGAGAAGGCTTCAACTTCCATTATCAGGCACATGGCTATCATCCGTTACTGTGCTATGACGGATTGACCGGCGATCTGCTCAAAGCACAGCTGCATGACGGAACACTCCACTGCAGCAATGATACGGATAAATTTATGGAATCCCTCTTTCTGGAATACATGGAAAGAGGAATAAAAACTTATCTTCGCGGCGACAGCGGATTCTCATCTCCAAAACTTTATAAAACCTGTGAGATGAATGGCTGTTCCTATGCCATCCGCTTAAAACAGAATTCTTCACTTATTGCCCTTGCTTCGGATAAAGATGAAGATTTGTACAAAGCATCCAAAGAGGACCAGATCAGCTATAGAGCAACTTATGGTGAATTCCTGTATCAGGCTGGTACATGGGAATATCCGAGACGTGTGGTTTTCAAAATTGAGAAACCATACGGTCAGCTTATACACATGCACACCTTTATTGTTACAAACATGGATATGGAGCCCTGTCAGATCATTCAGTTTTACTGTGGCCGCGGCAGGATGGAAAACTTTATCAGGGAAGGCAAAAGCGGATTTGACTTTGCCGCTGTCAGCAGTCATTCCAAAGTAGTAAATGCCAACCGAATGCGGATTCACATGCTTGCGTACAACTTATTCAATTGGTTCAGGCGACTGGTACTTCCGGCAAATATGCGAAAGCAACAGGTTAATACCATTCGATTAAAGCTGATAAAAATTGCTGCGAGAGCAGTCCGTTCAGCAAGATATATCACATTCAAGCTGTGCAGCAGCTGTCCCTATAAAAAGGAATTCTACGGGACACTGGAGAACATCCGGCGACTGACCGTACAGTTGGAATAGCAACTATTAACGTACCTTGACAGTTCAAAGTAACTCAATCGGATTCCAGGGGGGAAGTCTGCCCATTTTTGCGGATAACTTGATTGATTTCAAGGGAACTGGTTCAATGTTTTGTAGTATCAAGCATTTCTATATGCTCATGAATAATTCAGGTTTATTTATGTATTCTTTTACGTTTTCTATAATTTTTACACAAGTAGACGCTTCATAATAATAATTGCGATGAGATTTTTGCAATCCTTTTACAAACTCATTATCATCTTCCAAAAATAGTTTCAAAAACGCTATTGCCTTCGCCAGCCAACTATTATATATAGCACTATCTACATATGTTCCGCCCAGCTCGCTATTTCGCATTGTTTTCAATACATTATTTCCATCTTGAATTAAAGCTTCAATCCCTTGTAAAGCCTTCTCTTTATTCATTGTTGTTTACCGCCTTTATTTTTGTAAAAATAATTTTTCCTTTTTATAATCTTAAGGCATTATATTGAGGTCATAACCAACAATCAGCCTTCATTGCATCAATTATTACTACACCATATTATCCCGATTCTGTCCATTGTAAAGAAACCTTCTAACTTCCATAACCAAATCATTCGGATCATCATCAATTACCACATAGTAAATTATATAATTATCCACATAAATACGATAATAAGAATATCTACGCTCCCTGACAGAATGATATGGTTCAAAAGATTCAGCCACTGGAAGTCGCTCCATAATAGCAGACTCTACCTTATCCAATAAGTCATTTGCCGCTTTTGGATTCTTCAGTTTCTCTGCAATATAGGTTACTTTTTCATCAAGATCCTCATAAAAAAGTGGCAGATAGCTCAATCTGTACTTTTTACTGAACATTTATCTTCCTCCGTAGTCCTCCAAAAACTTCCTCATGGCTCATCCTTGTATCATTTTCTGCCGCAAACCTATCTGCTTTATCTAATGCAGCTTCAACACCATCCGTCAACTTTGAATATTCTTCAAGACTAAGCACCACCATTGCTCCATATCCGTTTTTTGTTAAATATACCGGTTCACCCGCATTTACAATTTTCTCAATATCTGGGAATTTATTTCTCAAATCTGAAACAGGTCTAATCTGTAACATAAGCGTTCACTCCTTATCAATATTTTATCTTAACTTTATCATTATCCATATTGTACTCTACTATTCCCCAAAAAACAACCACTGTTAAAAATCTTTCTTCATTAAATTACTATGTATTATGCAAAAATGTAGTTGAATTTTTTAAGGCAAATGGCAGTTCCCTTTCCATGAAGAAAACTGCCACCTTATAAACATATTTATTTAGCTATAAGCAATGTCATTTCAAGGCTCTTCCAAAAATGGTGTAGTAGTGGTGTAGTAAGCGCCTTTTCTCTCCGTAAAAGCATTGGTTTTACAGGCTTTTGTGGGATTCTTCAAGATACTGCCGTGGCACACGAAAAGTATCTTAATCTTAATCATAATATAAAATCAAAAAGTGTCATCTGACACTCTTTACATGAAGCTATTTTTCGTTCCTTTATTACATCATCCGCTCCAATCTCCCCAAAAAGAAGGGGTGATGCCGGATTATGGATCTGTGTATTTTTCATAACAGTTTGATGATTATAATTTGCATAACAATACAAACATCCATTTTTACAGGTATTATATGCTCCAATATCTATGCTGGCAATACAGCCACATTCTGTTCGCTGATTTGGATCTTTGCCTGCAGTTAATTTATATTTTCCAATCCGCTCCAATCTCTCCCTGTCGATACAGTGAGCATGAGAAATTCCTGATTCGTCAAATTCTATCGCTTCAGCACAGGTGTCTATATAGAAACCATATTCTTTTGCAATATCAGAAAATCTCTGCATCATTTCAAATTGTTGCTCTTCTGTCTCCCGTTGTATATTTAAAGGTTGCATGTTTCGAACGGTATTCCGATATAAATCCAGAAAACTTATCGTACATTTTTCAGTATAATCACCAAGTTTTGCTGCTAATACCTTAAAATATTTGCAGTGATATTCCATGGTATATCTGTCATTGAAGAAAACAGGATCGTACCTCCATATTACTTTTTCACGCCCAATTGCCTGAGATAACTTTTGAAAGGCCGGGATAATGATATTGTTTTTTGATGGAATGTCAGGCTCCACATCTCTGTCATATGCATTCAAAGTGAACTGAAAATAATAATTATATCTATCCAGTTCAGAGAGGCGACCCAACATTGATACAGGATTTTTCGTCCAGAACACGATTCCATCAACAACATCAGGAGATAAATTTATTCTGCCAATCTGATGAATATTTTTAGGATTCCTTACCAGAACAAACCCTTCTTTAAGTCTGTTAAACAACCATTCAGAATAGTATGTTGGAATATCCGTCCTTCGGCTTGCACTGATTATCATTCTTCCACCTCCACTAACACAGTTTTTATTATAAACCGTGTGGCTGATAAATACAGGTTTCCATGCGGCCTGCCGACAAACCGGATTATAGAATGATTATCATTTTGTTCCTCCTGCAAAATCAGTCAATCGCTTTTATCCCCTGTTCAGACAGTTTTCTGAGATTTTCCAGCATATTATTCAATATTTCAGGAGAATGCCCCTCCCATTTGATTACCTCAGCCACAATCTTCAGAGGGTGTTTCGAGCGACAGGATTTTGTTGGATTTCCTGGAAATTTCCTGTCTGTAACATTCGGATCATCTTCAAAGTCACCTGTTGGCTCGACAACATATATCCTTTCCTCACCTTCCCCCTCATCTGTCCCGTTAAAATATGTCTTATTGTTAAAATCATATCTGATCGCATAGGTAATGCCGCCTTCCCCGTCTCTGGTTCCCGGCACCTGCACCACTCCCGTTGCGGGAACCGTAAGGGTAACAGGTTTATTTTTTATCATGAAAGGATCGCCCAGGGGCACGTCATCCACCAGCACCTGTACATAATCCCCGTCCTCAGCAGCATAATCCCATATTTGCAGCTCCGAGGTATCCTTCTGTGAAGAATGAACAATGGTATAATCCCTGGCTGGCATCTCCTGGTCTTTCATGAGTATTCTCGTTCCCGCCCCCCAGTTCCGTGGATTTCCCCTGTTCCAGAGCTTCTGCTGCTACATCGGATGTGTCAACAGTGGAAACGCTGTTCATGGAGCTGATGGCAATCAGTGCTGCTATGGACATTCCCAGGAATGCCATCCCTGTTCTTTTCAAAATTCTGTTTCTCTCAAATTCTTCCGCCCTGCTTTTTCCGGTATGTTCCTGCATCCTGTGAGTTCCCCGCCGGTTTTCATTTCCGGTATGTTCCTGCATCCTGTGAGTTCCCCGCCGGTTTTCATTTCCGGTATCATTTTCAGCATAATTTCCGGAATATCTGTCTGCCTGCGTCGTTTCACTGTTTTCTCTGTAATCATTACCGCCCATCATTTTCCCTCCTGAATCCAGCCGGTTTTTTATGAAAATACCAGCACATCATAAGCCTGCCTGCCACAATTTCCCCAATCATAAGCAGGATAAATATCCGGTGCCTTTCCTCACTGTATATATCATACCCATAATTCAGAAGTTCTGCCGCTATTGCCAGAACCGGCATATCCACAGATAAAATCTTCACATAAGGATACAGCCAGGGAAAGATACGGAAACACCGGCGGAATGGAGGAACCAGCATGGTCAGAGAGATTATCAGACTTATCGCCATAAACATCTCCAATCCCCCTGTTATCGTTGTATACCCTGTGTGCAAAATTCCCATAATGTCACCGGTTGGCACCAGAATAGCCGAAAAAGGCAGGATCAGTACTACCCACAGCAGCACAGCCACCGACCAGATAATGGTCGCAAGAAAGGAAAGTGCATTCCACAATGTTTTCATAACGAAATCACCTCCCTGATATCCTGTTCCGTAATCATCATCAAATCCTCTGCGTCCATTTCTTCCTCACTGCTCAGTCTGAGGGCCTGTGCGTTCAGAGACTTCTCAAACACATTTCTCACAAACCTGCCGTTTCCAAACTGAGGCTGCTTTCTTCCTTCTTCGAATATATGCCTTAACAGAACTTCAGCTTCCGGATGCAGCATATACCCCTGTTCAGAGTACATCTGTCCTGCGATAGCCATCAAATCCTCCGTTTCATAATCTTCAAATTCTATGATATTGGGAAATCCGGACTCCAGCCCTGCATTCTGATTCAGGAAATTCTGCGCTTCCTTACCGAAATCATTCTCACCGCCCTGTGCCAGGGAATATGCTTCGTCTATAAACAGCACACCGTCCGCCGCCCTTTCAATTACTTCCCGCGTCTTAATGGCTGTCTGCCCCACATAACCGGCAACCAGACCGGAACGGTCTGTTTCCACCAGCTTATTTGTACGGATTACTCCCATATTTGCCAGCACATTCGCCACAGTCCGGGCCATCATGGTTTTCCCGGTTCCGGGGTTTCCCATAAATATCATATGCAGTGTCTGGGTGTTATTAATTTTCATCCCCTGCTTTTTGCGTTCTTCCTGCACTTTCAGACGGGCATTCAGACTTCGGATATACTTTTCATCGATTCCAGTCCGATTACCCTGTTTAAATCCTGTTCCAGATCATAGGCCTGAGTCTTCCGGGTATCAGAAGCAATGTCTTCCGGTATCAGCAGTATCATATCCTCCTAAGAGACGTCGGAGACGGCAATTCTGTTTGACTGTCTGCGTACAATTTCTTCCACAAAATTCCGGACCATTCTTCCGTTTCCTGAAGAAGGGCCGGAATGCTTTTTGAGCGCATGTATTTCCTCTCTGAATACGGATATGGTCGTATCGGAAAGGCAAAAGCCCTTTTTACTTACCATATCTTTTCCGATTTCAAAAAGTTCCTCCGCCGTATAATCGGGAAATTCTATCTGCAGCGGAAATCTGGATTCCAGTCCGGAATTGGCCTTCATAAAATCTTTCATTTCTTTTGTATATCCCGCCAGAATTATCAGAATTTCTTCACGGAAATCTTCTATCAGCTTTACCAGTGTGTCAATACATTCCTGCCCGAAGCTGCCGCCGTCGTTTGTAATGGCATAGGCCTCGTCCACAAACAGCACGCCTCCGATTGCCGATTTTATCACATTTGAAGTCAACCGCCGTATGGCCCACATATTGCCCCACCAGATCAGAACGGATGACTTCCCGCAGCTGCCCCGAAAAGAACCCCGATGGCTTTCAGATATTTCGCCACAATCCGGGCAATGGTTGTCTTTCCGTTTCCCGGATTTCCTGTAAAAATCATGTGCATGGAAAGCTCTGCTGTTTTCAGTCCCCGGCTCTCTCTGAGCTGCTGAACCTTCCGGTTATTTTCCAGATTGAGCACATACTCTTTCACCGAATCAAGTCCGATAATTTCTGACAGTTCCTGCTTCACCTGCTCAATTCCCGCTTCATCATAGCGTTTTTGGAAATCATTCAGCCAGATTGTCCGACTGTTCTTTATAAAATATCCGTTTTCATATCCGATTGCCGCCCGTTCTTCGCCCCTTGCAGGATTTTGCAGACGGTATTCTGCCAGCGGTTTGTATATATTTTCTTCTATATTAGTCTGTAATCCTTTCACACCTGAAACCAGGCTGTATTCCTGCCTGAGCTGTTCCGTAAAAGTGTCTTCCGGCTCCAGGCAGATCTGAAGCTGTCTCCTGGTTTTCTTCAGGAATTCTTCCGCCAGTCCTTTTACCACTTCTCTTATTTTCTCTTCTCCCAGAGGTTCCAGTCGTATGATATCTCCCATTTTTCGTATAAAATTCTGTCCGAGAACCTCTGTCACCCTGGTTTCTTCGGCACAGGAGGTAAATATAAAATATTTGCCTCTGGCAGACAGCACAATATTCTGCCCTGTATTTCCTGCGGTCAGGCGGCAGAATCCTTCGAAAATTATTTTTACAATCGTATCAATATCTCCGGCATTCATCTGTTCAATATTTTCAAAGACAACAATTTCTGTCGGTTCCGCCAGAGCCTGCCGCAAATCTCCCAAAAACATGATATTATCTGATTTTCCCTGATAAACTGACATATCCAGTTTTGAAATATCCGGACAGGATATCATACCTCTCTGCTTCAGAAGGCTGCCTGCTACCGCCGCCGCAGTCACTTTGCCCCTGCTTTCTGTTCCGGTAATCAGTATGTTATTTTTTGTTTTCCGCAAATCATAGCCCATGACGAAAGGACGTTTGAACGCCTGGCAGAACATTCTCACATCTTCCGGCATACCAATCCAGCGGCTTCTGAATTCCTGCTCGAATCCTTCAAATTTCTGCTCCGCTCTTTCTGCATTCATTCCGCCGTCTGACGATGCATACAGTCTCTGTTCCATTCTGTGCATATCTTCCGGCGTATAAGTGGCAGTGTTCAGAGCAGAATCCATCCTCTGCTGAACTGCTGTATTACCCTGATAGCTCACCCGCCTGTCCGTTTCCGTCGATTCTCTGTTATCTCTCCTTCTGCGTGCAATAAACCCCTGTTCCCTGACTGCATCCCTTATCTGCAGTTCCGGAAAAAGAAACCTCAGTATATCTGCCATTTTCAGGTTCATTTCTGCTCTCTTTGACATTTTACTTACTTTTTGTATGATTCTATCATATTCTATCATAAAACCTCATAAAAAGAAAACCACTTTGAACCAATCTGGAACAAAGTGGTTTTCTGGCTGAATTCACACCTTCTTACGGACTTTGCAGCAGGTGCAAAGTCCTGGGCTGAACTGTCACGGTTTTCTTCAGAAAAACAGGGCTGCTCTTTACTTGCCTCTCTGTTCTCTGTTACGGTACTGCACCGGAGTCATTCCATATCGTTTCTTAAAGAGACGGTTGAAATGCTCCACGTTCTGATAACCCACGCTTTCTGCAATATTTTCCACAGTCATTCCGGTGTTTTTCAGCAGAGTGCGCGCTTTTTTCATCCGGACATTTTTTACAATATCTCCAAAAGTTTTCCCGGACTTCTCCCGGATATATTTGGAAAGATATGGCTTGGACAAATGCATTTTCTCTGTAAGTTCATCCAGCGTCACGGTCAGATAATGCTCCTGAATGTAATTCATAATCTCATTCAGCCTGTCATCCCGGCCCGTTTCGGCCTGCTGAATCTGTTCCAGCTTATTTACAGCCACACAGAGGGCCGCAATGGAAGATTTGATAATATCTTCGTCAATTCCCACACCCCAGTACAACTGCTGATTACAGGAAATTCCCACATAAGACACTGCTTTTGCGGAAGAACCTCTGGACAGAGAATGTTCCTCATAAACGGACAGCTCATAGCTTACATTAAAATACTGCTTCAATGCATTGCTCACCGCGTCCAGACGTCCGTTGCCGTTGCCTGTTACATTGCGTTTCTTTCCGCCATGATCCACTGTCACCTCTGCCAGCATACCGTTCTTCTGACGGAAATGGCACTCCGGAATCTGAAAATGGGGCATATGCTCCACATAATGTTCCTCAAAAATCTCATACACCAGCCGGGGTGACAGTTCCATATGCCGATGGTCTGATACCCCTTTCACCGTATATCCCACTTCTTCTTTCATTTTATCCGGAACCGTAATACCGTAATTCTGTTTCAGAATATAGCTTACGCCGCCTTTTCCGGACTGACTGTTAATGCGAATCACATCGGAATCATAGGTCCGTCCCACATCTTTGGGGTCAATGGGCAGATAGGGTACCGTCCATGCTCCGTCCGGCCGCTCTTCCCGGCAGGCCATACCTTTGGCAATGGCGTCCTGATGAGAACCGGAAAAAGCGGTAAAAACCAGTTCTCCGGCATAAGGCTGTCTGGGCGAAACCTGCATTCTGGTACAACGCTCATAAGTCTCCGCAATTTTAGACATATTGCTGAAATCCAGTCCTGGATCCACGCCATGGGAAAACATATTCATGGCAAGAGTTACAATATCTACGTTTCCGGTGCGCTCCCCGTTTCCAAAAAGGGTTCCTTCAATCCGGTCCGCCCCGGCCAGAATTCCGAATTCCGCATCACAGATTCCCACTCCCCTGTCGTTGTGGGGATGGAGGGACAGCACCACATTTTCCCGGTACTTCATATGTTTGCTCATATACTCCACCTGCCCTGCAAAAACATGGGGCATGGCGTTTTCCACTGTGGTAGGAAGATTGATAATAGCCTTTTTTTCCGGTGTGGGCTGCCATACGTCCAGTACTGCGTTGCACACCTCCAGAGCATAATCCACCTCTGTTCCGGAAAAACTCTCCGGGCTGTACTCAAAAGTGAAATTCCCCTCTGTCTCTTCCGCCAGCTTTTTCAGGAGTTTTGCTCCGCTGACTGCAATCTCCAGAATTTCTTTTTTACTCTTTTTAAACACCTGCTCCCGCTGAGCCAGGGAAGTGGAATTATAAAGGTGCACCACAGCATGAGGCGCGCCCTCTACCGCTTCAAAGGTTTTGCGGATAATGTGCTCTCTGGCCTGAGTCAGAACCTGCACCGTCACATCATCCGGTATCATATTCCGTTCAATCAGCGCCCGCATGAACTTGTATTCTGTCTCGGAAGCCGCCGGAAATCCCACTTCAATTTCTTTAAAACCCACATCCACCAGCAACTGGAAAAATTCCAGTTTTTCTTCCAGGCTCATGGGCTCAATCAATGCCTGATTTCCATCCCGCAAATCTACGCTGCACCATACGGGAGGTGCTGTAATATATTCTTTTTTTACCCAGTCGTACGTAACTTCCGGGGGCATAAAATACTGTCTCTCGTATTTCTCAAAATTCTTCATTCTCATTCCTCCAATGTTTTGTTAAAATAAAAAAAGAATCTTTCATATCTATTATTCCCCAGCTGAGGACAATAGAGACGAAAGATATAAAATCCTGCGCGGTACCACTCTGACTTCATGTATTCACATGCACTTACCGGCACTTTCATGCCTTTCTCTGTAACGGGAGAACCCGTCCTGGCTTACTGTTTCCCTTTTGTCTGATATAAGTCTGAAAATGTTCAGCCGGAAGCTCCGGGGCCAGTTCACTGCATCGTCCCTGCCATTTTCCACCGCCAATGGCTCTCTGTAAGTTTCTCTGCAGCTACTCTTCCCTTTCTCTGCTTTTCACGGGTTTTATCTTATCACAGATTATCCAAATTGTATAGTGATAATTTTAATCAGTTTTATTGATTTATTTTATCATTTCAGTGAAAAGGACAGATTTGCTGTTCCGGCGGTAACATATCAGCGGAATTCACGCAGAATCATCTTATCTGTCCTTTTCTTCCCAATATTTGTCAGACAACACCTTTCTGGTGCAGATACTTCTCTCTGGTCGCAAGACCGCCCCGGATATGCCGCTCCGATTTATTTACGTCCAGTACCTTTCTCGCCTGGGCTGCAAGGGCGGGGTTAATCTGCATGAGACGTTCGGTGACATCTTTATGTACCGTACTCTTGCTGATTCCAAATTTTTTGGCCGTCTGCCTTACTGTGGCATTTTCCTCAATTATATAATTAGCAATATTAATCGCCCGTTCTTCTATGTACCCTTTCAACGAAATTCCCTCATACACTGTTTTTTTATAATGTATGAGGGAAAAAGGGCGGTTATGACTGAGGATTTACATTTTGTGTTTTCCCAAACCGGATTCTCCCCATTCACCGTTCTGTTTTGTTACTGCCCCGCTGTCAGTCAGTCTCCCGCTTCTTTCTGTTTCTGCTGTAGATAACAATACAAATAACAGATGTGACAACAAGTACAGACAATATCACAATAACCCAAAGCCAGAAATAACCGATATGCAGATTTATTTTCTCCTGAATATTATTTGCATTGCCTGCCATATCGTCAAGAACAATGCCCACATTGTGCCATCCTTTCTCAAGGGAGAAGGTAATTGTTCTCTCATCACCGGAATAGGCAAAGGGCACTTTCTGACCATTGTCATAAATCGCACAATGGCTTTCATCTACCAGTTCGCTGATACCTGAAAGGGTAAAAGTACGCTCCGTTTCACCGTAAAACCAATGCCAGGAATCCAGATTATCCGGCATGACACAGGTTGGAGCAATATTGTCAATATGCATTTTGCCCAGATCAATGCGGCGCCCCTGATTTTTAACCGTCAATTGCAGCTCCACGTCCGTATCATCCTGGAAATTTTCTCTGAAAAAATCCGCCCTCAAAAGATAATTACAGATACCTATCCCATAAATGCTGTTATCCTCCATGCACTGGGCGTTGGTAACAATTTCCTGTCCGTTGCTGTCCCGCAGGACAATATCCGTCCCGGTTTCTTTTTTCGTCATTACAAAAATATTCAGATCCTGGAAATCGGAAGGTTTTTTGCTGATTGCTTCACCATTTTCATATTCAAAGGAATACAGACCTGTTTTTTTCTCAGGATTGCTCTCCATAAGAAACGCCAGCACATCCTGATTGACCATACGGGCATAGGTATTATAATTAACAGCGCTTTTATTGCCCGCAACATCCACTGCCACCAGTTCCAGGGCATATACGCCGTCTTCTTTGAAATCCGACAGAGTATATTTATTATCTTCAATTGTTCCGCTCGTTACTGTCGGCTTCATTGCCACTGCATCCGAAGTGGAATAGTCCGGGATGTAAACGGTCAGCTTATATTCCAGATGCGACAGATTCAAATCCTCAAATACAACGGTGGGTGCAGCCTCTTCCTTCCTTTCACAGGGATATACATCCAGAAATTCCGTATCATCCTCTCCCACAAAGGAACCGTTTTTCATACTGACAACAGGCGCTGTTTTATCAATCTCGAAGATAACGGTGCTGCATGGTTCCGCAGTATTGGACGCTAAATCAGCGGGCGTCATCTCCATACGATAGACTCCGTCAAAGTCAAAGGTAAAAGAAATTGTGTGGACATCTCCTGTGCTGTCCCACCTTGCGCCTCCCAGAACCATACCTGTGGCATCTTCCATCCCCTCCGGGCTGTGTTCTTCTCCCGCCTCTTTTCTCATAATTTTCAGATTCAGAAGCTCCGGGTCAAAGTTATGCTCTGTAACCGTAATGTTTACCGTTTTATCCGTATTAAAACTGTTTTCCGCTGCATTGCCAAATTCAGCAAAATTCTCCTGCACCACAGGCCTGGTCTTATCCACATAAAACATGTTTTCATTGCCGCCGCTGAAATTCACAACTGCGGGATGATTTCCCAAATCCATTCCCGTCATATCAAACATGTAATCGCCCTCGTCAAAATCAATAACAGCCGTATGTTCCGTATTGGAAATCTCTGCAAATGAATATCCGGGCACAGCGCCAAACATATTTTCAATTTCCACCTTTATCAGATTTTCATCAAAATTCCGTTCTGTCACCGTAATGTCCGCAATGCGGTTCTGCTCATAATACATATCCGTATCATCGTCTTCGCGGAATACAACGTTGATAACAGGCGCCGTTTTATCAACAGTAAATATTTCACTTTGGACATTCTCTGTCCTGTTCCGTGCATTGTCCATTGCGTCAAAGGTTAATCTGACATCATTATCATCTTCCGGGAAAGTAAAGGTTTTTGTGGCCTGGGTCACAAGATTGCCATCTGTGCCCGTCACTTTCCAGCCATCTCCCAGCTCGGCGTTTAAGCTGTACCCGGCAGGATTGAGCTCAATTATCTTCCTGTCATAAGAATTTTGTTCCGCACTCTGCAAATAGCCAATCTGCCTGATTCCGGAAACAGTATCAGTGATCACGACAGTAAAGCGGTTTGTCCCCACATAAAGAGGATTGCCCGCAGCATCACGGTAACTGGTGTCTGCCTTCTTTGTAATTTCAATCTCAGGCGCAGTTTCATCCATATAATAGATAACTTTATGATCGGCTTCATTTCCTGCATTATCCGTGGTTTGAGCGGTAATTACATATTTTCCGTTTTTGGCTTCTCCGCAAACAGATGAGAAATAACCTGTATCGAATATATAGTTCTGTTTATCACGATTGGGCCCGTCCGCTGCTTCCGCCACTTCCGCTTTTAACAACGCATTGCCTTTTTTGTCCTCCGGAATATCGGCGCCGTTCACAGACAAATCCACATTGTTCAGGCCGGAGTGCTCATCCTGAACCGAAAGTTTAATTGTTTTATTTGAACGGTACCAGATAGGACCGTCTGCTCCAAATATGCTGTCACTTCCCGGCAGGCTGAAGGTGACTGCCGGCACATCCGTTTCTGTCATTACCCGTATGCCTGCTGAGACAGCCTCTCCTCCGGTATCTGCTATATTCGGACAGGAAAGGCTTACTTTTCCATACCTGTCATACACTTTCACAATAATGCCGCTCTCAAAAACTGCTTCTTTTGCGGGAATTTTTACCGAAAATACCCCTTCACCCTCATCAGTTATCCTGAGGGGCTCCGCCAATCCCACATACTGAACTGCTGCATAATCAATGCCACTGTCAAAAGCAACTTCTTTTGTATAGGCTTTCAAAATTAATGTATCGTTTGAATATACGCCAAAGGTAAGAACTTTCAGAATCGCCCTGAGGCAGTGTCGGCGGCATCCACACGGAATATAATCACTTCCTCCCTGTCAAACCACTGGCTGCCGCCGATGTTTACGCTTTCCGGTGAAATTGCGGCGATGCTCCCCTTTTCAGGAGGATTTGTATCTTTGTAGAAAGTGACAGAACTGCTGACAGTATTACCGCAATTATCTTCCGCTTCCACTGTGAAAATATGCTCTCCGTCATTCAAATCACCAATCCGGAAAACTGTCGTATGTTCTTCTGTTTTAAAAGAAAAATCTGACCTGGCATATTCCACCCTGCCATTATCTTTCACCGTAACGGAATATAACCCGCTATGCAATGGCCCCTGGCAATCGGCGGCCGTAATCTTCATTTCAACATCGCCGTCATTCGCGCCAAACCACATACGTCCCTGGCCATCTTCATGGGCCTGGCTCAAAATACCGCCAAAATCTATGGAAGGAACATCATCTTCAACGATTAAATCATTGCTCCGGACCAATCCCCGTTCAGGAATATCCGTAGCCAGTGCCTCGGTGAGCAGCCCCACACGATCCTCGACACGAATACGCATGGCAGTCATGATTTCATCGGGCCGGACAGCTAAGACATATTCATCGCTTTCTTCGCTTTGAACCGCTTCCTTATCATTTATTTTCACGCTCTTTACTCCGGAAGCATAGAATTCTTCCCTGGCCTCATTATCATTTACTTTTACTGCAACTTCAACGGTATTTTTATAAAATGTACCAAAGGTAAAAAATTTCAGTATTCCTTCTGAGTTATCACTCTGAGGTTTTCTTATTTCAATACGCTCAATCTGCGGCGGAAGCATATCACTGCCCACCGAATCTGTAACAGGTTCTTCGTCGTCATAGACATTTCCTGCTTTATCGGTAACCCTCAGATGAAGGGTGTGCCTGTTGCCGGGTACAGTCTTAGCCAGATGCCAGGGCAGAATCAGCTCAAACTCCGTCCTGTCGTCCGAATAACCTTTAAATTCCGCATAATCCGTTCTGTATTCTGATTCTCCTTCCTGTAACAAAAATCCGTCGTCCCACAGATATTCCACTTTTGCAATGCCCGAACGGGAATCTGAAAGGGTAATATTTGCCTTAACGGATTGTTGAAAATTCCCATCAATATGCGTAATCTTGACATCAGGCTTTGTTCTGTCAATACAGAATGATTCCACAGGTTCTCCATCATATGCAATCCTGGCCGACTGATTTCCCAAATCTCTCCCCTGGAGCTCAAAGGTATATTCACCTTCGCCAAAATCAATCACAGCTACATGCTCTGTTTCCGATATTTCTTCAAACACATATTCCGGTACATCTCCGGATGTATTTTCTATCCTGATATCTGTCAGCCCTGCGTCAAAATTCCGTTCCGTCACCGTAATCCTGGCCACCCGGCTTTGTTTATAATATGCAGTTCTGTCATCCTGAAATTCAACCCTGATATCCGGAGAAGTCTTATCTATGGTAAACGTTTCGCTCCGTACATCCTGAATCTGATTTCCGGAACCATCCACAGCATCAAAAATCACAGTAACGTTATTATCATCGGCAGTAAAATCATATGTCTTTGTAACCTGTGTGACAAGGTTGTCCTCCATCCCCGTTACCAGCCAGCCATCTCCCAGATTCTCTCCCGGAGCGTATTCATCGTTATCCAGGGTAATCATCCGTCTGTCGCAGGGATTTTGTTCTGCATTCTGCCGATATCCAAATGCTCTGATTCCGGAAACAACATCCGTAATTTTTACAGTAAAGCTGTTGCCTTCCGTATAAAGCCGGTTTCCGGCCCCGTCCTGGTAACCGGTATCCGCCATATCTGTAATTTCAATTACAGGGGCACTGTTATCCTCTGCCTTTACCAGCTTTTCCCCCTGTGAATTACCCACACAGTCGAATACTTCCGCAAAAATTCTTCCTCGAAATCCTTCCGGTATTTCCAGCTCTGCTTTCCCATCTGCAATTTCCAGTGACCCGGTAATTTCTTCCTGTTCCGCTCCATCTTCATAAGGCACCAGACGGTATTTCATCTGGCCAGGGCCGGAAGAAGGAACATCATCCGTAACATTTACAACCACACGATAATCCGCTCTGAAATAATAGCCATATGTAAATTCATCAATGGCAAACTCTTCTATTAATTCTGCTGTGTCTTCCATTCCGTCAGGTAATTCCGGAATAAAAGCAATCCCGGAAACAGCAGGAGGAACTTTATCTATAAAATATTCCGCATTATAATTTGCCGCATTTCCTGCATGGTCTGTGACTGCAACGGCAATCTCATACTTTCCTTCTTCTGCAGACTGCCTGTCTCCTGCCCTTTCACAGACAGCAGTAAAGTAATCCAAATCGAAAACATAGTGCAGTGGCTCACGATTACAGGAACCTTCCCCTTTTTCTGATTTTAACAATGCTGTCGCTTTTTTATCTTCCGGAACATCAATGCCATTGACAGAGACATCCACATTGCAGATGCCGGAATCTTCATCCTGGACAATCAACTCCAGCTCTTTATTATTTTTATACCATATCTGGCCATCATCCCTGACACTTCCGTCGCCTTCAGGCAGATGAAAGGTTATCGAGGGAGAAACAGTTTCTTCCTCCGTATCAGTATGATCCACATTACCGTTTTCCCCATAAACAACCGGTATGCTGTTTACTGCCAGAAACAGTACGATTACAACAGACATCCATCGGCTTTTCCACTTCATGGTATCTTCCCCTTTTTCATTATACTGAACTCTCCCGGCCGCAAATTTATTTTTTCTTCAAAGCAGGGGCCACTGCATTGTAAAAATCTGATTTTGTTTTTCCTCTTTTATATTTGTGAAAATACATCCGTCAATATTCTGCAGATTGCTGTTTGCCTGATTTAAATCATTCTGCAAACCGGAGAGCTTCGTATCGACGCTGCTTTTCTTTGATTTGAGCGTATTCCACACACCATTTAATGCATTTTTGGTTTTTGTTGTTTCACTGCCAAAAACTTCTGTAATATCTTTACTGACAATATCGCTGGCATGAACCATTCCGCTGAAATTCGCTGCAGCCTGCCCTGTCTTACCGGAGACGGCAGAAAGCCTGCTGGTTAAACTGCTTTCCCGCTGAGCAACAGCCTTCAGGCTGTCAAGAGCCGACCTGGTTTCTCTGATATCCCTGTTAAGCTGATTAATCCGGTCAACAACACGCCGCCTCTCATTATTAAGATTATAAATCTGATGTTCACAACTGTTGATTTCACTACATGAATTGTAATATCTCTGACGATAATAATTATACAGATATTGGCTGTCTGACATGGCTCCCTCTCCCTTTATATAGAATTAAAAGAACTGATTATATTTTTTCTACTCCCAAATTCATTATGCATTTATGGTTAAAAACCGTCAAGTGTCAGATATTTCATTCTCGCATTTTGTAAAAAAAGACGAAAATATGTCGTCAATTCAGCATTTTTTACAGCACTTTTCTTAATAACAAAGTAGGCAGACTCTGTGTATAATGGTTTTCTCTTACAGGAAATCTATATACTTTAGCACTTCACAGTGACACGGTATTTCCTATAAGATGAAAAAGAGGAGATGTGCTCTCTCCTCTCCTGTTATCATATATTGTTCATCAAATACCGCTACCATCTTCTTTTCCGAAACATACCTCACAGTCTTTCCGGTAAAAGGAAATGCCATAACAGTCCGTTCTTCTGTACCCCTCCGTCCGCAGTTCCTCCATATATCTTTTCTCATAAATCTGATTCAGAGCCCTTTTTGCATCCTTTTCCAGATCATCAATGGAATCCGATACCTTTACTTCCAGAACAAACGACCTGCCCCGCAGTGAGGGGCTTTTCACCATAATATCAGAACGCCCATTTCCCGATTCCCGGTTGGACTTCACCAGATAATTCTCGCTCTGGCTTAAAATTCCCGTCAGAAACCCATGGTAAAAATTTTCCGCACTGTCATAGAAACTGATGGTACGAAACAGCTGACCGTTTAATATGTCCGTCATTTTCCGGGCATCTCCATCTTCCATGGCACGGTATAAATCATGAAAATCTTCTTTTTTTATCATACCTTTCATCCAGTTCAGAACCGTATTCTGATAAATGGTCTTCACTTCCGTGTTTGGAACCCGCACCCGCAAAAAGACTGACAGTTCCTTAAAATATTCACTTTCTTTTGTCAGATATCCTGTAAAATACAGGAAATTCCAGAGATTTTCACTGTTACTGTGCATATCTCCGTAAGTTACTTCTTCATGTACCTGAATATCCAGGGTACCTCCTTCCAGAAGCATTTCAATCTGACCTTTCATTTCCCGGTCAGCCCTGGCAATCATATCTTTAATAATATCATTGGAACTGGTATTGATCCAATAGGGACGCGGAAATGCATTTACATCGGAATACAGATCATACAGAAACTTAATCACACTCCATGGGTTATAAACATCTGTATCTCCAAACAAATATCCGTCATACCATTCCTTCATGGTCGGAAAACGATTTCCCACTTCATAATATTCCATCATCTGCAAAACTTCCGGTTCCGTAAATCCAAAATGCTCACTGTATTTTCTGTCCAGTACAGAGATAATATTAAGATGGTTCAATCCCGTAAATATACTTTCTTTTGAAATCCGCAGACACCCGGTAATCACAGCAAACTGCAGATAATCATTGGTTTTTAATGCAGATTCAAACAGGGAGCGGATAAAACTGACCATCCTGTCATAAAAACCTCTGAAATATGCATTTTCCAGCGGTACGTCGTACTCGTCAATCAGAATCACCGTATTCCTTCCGGTAATCTTATACATACACCGGCAGAATAACTGCAGTGCATTTCTTACTGCCCTCTCTTCTGCCTTTCCTTCTGCAACAGCAGTATACTGCTCATATTCTCTCAGAGAAAGACATTCTTTCCCCGCTTCCACCAGCCTTCTGTGCCGTTCAAATTCCGTGCTGACTGCGTTCTGTATCATGTAATAAGCCACATCATAGTCTTCCTGCTTCGCCGATTTCAGCGTCAGTTCAAACACCGGATAGTTTCCCATCTGCCCTGTATAACTTTCCCCGGCGTCCATAATTTTCATCCCCTGGAACAGTTCTTTCTGTTCCCCGTTCCTTCTGGCATCTCCCGTATCTTCAAAAAAGTATCGCAACATGCTCAGATTAAGGTTTTTTCCAAAACGCCTGGGACGGGTGAATAAATTAACTTTTCTTTTTAAGTCCAGTAATTCTTTTATGAGCATTGTTTTATCTACATAGTAATAGTCAGACTTTATCATATCTTCAAAATTATCAACACCTGTCGGCAATGGTTTCTTCATGGCTCCACCTCCATTTCCCATATTATACCCGATACTCAAACTATCTGCAATCCGTGGTTCATAAAATCCGGCGTACCGGCCGGCATTGAGAGACCGGTAAATAATTTCTTACAGGCACATTTCACGTAACAGTTCACGGAACAGTACAAACTTCTTATTGTGCTGACTGAGAAAAGAAGTTATAATAAAAAAGAATACTGTCGGGAGCCATTTATGAAATAAGAGAAAAGAGGACATTTATGAAACAAAAGACGAACGGAACAACTTCCAGAAAAAAAATTGCAGACGAAATCCTCCGCCAGATTGGCGGCAGCGTTATCCTGGTGCTTCTGCTGATAGCCGCTGTCTCCATCTATATGGTGGGCTGGCTGAGCATTACGTCAAAAAGGACAGAGCTGACCGAGGAATCCAATGCAGCCGCAAATCAGCTGACCGGATTTCTGGAGCAGTATACCAAAGGTGTGGAACTCCTTGCTGCCAATCCGGAAATCAAACATATCATGCTGGAGACAGAAGCCGGCGGCAACATCAGCCAGGCGGAAAAAATGCAGACAGTTCTGGACAACCTCTCACACATTGCAGAAAACGATTCCGAAAATGTGATGGCCGTATGGATTGCTGATCTGGATGCAAGTTCCTTCCTCCAGTCCGACGGGCTCACGAATGAAGAAGAATGGGATATCACCGGCCGCGGATGGTATGGCTGTATTGAACACAAACAGACCATACTTACAGAGCCCTATGTGGATTCCACCAACGGAAAGATGGTTTTAAGCGCCGCAGCCCCGGTTTATGATGACGCTACCGGAGAGGTTCTGGGCGCAGTGGGTATGGATATCGCCCTGGATCATATGACCGAAGTGATGAGCGGATACAAAATCGGCCGAAAGGGATATGTTCTGCTGCTGTCAGAAAACGGTATGTTCCTGTATCATCCCCAGAAAGATATTATACAGAAACATGTAACAGACATAAACACATCTCAGAATGTAATGGATGCGATTACCTCGCAAAAGGATGAATTTATGAAATACAAGGCAGACGGCGTCACAAAGTACGGTTCTCTGCAACATGCCGGCGATACCGGCTACATTGTGCTCAGCAGCCTTCCCATGTCAGAATATTATGCAACACTGACAGCAATGGTCCTGGCATTGATTGTTATTTTCGCCGCCGGCATTACACTGATCGCATTCAGAATCCGGAAAAGCTCCGCCAGCCTGACAAAACCCATTCTGGAACTGAACCATACGGCTCAGCAGCTTGCCGCCGGGGATCTGGATGTGAATCTTCTGATTACAAGCGAAGATGAAATCGGAGAACTGGGTGAATCTATCCGGAAAACAGTCAGCAGGCTGAAAGAATACATTGAATACATTGATGAGACTGCAGACGTACTGGCTCAGGTTGCCGACGGAAAACTGAGTATTCATCTGAAAAATGATTATGTAGGTGAATTTCAGAAGATAAAAACTGCTCTGCTCAATATTTCCGATTCCATGAATCAGGTGATGGCCGGAATCTCAGAAAGCTCAGAGCATGTATCTGTGGGAGCCATGGAACTGGCCTCAGCCTCCCAGGTTCTGGCAGAAGGGGCGGAAGAACAGGCCGCAGCCATCGAACAGCTTACCGCTACCACCGCCACTGTGGCGGAACAGGTGGAAAACAGCCGCAGAGAAGCAGAAAATTCAGCCAAAGCAACCGCTCAGGTCACTGCAATCATTGAACAGAACCAGAAGAACATGACACGGATGACGGACGCCATGGAGAAAATCAGGCAGACCTCTCAGCAGGTCGTTGGTATTATCCAGACCATCGAAGATATTGCCTCACAGACAAATCTTCTTTCTCTGAACGCTTCTATTGAAGCCGCCCGTGCCGGCGAAGCAGGAAAAGGCTTTGCAGTGGTTGCCGATGAAATCGGAAAACTGGCACTGGAAAGCTCTGAAGCAGCCAACACCACAAAGGAACTGATTGAAATCTCGATGGAAGAAATCAACAAAGGAAATACCATTGCCGGCAGTGTTATGGATTCATTAAAAGAATCTGTCTCCGCAGTAAGCCAGGTAAATAAAATGATACAGGAAACCGCTGAAAATGCCGCTGTTCAGGCGGAAAATATGGAACAGCTCCGTCTGGGTATTGAAGAAATGGCCCAGGGTATTCAGGATAATTCCGCAGCTTCTCAGGAAACTTCTGCAACTTCAGAGGAACTGGCCTCCCAGGCTGAAATACTGAATAAAATGGTACAGAAATTTGAACTCTGTGAGGAACAGCCGCAGGAATCTTCGCAGGATTTTGAGCTCTTTGAAGAACAGCCGCAGGAAATTTCTCCGGAAGAGTAATATTCAGGGCTGTTGCAGCATACCGTAAGTTTGCCGCAGCAGCCCTTTTTCTTTCATTCCTGTACAGGCCCGTTCTCAAAGTTTCAGCTTCGCCAGAGCATCCGCAAAGGCGTTGTTCACCGGCTCTCTGGCTTCCTGCTTTAACTGATTCATATATCTGGACACCTCTTTTTTTGACACGCCCCCGCCGCTGTCTTTTTTACGTTTTTCAAACGCAGAAAGTTTTTCCCGGTAGCCGCACACGCAGGTAAACCGCTGATTTTCTCCATCTCCCACCAGCTCCATTTTCTTATGGCACTGGGGACAGCGGGCGTTGGTCACTCTGGACAGCGTTTTCCGGTAGCCGCATTCCCGGTCCTGACATACCAGCATCCGTCCATTTTTGTGGTTGACCTCCAGCAGTAATTTTCCGCAGTCGGGACATTTTTTCCCGGTCAGATTGTCATGGCGGTACGTTTTGGAGGAAGCTGCGATGTCTTTTACAATATCCGCCGTATACGTTCGGATTTCCGCTTCAAAATCTTTCTTTTTGGCTTTTCCTTTTGCAATATCCGCAAGCTGCTGCTCCCATCTGGCAGTAAGTTCCGGAGAAGTCAGTCCCTGAGGAGCCAGCTCCAGCACCTGTCTGCCCTTGGAGGTCAGATGGATATACCGGTCTTTCTTTTCAATCATAAAACTGTTAAACAGCTTTTCGATAATATCCGCACGGGTGGCCACGGTTCCCAGCCCTCCGGTCTCTCCCAGGGTCTTTTTCAGCTCCTGGTCAGAATTCTCCATGTATTTCCCCGGATGTTCCATGGCTGCAAGGAGGGTGGCCTCCGTAAAGGGCAGAGGCGGTTTTGTCTTTCCTTCCGTGATACTTCCTTCCCCGAACAGGATTTTCTGCCCTTTCACAAATTCCGGCAAACTCCCTCCGGTCTCTTTGAGCTGCGCGAAATTCTCCGCATTCTCCTCAGTATCTTCTTCGGACAGAATTCCGGCTTCCTCCTGGATTTGGCGGATTTCCTGCCATCCGGGCTGTTCCATAATCTTTCCTTTTACCGCGAACCGTTCTCCCGCACATGCCACCGTCACCTCGGTCTGACGATACTCACAGGGCGGAAGCAGAACGGCAAGAAAGCGTGAAACCACCAGTTCGTATATTTTACGTTCTCCGTATTCCAGTTCATGCAGGCGGATTCCCTGTTCCGTGGGGATAATGGCATGATGGTCGGAGACTTTTTTATCATCCACAAAGGATTTATTACCCCGTATGGGAGATTTCAGCAGTTTGCCGCATACCGTGTTATAGCTTCCTCCCCGGCAGGCCCTGACACGCTCCGGCAGAGTTTCCACAATATCCTGCGTAAGATATCTGGAATCCGTTCTGGGATAAGTCACCACCTTGTGGTGCTCGTAAAGACGCTGCATATAATCCAGTGTCTGTTTTGCGGAAAATCCAAACATCCGATTGGCGTCCTGCTGCAGAGAAGTCAGATCGTAAAGCTGAGGTGCAAAGGATTTCTGCTTTTTCTCTCTGATTTCCTCCACTGTTCCGGTACTGTTTGTAACTTTTTCCTGAATCTGCCGGATTTTTTCTTCAGAAAATGTGGTAACGCTGTTGTCTTTGGATTTCCAGCTCCAGACAACGTCGTTCCCCTTTACTTTCAGACCGTAATAAGACCTGGGCTTAAAATTCTTAATCTCTGCTTCCCGTTTCGCAATCATGGCAAGGGTGGGCGTCTGCACCCTGCCGCAGGAAAGCTGTGCGTTATGCTTTACCGTCAGCGCTCTGGTGGCGTTCAGGCCTACCAGCCAGTCTGCTTCCGCTCTTGCCACTGCCGCCTCGTACAGGTCCCGGTACTCCCTGGCGTCTCTCAGATTCGCAAATCCCTGACGGATAGCCTTATCCGTTACCGAGGAAATCCACAGCCGCTTCATAGGCTTTCTGACCCCGGCTTTCTGAATAATCCAGCGGGCCACCAGCTCTCCTTCCCGGCCTGCATCTGTGGCAATGATAATCTCTCCCACATCCTTGCGGTACATCTGGGTTTTTACAGTCTGATACTGCTTCCCTGTTTTCTTAATCACCTGAATTTCCAGTGTTTCCGGCAGCATGGGCAATGTTTCCATTTTCCATGTTTTCCACTGCTCTCCATAGCTTTCCGGGTCGGAAAGCTCCACCAGATGGCCCAATGCCCAGGTAACCACATAATCTTTTCCCTCCAGAAATCCACTGCCTCCCTTTGTACAGCCCAGGACTCTGGCAATGTCCCGGCCTACACTGGGCTTTTCCGCTATCACTAATGCTTTCATATATTTACCACTCTTTCTTAATATCTTCCTGATTTACCTCATACCGGGTGCAGAATTCCTGCAAATCCTGCTGACCCCGAATCAGCATAGCCTCCGTAAATTTCCCGGATGTTCTGTCTTTAAATCCGGCCACCTGCTCCCCGGTGCAGATACTGGCGCGAATCACCGGTATCTGTGCTGAGGAATCATAAGGCTGAACCGCCCCGTGATTTTTCCGCTTTCGTCCAAACATAACTTCCTCCCATCCCTTCTGTCCTCTCACATTTTTATCATTCCTGCCTGGGAAAATAATGATTTCATCCGCGTTTCTTTAAATTTTTCTGGTTCCCCGGCAGCCGGGATAATTGCTGCATCCGTAAAATTCCCCGTATTTTCCTCTGCGCTTTACCATTTCACTCCCGCACCTGGGGCAGAGAATCTCCGGCTGATTCTGCTGCATCTCTACCAGAATCTTTCCCAGTTCCTCATAGCATTTCTGATTCATCGCACAGTCATTTAGGGCCCGGTGGGCTCCGTCTGTATTAATCCGGAAATATGCGGACACATCCGTCAGTCTGCAGTGAGAAAGCTGCGGCAGGCATTTTCTGGCCAGATACAGAGTATCAATATAATCATTGCCAATATCTGCCCCCAGCGTTTCCATTGCAGCATCACAGATAAAAATCATATCAAAAGTATGTATATTATGGCCCACCAGGATATCATTTCCCACGAAATCCAGAAAGCCCCGGACTGCTTCTTCCATCTCCGGCGCGTCCTTTACCATTTCATCGGTAATTCCGTTGACTGCTGTGGCAGCCCTGGGAATCCTCATTTCCGGATTCACCAGCGTCGTATACTGATCTTCCACCTGATGGCCCCGGACCTTTAACGCCGATATTTCTATAATCCTGTCCAGCCCCGGCCGGACTCCTGTGGTCTCCAGATCAAATACCACATAATCCTCCACATACCGGTTCAGGCGTTTTCCTCTGTTCCCTGTCATGTATTTCTCCCTTCTGTTGTAAGCAGAACAGGCAATTGCGAAACTATTAAATTATCAAAATTTCATGTACAATTTCTACACTTTCTATGAAATATTTTTCGAATTGCACATGAAACTGGTACAATTATTGAGTTTCGCAATTACCTGATAATCAGAATGCCCATTTCTGTGCAGCATGGTTACGTTCACGACATATCTGCAAACAGTAACGATTAAATGTAACAGTTCAGACAGGTCTGCGCACCTGCTGCGCTGACCGTGAGAATATGATTCAGGAGAGCAAAAATCCCATTGCGAAGCAATTTTAAATGGATTTTTGCATGTAACAGGGCAGCTTGTCTGAACTGTTACGATTAAATTATAAAGGGATTCGGCGGTATTTGCAAGTTACTTGTTTTCAGAGAGAATTCCCTGTATAATATAAGTTATAGTCTGCCGGAACGGATAAAAAGCATACGGAACAGGGAGGAAACCATGGATATCGCACAAAAATATACGGAAGGCCTCAAAAAGGCATATTATGACAATCACGGACAGGAACAATGGGATGACTTTGAGCACACAGTACATGGGGTCAGCAGAGAACATCTGGAAAAACTGCGGGCTTTATACCCGGATATTCCGGACAGTCTGGTACATCTGCTGGAGTTTGCAGACGGAACATACTGGAGAACATATGGGGAAAAGACCGTCGCTTTTTTCTTTCTGGGCTCTGACCTGGAAGAATACCCTTACTATCTGTTATCTGCAGAACAGATGATGGACAAAGATGATTCTGACTGGATAGAAGAATATATCGACCGGGAATTCGACCAGGTTTCCATTGACGAGAAAATCACGGACGATTCTGAAAAGATGTGCTGGCTGCATTTTTCCGACTGCATGAATAACGGCGGCACCTCCCAGTTATTTATTGATTTCTCTCCGTCTCCCAAAGGAAAAAAGGGACAGATTGCCCGGTATCTCCATGACCCGGATGAAATTGAAATCATTGCCGACAGCTTTGAGGAATATCTGGAAATGCTGATGGAGCGCGGGTATGATTTTATATCAGAAGAGGATATGGAAGATTAATTCGGCAACCATATTGCGGTGCCGGCCGGGAAACGGAACCGGCACCATGCAAACTTTCAAAAATCATTGATTTTTTATCCGGCAAATTCTTCTCAACATCCGTTCCATACTTTGTCAGGATAAATTGAAAATAATAATTATATTCTTTTACTTCTTTCCGCAAATCTGAATCAGACGCAGAACATCCTGATACAGACCGTTCCTGTCTTCCAGCTCAATCATTAACCATCTCTGCCCGTTTCCTTCCTGTGTCCGATGGTATATATCAGACAGTTCCGGAGTACATTCCGGCAGGATTGCCTCCACAGACTCTTTTTCTTTTTTGCCAACCACAATCAGAACCGTAAAATAATATTCCCCCGGATATATGGTGCACAATGTTTTTCCGGCTTTTTTAAATTTAAGATTCCATCCCTTTTTCCAGCTGCATGAACTGTACTCTGTTTTTTCCCTGCAGTTATATGTGTTCCTGATTTCGGAACAGAATTCCATAAAAACAGGGTTTTTCACATACTCGCTTATTTCTTCAATGGCGGGGCAGTTGCTTTTATCCAGTAAATCAATCATATTGATTATTCTCCCATCCTTTTTATTTCATATTATAACAGCTATGATATGCTGTTTACAACCAGATTTACATGGAAGTTTTCGGTTCTGCTGCTGAAAACATTACTGTTCACACCCTGCGGGTGTTCCAGTAACCTGAAAACAGTGTCTGTTCAGATAAGTTGCCCTGTTACATGCAAAACTCCCCCGCAGAACACCCTGCGGGGGAACATTACCTGTCAGTTAATTTTCTTTCGGAAGCCTTTTTTCAAATTTTCCGCGGAAAAACTGTATCAACGGTCCGTTAAACATGGAGTTCAGCAGGGTGCCCAGTCCCACCACCATCCAGATGGAATTGCCGGAGGCCGCGCAGAATCCCACACCTACCAGCATTACCACCACGTCGGAACAGATTCGCCCATATTTAAAGGGGATTTTCCCATTAGTGAATTTTTCAATGATAAAGGCCACACTGTCATAGGGAGCAATTCCCATATCTGCCACCATGTACATGGCCGCTCCTGAAGATGCGAACAGCAGACCGATGGCAAGCATCAGAATCTTAAGCCCCCAGTTCATTTCCAGGTGAACCACATCTTCCATGACCCAGCAGAGGAAATCTGCGATATAGCCCACACAGACCATATTCACCACGGTTCCCAATCCGATGCAGTGACGGACCGTAAAAAACACCAGAACCAGCAAAACCACATTCACAATTAACTGCCAGTTTCCAAACTGCATATGAATAAATTTGCTGATGCCCAGATTCATGCAGGTAAAGGGGTCCACCCCGAATCCGGACATCCGGTAAGCTGCCACGCAAATTCCGATTAGCAGAATTCCGAATAACATAAAACAAAATCTTTTCACTTTTCCACTCATGCTTCCACCTGTCCCACTGCTTTCAGAATATAAATCCTCGACTCAAAATCCGTACAGGGCGCCTGATCGTCCGGCGTCTGCCCTGCTGTGGCGTCTGAAGTATTCAGTCCCATATTCATCAGCTCATCTCCGTAAACTCTGGAACCGTCCCGGCTGTTTTCATAACAGAAATTTTCATTCAGACCCTGCAGTTTTACCCGTGTAAAACGGTCATTTACCACATTCAGCACCCGGTACCAGCCCACCACTGCTGTTTTTTTATCCTCGCTGACTGCCATCCAGGCCATTTCATTTCCCTCAAAGGGGCTTTTCAGCCGGTAGAAGGTGCCGAACTGCAGGAGGCTGCGGTATTCTTTCATAAAAGCAATCTGCTCTTTTACTTCTTCAATTTCTTCTTCCGTCAGTTTATTCAAATCCAGCTCATAGCCGAAGGTTCCGAAGTATGCCACATTTGCTCTGGTGTGCAGCGGCGTATTGCGGAACACCTGATGGTTTGGTATCACTGACACATGGCTGCCCATACTGCTGACAGGATAACACATGGAGGTACCATACTGAATTTTCATACGCTCCACCGCATCGGAATTGTCGCTGGCCCAGCCCTGGGGCGCATAGTAGAGAATGCCTGGGTCAAACCGGCCGCCGCCGCTGGCGCAGGACTCAAACAGCACCTCCGGAAATTCCCTGGTCAGGCGGTCATACAAATCGTATACTCCCAGAATATAACGATGGAAAATCTCGCCCTGCCGCTCTGGGCTGTAGGCCTGGCTGAAACATTCCGTAATGCTTCGGTTCATATCCCATTTAATATAGGATACTTTTGCTTCCCGCAGGATTTTTGCCATCATTTCAAAAATACGGTCCACCACTTCTTTTCTGGAGAAATCCAGCACATACTGGTTTCTGCCATGGGTATTGGCTCTGCCGGAAACCTGCAGAATCCAGTCGGGATGGCTCCGGTATAAGTCGGAATCTTTGTTCACCATTTCCGGCTCAAACCACAGGCCGAACTTCATGCCAATCTGCTCCATCCGCTCTGCCAGCCCGGTAATTCCGTTGGCCAGGCGCTCTCTGTTGGCCTCCCAGTCGCCAAGGCCCGCAAAATCATTGCTTCTGGCGCCGAACCATCCGTCGTCCAGTACAAACAGCTCCACGCCGCACTCTTTTGCCTTTTTTGCAATATGTACCAGCTTATCTTCGGTAAAATCAAAATACGTAGCTTCCCAGTTATTGATTAAGATGGGACGGACACGGTCACGCCAGTAACCCCTTGCCAGTCTTTTCTGAAATAACTGATGGAACGTCTGGCTCATATGGTTCAAACCGGAATCCGTATATACCATCACTGCCTCCGGGGTCTGGAAACTTTCTTCCGGCTCCAGATGCCATGCAAAGGTATCGGGATGAATGCCCACCAGCACCCTGGTATTGTCATGGGCGTCCACCTCCGCCTGCATCAGGAAATTGCCGCTGTATACAAAACTGAACCCTATGGCCTCTCCCTGCTGTTCCCCCGTATCCGGACGCTTTAAAATCAGGAACGGATTGTGCTCATGGGAAGAATTGCCCCGCATACTGCCCACAGACTGCACCCCCATGGTAAGACGGCGCGTTTTCACATGCCGTTCCCTTGCCCATGCGCCGGAAAACTGTACCCAGTCGTACGCACAGTCCGGAAGGTCCAGGCAAAGGCTCATGGCTCTCCCAAGCTGTACCGGCCTGTTTCCGTTGTTGATGTAACGGACACTTCTGGCCAGCACCGGCCTTCCAGCGAAAATGGTATAAAACATTTCCGCCCGGATTCCGGTCACAGAATCATAAAGATTCAGCATAAGGGTTTCCGCCTCTTTGGAATCTTCCGCATAGGTGGCCGGAAGCCCCGGAAGCTCCGGCTTTCCGGCTTCCACATGATGGGAATGATACTGAAAATCTGAAATCCTGCTGCCGTTTTCCTGGATTACCTCCACAGCCGGGCTTCTGTAATCTCCGGTTCCATAGACGGGCAGCTCCTGTTTGATATGTTCCAGGGAAAATGCTTTATTTCCCTCAAAGGTACAGGAGGACATGGGGCGGGGCGCTGTTTCCAGCAAATCCCCGAAATTTTCCCTGTCATGAATTTTTTTCCCGAAATAGAGGTGCCCCATCTGCCCGTTGGGAAGAATCATCATAATATAACTGATTTCGCCGTTATGTAAATGAAATACCTTTGTTTCTTCATGATAAATAATGCTCATTGCCTACCTCCCTGATGTTATGGCAAATCTTCTGCCTTTAGTCATTTTTGTGCATTTCCTGCAGTTTCAGAGCCACTTCTTCCATTTTATCCCCTTTCAGAGTGTAGAATTTTCTGTAGATGAAATAACTCAGAGCTGCCAGAATGATGGGAATCACAATCATCAGAATACGAATCCCAAAAACAGTTCCTGCTGACTGTACTTCTGCCTTTGCCTCATATCCCACGATTTCAAGTCCCACACCGGTCAGGCCTCCTGCTGCAGCCATCGCCGCTTTCATCAGGAATGTCTGGGCGGAACAGGTAACGCTTTCATTGCGGACGCCGAATTTCACTTCGCCATAGTCGATAACATCCGCCATACAGCAGGTGGTTACCCCCAGTGACAGGCCGGAACCGAAAAACAGGATGGCACAGCAGATAACTACCAGCACCGCATTGGTGGGAGCGATATAACCGGAAGCTCCAAGAAGAATCAGCCCGATAATCGGCATAACGCAGGCACAGAAGTATACTTTTTCCCTTCCCATTTTTGCGGCAATTCTGGGGAAGCATACCAGTCCCAGCATTTCTGCGATAATTGCCATTCCGAAAATGGAGTACAGATATTCGTTGCCGCACACGTTTTTGAAATAGTAAACCGCAAAGCTCTTTGCAATCTGCGTACAGAGATTAAAGGTAAGCAGCAGTCCGATAAAAGCCACAAGCTGATCATTTTTCACAATTACGGTAAGAGCCTGCTTTAAGTTGGTTTTCTGAACCTTTGCATTCAGCGTGGATTCTTCTTTTACATTAAATACGGTAATTCCGATAGCGATAATAAAAATAACTGCGATGATAACTGCAAACAGGGTATAACCGGTCTCTGCATATTTGTTGGTCTCTCCCGCCATCTCATTCAGACCGAAGATAATATACAGTCCAAATGTTGCTACGGAGAATCCTGCAAGGCTTGCAAAAAATCTTGGGATAACGGAAATCTTTTCACGTTCGCGAGGATCGTTGGTCAGGTTCGGAAGCCAGGACCAGTAAGGTACGTCCATGATGGTATATGTCATGCCATACAGAATATACATAACGGAAACGTATACATACAGTGCGGTTCCCTTTAAGTTAAAGCTGTGGAACAGAAGTACAAATACGACGGAGTTTATCAGTGTTCCGATAATCAGCCAGATACGGAATTTTCCGTATTTCGTACGGGTATTATCCACAATCATGCCCATGACCGGGTCGTTTACCGCATCCCATATTCTTGCCACAAAGAACAGTACGCCTACAAAAGCCGGGGCCAGATACAGGGTATCCGTAAAATACAGCATCAGGAATGCTCCAACCAGGTTACAGATTGCATCTTTTCCAATTGCACCAATCCCGAAACAATACTTTTCCCTTGCAGACACATGTTTATACTGTGTCTTTCCAACATTTTCACTCTGCATATTCATAATTTACCTCCAATGTAATTTTAATGAATTTCCCCTTGAAAATGCTGTGCACATCATCTTCTTAAGATGATTTCATTATAGTATATTTTTCCCTGGCCCGTTAGAAAGTTTTGTTTTGAAAATCAGTCAAAATGTTTCCAGCAGCTTCGCCAGTTTCTGTTCCTGAGATTCCAGGTGCTCCCGAACTTCCCTGCGGTGGGTTTTGCGGTATACGCTGGGCGGCATACCCATAATCTTTTTAAATGTTTTGGAATACACCAGAGCGTCGCCGTACCCGCAGGACATGGCAACTCCTTCGATGGACAAATCTGTCACCACAAGGAGTTCTTTGGATCTGGAAATCTGAAACTGAGTCAGAAAATCTTTGGGAGACATCTGAAGGGTTTCCTCAAACAGCTTGTAGAGATAACTGCGGCTCACACAGACATGATCCGCAATATCCTGTACCCCGATTCCGGCAGAATAATTATTCCGGATAAAATTGATGGATTTCTGCACATAAATACTTTCTTTCGTCTCTTTTGTCACATCTGCAAATCTGGCGTCTTTGGTCAGCACTGCAAAAAATTCATACAGAAGACTCTGGAGGTAATACTGGTCTGTTCCGGAGGCGGAATGGTAGCTTAACATTTTTGCCACAATCCGCTTCAAATCCTTCCCCTGTTCACTCTGAAACACCAGCTGATTGCTGTTCAACCCCAAATCCTGCAGATACTCCTCCGCCTGTTCTCCGGCAAATCCAATCCACAGATAAGACCAAGGATTTTTCTCATCCGCTTTATAAAAAGTCACTGCTTCCGGCTCAATCAGAAAACCCTGGCCCTGCTGCAGCTCATACTTATGGTCTCCCACCTGGTATATACCCTTTCCCCACAGAATATAGTGGATAATATAATTTGGCCGGACCGCCGGGCCGAAGCTGTGGTTGGGCTCGCAGTCAGACATTCCGCAAAAGCACAGATACAAATCTTTAAATTTCGCTCCCGTCAGCTGCAATACATATGCGTTTTCCATATATTGTCCCTCCATCGTAACAGTTCAGCCCAGGACTTTGCACCTGCTGCAAAGTCCGTAAAAATGTGTGAATACAGCCAGAGAATCCGGCCCTTTGCTGAAAGCAAACTTTACATGGGCCGGATTCTGTAACAGGGAAGCCGCAGGCTGAACTGTTCCCCTTCATTATAATTTTGCTGGAAATTCCGGGAAAAATCCTTTATAATAATCAGGGTACCAGAAGAACTTTTCCGACACCCGAATCACCGGAAACATGAAACTACATGCAGCACTACAGAAAGGAATTTCCCATGGCAGAATACCATCAGCACACTCACGAATTTGAACCTGTATATGACAGTAACTCCAGAATCCTGATTCTGGGCACTTTCCCTTCCGTCAAATCCAGAGCGCAACATTTTTATTACGGCCATCCCCAAAACCGCTTCTGGAAAGTTCTGGCTGCAGTTACACAGGAACCGGTTCCCATCACCATTCCGGAGAAAAAGCACCTGCTGCTGAGCCATCAAATCGCTGTCTGGGACGTAATTCAGAGCTGTGAAATCATCGGTTCTTCTGACAGCAGCATCCGAAATGTGGTTCCCGCCGATATCCCCGGTCTGCTGGAGCAGACCTCCGTCACCGCTGTCTTCGGAAACGGAGCAAAAGCCTGCGAACTCTTTCAGAAATACACCCGTCCTCTGCTCCTTTCCACATATGCCGGCAGCAAACCTGAGGCAGAATCGCTGTGTTCCATCCGCAAACTTCCTTCCACCAGTCCCGCCAACGCTGCCTGGAGCCTGGAACGTCTGACGGATTGCTGGAGGCAGGAAATCGGAAGTTATCTCAGATATTCTCCCAGCTTTTCCAGTTCATCCAGGAAAATACAGTAATTCTCCGCTTTCCCCTGTGCAGCTTCTTTCCGAACCTTTGCCAGTAATTTTTCATATTCCATCCAGCATACTGCTTCCACTTCTTCTTTCTGGAGACTTAAATCCGACAGATTCACCGGGCAGCTATAGAGATACACCATGGTGACTTCGGCATTTTTAAAGGGTTTTCCGTAAAATTCTGATTCTGCATAACCTCTGTGAAGAAAGAGTTCCTGCAAATCCTCCGGACATGCCCGGATTCCCAGCTCCTCCTCCAGTTCCCGCAACGCTGAGTCCAGGTAATTACCTCCGGCAGGTACATGTCCTGCGGAGGAGATGTCATAACAGCCCGGATAGGAATCTTTTCCGGAACTTCGTTTCTGCAGCAGGACTTCAAAACTTCCTGTCTCTGTGGGGCGTACAATCCACACATGGGACGTTCCGTGCAAATCCCCCAGTTCGTGAACCAGGGAGCGTTCCCGTATCACTCCCGTTCTGCTTCCGTCCTCCCGGCGCAGCTCCAGAAGCTCCATGGGCTTTCCGTTCAGCACCGCTTCTGTCAGACGGTCCCCGTCATAACTTAATTTCAGAGAGAAAAAGGGAATATTTTCCATAAGAAGACGGAAAAAGATTTTATCCCCCTCCCACAGATTCAGAGACATAAGATCTTTTTTCGCTACCCATTCCAGCGTCCCTTCGTCGCAGTCGGTCAGGATTCCCTCAAAGCTGTCCGCTGTATAAAGACACATATACTCGGTGGGCCAGCCTGCCGCCGAAAAGGTCACGATTCCCCGAAAAGAAAAACCGGTCAGTATAAGACCGGTCTCTTCCTTTACTTCCCGGAACAGACACTCCTCCGGACTTTCCCCTTCTTCGAAATGTCCGCCGATTCCAATCCATTTATCTTTGTTCACATCCACCTGTTTTTTCACCCGATGGAGCATCAGATAGCAATCGTCCTGTTCTATATAACAAAGTGTTGTCAAAGCTGATTTTTTCAATGGCTGCCTCTTTCTTTCCGTACATACCGTTCATTATTTCAAAACATACAGTTCGTTCATCACTTCTTCCAGTTCCTGGTAAGGCACCTCTATTTCAATCTTACCTCCGGCATAGGCGGTGACCAGATAAGGATTGCAGATAACCACCAGGCCTTTTTCATTCAGATAAAACACATCTTCCGTAAGAACATCGGAGACATAACTCTCATAATCCTCCATCAGATACTCCTTGTAGGGATCTTCGGTAATAGTCTTAAGAATATGCTTTTCCACAATTTCTCCGGCCTTTGCCTTATCGGTGAAAATATCCGCCAGAGACAGCAGTTTTCCCGTAGTGGCGTCAAAACAGTAGGAAAAAGTCCAGGTGTTGGGATGAGGGGTTCCCTGCCACTGATAACTTTCGGCTTCTATACTCAGAATTCTGGTGGAAGCATACATCATTTTATAGACAGAGCCATAGCCGTAGCCTGTCCAGCTCTCTTTCTCCTCATCGGAAAGATCCTGATAAGCGCTGCGGGCCAGCTCCGTATCTTCCTCAATATATTTCTGTGTTTCCGTATGTTTCTGTTCAAAAGCCATATTTATCTTCTCAGCGGCCGCCTCATTTTCCGGTATGGAAACCACCGGACTGTTCTCCATCACAGACAGCAGAATGGCGCCGCTTCCTTCATCGGTAATATCCTGAGAATAGTCGGTAAATGTCACCTCCGGCGGCTGGCTCAGTTCCTTTCCCGGCTCTTCCGCACCAGCGGAACTGTTCTCTTTTTCCTCTTTGCTGTCAGAATCCTTACGTTCTGTTTTTTCGGAAGTATCTTCCTTTTTCTCTTCCTGCTCTGTATCGGGCTGATTCCCTTTCTCTGCTGTCTTCTTTCCTGAACAGGCAGCAAACAACAGACATATCCCTAATCCAAGCAAAAGTATTTTTTTCTTCATCTGCAGAATCCCCTTTACGCTATATTTTGTACATATGGTTCAGCGGCCCGTTTCCCTTTCCCAGATTCATCCCGTCCAGAATCGCCCCGGTCAGATACTCCTTCGCGTTTCTCACGCTCTCTTCCGGACTCAGTTCCTGAGCCAGCCCGCAGGCTATGGCGGAAGACAGGGTACAGCCGGTTCCATGGGTATTTCCGCTGTCAATGTGTTTTCCGGAAATCCATATGGGATGCCCCTGCCAGAACAGCAGGTCATCTGCGGAATTCTCATCGTGACCGCCTTTTAAGTAAACAATACCCTTGTATTGTAACGCAAACTCCCTTGCCGCCGCAACCCTTTCTTCTTTTGTTTTTATGGTTCTTTTTAACAAAACCTCTGCTTCCGGCAGATTCGGAGTATAAAGTTCCGCCAGCGGGAGCAGTTTTTCTTTATAATACGTCAGTGCTTCCGGCTCCATCAGGTGTTTTCCGCTGGTGGATACCATCACCGTGTCCATCACCACATGTCTGGCCTGATACCGAAGCAGACAGTTCCGAATCACTTCCATCTGGGGTATTCCCGTCACCATACCGATTTTTACCGCATCCGGCACGATATCCGTAAAGACACATTCCAGCTGCTTTTCCAAAAATGCAGGGGATACCGGTACAATATCCGCTACCCCCATGGTATTCTGCGCCGTCAGCGCAGTGATGACACTTTCTCCGTACAGCCCGTGGGCCGCTATGGTTTTCAAATCCGCCTGTATGCCGGCGCCGCCGCTGCAGTCGCTTCCCGCTATGGTAAGCACAACCTTCATATCATTCCTCCTGCTTTTCATCCCTTTCTTCCAGCAGCTTCCGTATCTTTCTGACCTCTGCTCCGGGATTGTCAGATTTCAGAATTCCTGCGGAAATTGCCAGTCCATGGGCTCCGCAATCCAGAGGCTTTCTGCAGTTTTCCGGAGTAATTCCGCCCACAGCCACATTGGGAATGGGAGCTGCTTTTAAAATTTCCCGGTAAGTCTCCTCTGAAATGGGAACTGCGTCTTTCTTGGTATCCGTAGGAAACCAGGCGCCGCTTCCCAGGTAGTCCGCCCCTTCTTCCAGCGCCCGTTTCGCCTGTTCTCCTGTTTTGGCAGTGGCTCCGATGATTTTATCTGCTCCCAGAAAACGTCTTGCATCTCTGACCGGAATATCCTCCTGCCCCAGGTGAACCCCCTGGGCGCCGCTTAATACTGCAATGTCCATTCTGTCGTTGATAATCAGCCTGGTATGATAACAGGCCGTCCATTCTGCCAGCCGTTTTGCCCGCAGAAGATATTCCGCCGAGGAAATATGCTTCTCCCTGAGCTGGATATAATCCACACCGGCTTCCAGCGCCGCTTTTATTTTATCTTCTCCATAAGAAAAATCTGCAATCAGATACAGCCATTTTTTCATAAATCTCTCCTTTTCAGCCAGTCCGAAAAGCAGGAATCCGACAACATTCCAATCCCGTCTAACAGGGCAGTTCTGGCTGCTCCGTAGCCTGCCGCCCGCCCCGCATATTCCAGTGCAAATGCCATGCCGAGGGAAGCGGCTGCAGCCGCCAGTATCATTTCCTGCAGCAGGTTGTCTTCCCCGCTCCCGGCGGCATCCTGATTCTGTTCCTTTCTCATTCCGCGGACTGCCGTATTGCAGGCCCCGGCCACTGCTCCCGCCAGGCAACCGCTTCCCACCATATTCTGACGGAGCCTGCCCTTATGGGGGATTTCCATCCTGCCCGTTTTCCATAAAATGCAGTCGGATTCTCCCGTTGCCAGATAGACACTGCCGAGCCGGATATCTCCGGTCAGACGTCGGTTCTCCAGGGAATCTATACCCTCTCCGGTCAGCTTTCCCTGCTGAATACTGTACAATTCTGAACGGTTGCCTTTGACAATTCCTTTCCATGGAATCTGAAACAGCTTCCGGACTGCCTGCTGCCGGAACACAGAGGCTCCGCAGCCCACCGGATCCACCACCGTGGGTTTCTCCTCTTTTGCCGCAGTTTTCAGCGCAGTCTCTGCCGCCGCCAGCTTCTCCCGGTTCATCTGGCCCAGATTCACCACACATCCATCGGCCTGCATGACAATTTCTTCCATTTCTTCCGGCGCCACTGCCATCAGAGGCCTGGCCCCCAGAGCCGCAAGACCGTCGGCGCACAAAGGGGCGGAAACCGTATTGGGTATCATATGTATCAGATATTTTCCCCGTCTGATATTTTGGAATATCGCCGCTATCTGCTTTCCATCCATGAATCTGTTTTCCTCCTGTCCGGGTTTCACGGCTGCACTTCCTTCAGCATCCCCTGCAGGTACCGCAAGGCTCCGGATTTGTACAGAGCTCCCAGAAGAACCGCCGCCAGCATACATCCTCCTACCGTACTAATCAGAAACGGAAGCACATAGGTAAACACTGCGGCTTCTTTATTTCCAAGAAGAAATGCGGCCACCGGATAACAGAGCATTCCTCCCAGAATCCCGGTACCCAGGATTTCTCCGGCAAAGGCAGTCCAGATTTTTCCGGTCTGCCGGTACAATAACGCCCCCAGAAATGCGCCCACCATGCTGCCCGGAAAGGCCAGCAGGCTTCCGGTGCCCAGAAGATTCCGTATCAGGGCTGTGGAAAACGCAAATCCCACCCCATAGGCCGGCCCCAGAAAAATTCCTGCCAGTACGTTCAGGAGGTGCTGGATGGGAAAACACCTGGAAGCGCCCACGGGAATGGAAAAAGCAGAGAGGCAGACGCCCAGTGCTGTCATCATTCCTGCCGCCGCCAGTTTCTTTATATTTACATTCACGTTTGCTTTCATTTGCGTCCTCCTCTGTGATGTTACAAAATATCAATGTATTCTCCGGACAGAGCTTTATTCATACTCCGCACGGCACAGAATTTTCCGCACATGGAGCAGGTATCGTCATGTTCCGGTTTCCGGTCTTCCCGGATTTTCCGGGCAGTTTCCGGGTCCATGGCACATGCCCACTGAGTCTCCCAGTCCAGAGCTCTGCGGGCGTCTGCCATCCGGTCATCCATCTCTCTGGCTCCCCGGACGCCTTTTGCAATATCTGCCGCATGGGCTGCAATTTTAGAGGCCATAATCCCCTGTTTTACATCTTCCACGTTGGGCAGGGCCAGATGTTCCGCAGGCGTCACATAGCACAGAAAAGCCGCCCCGTTCTGAGCCGCAATGGCTCCGCCGATGGCAGAGGTGATATGGTCGTAACCCGGTGCAATATCGGTCACAATGGGCCCCAGCACATAGAAAGGAGCTCCCATACAAATCGTCTGCTGCATTTTCATATTGGCTGCAATCTGGTCCATGGGCATATGTCCGGGCCCTTCCACCATAACCTGTACGTCTTTTTCCCAGGCCCGTTTCGTCAGTTCTCCCAGACGTACCAGTTCTTCAATCTGGCACACGTCGGAACCGTCTGCCAGGCAGCCGGGACGGCAGGCGTCTCCCAGAGAAATGGTCACGTCATATTCCCGGCAGATATCCAGGATTTCATCGTAGTATTCATAAAAGGGATTTTCCTCTCCCGTCATGCACATCCAGGCAAATACCAGGGAACCGCCGCGGGATACTATGTTCATTTTCCGTTTGTGCTTCTTAATCTGTTCAATGGTCTTTCTGGTAATTCCGCAGTGCAGGGTTACAAAATCCACCCCGTCTTCCGCATGGAGCCTCACCACATCCACAAAATCCTTTGCGGTAAGGGTGGCCAGGTCGCGCTGATAGTGAATGACGGAATCGTATACCGGTACTGTGCCAATCATGGCCGGACATTCGGAAGTGAGCTTTCTGCGGAAGGGAATGGTATCGCCGTGAGAAGACAAATCCATAATGGCATGGGCGCCCATATGTACAGCCTCCATCACTTTTTCCATTTCCACATTATAGTCCTTGCAATCCCGTGACACGCCCAGATTTACATTTATTTTGGTGCGCAGCATGGAGCCTACCCCTTCCGGGTCAATACAGGTGTGGTTCCTGTTGGCGCAGATTACCACTTTTCCCTCTGCCACCAGAGGCATCAGTTCTTCCGCGGTCATCCGCTCTTTTTCAGCCACCTTTTTCAATTCTTCGGTTGCAATTCCCCTGCGGGCCGCTTCCATCTGTGTTGCAAATTCTCTCATATTTTCCTCCTTGATTCAAAATTTCCTTACACGGGGCTGTGCATAAAAAAGAGACGCCCGGAGAGCGTCTCAGAATTTACACATATCTTCCGCTCCCTACGACAGTATTAACTGACAGGTTCAAAGAGTCAGGTTTTAACCTTCTCAACCGGGGGAATACATTCGGAACCGGATATTCCTTTCCAAATTTATTCCCGCAGTCCCTCTGCGTTCTCTTATTCTTGTTCATCATATCTGATTTGACCGTATTTGTCAACCGGTCCGTTTCCATGGGGATTTATATTTGTAACAGTTCAGCCATCGCCAAAATTATGGACGAATCATGCTCGCATGAATGAGTTCATAATGCCGGCGATGAGGGGAACTGTTACTCATATTCATCAATAATCGGCGGAATCTGGGACAGCATGTTGTCCACATCCTCAAACATGGAGCTTTTGGTAGTGCCCAGCTTGCTGGCATAATCAATATGTCCCATAACCTCCTGATATTCTTCTTTCGTCTGGTCAAAGAATCCGCACAATGTCTGCAGCGCCGTATCTGACTCATCAATTACTCTGGAAATTTCTTCCTGCACATTGGTTGCGCCTTCTGCCGCCTCCGTAATCTTATCAAACAACTGATAGGTCTCATCCACTTTCCGGATACTCTCGCTCAGTGCCTGCTGAGAGTTATTGATACTGGTATTCAGGCTGTCGGTTCCCTCCTCCACATCCACAATACTGGAGTCTACCTCTGCTACCAGCTTCTTAATCTGATCCGCCAGTTCCTTTACCTCAACAGCTACCACTGCAAATCCTTTGCCCTGCTCTCCGGCTCTGGCTGCTTCTATGGAAGCATTCAGGGCCAGTATGTTAGTCTGGTCTGCAATGGTTACAATATTACCGGTGCATTTTTTTATCTTCTTTACCGCTTCCAGGAAATCTTCAAAGGTTTTTTCCATATCCTTAAAGTGATTTTCCACCTGGCGGGAACTGTTCTTTAATTCTTCCACTTCACCCTGGGCCTGGGTCACAGACTGGGCAATCTCGCCTTTCACAGTCTCAAACTGACCGGATACCTGGCCGATACTTGAGAAATTCTGTCCGAAATCCTGAAGCTGTTCCTGGAAATTCTCGGATTCACTGAGCACTTTTTTAAAAGAATATGTAATTTTATTCAGTTCTCTCAGAGAATCCACTTCTTTCTCTACCAGTTCTTTCTGGTAGTCTTTCAGATTCTCAATCACATATCCCACCGGATAAAGGCCCTTTTCCTGCTCCTCTTCTTTTTCCATCTGCATCCGGGCGTTTTTCCAATATCCCATGTTCTTCCCCCTTTACTCAAATACCACACACGTCATGGACTGGTTGACAAAACGATTGTTGTAATGCTCTCCATATCCCACGAGGCCCGCATGGCTGCCTAATACTTTCATCTCCTGTAAATATTCCTGCATATAATGGTTGTCGCTGAACAAAAGATACCGGAACAGGCAGTTGATGGAAAATACCGCCGATACTCTGGAAAAATCCTTCTGTATGGTCTGTATGGTCTCCCGTACAATACGCCTGTAATCACCCAGTTCCAGCAGAATCAGCACATCGGAATCGTTTACCTGACGGAAACATGCCAGGGCATCCCCGTCCACTTCTTTAATGGAAATGATACAGATTTCATCTCCGCTGATTCTTCCAAAGGGATTTTTAAAGGTCTGGGTTGTAATCTGCTGTTCCGACACATGCAGAATACTCTGGTATACCTGACGGGCAGATTTCCCGTTCAGTTCTCCGATGATATATTTTGCCTTATCTGTTTTGGAGGCAATAAAACGATACTTCCACACAGGATGATAAATATTTTCCTTATAAGCCTTTACTTTTCCATGCTGATTCTTCACAATGGCATAGGCCACCGCATCTTTATAAACCCTGCCGTTTGCAGAAACTCTTCCTGCGTCTCCGGTTCCGCCCACCAGGGAAATGTCCTTTTTCTTCAGAACACTGTAAATGGTAGTCAGCACACATGCGTCATTACCGGAGCAAAAATCAATGCATATGGTATCATTGCCGGCGCCTTTTACCTTCTCCACATCACGTTCCAGGCGCCGGATATATTTCACAGGCATGGTATTCACTTCTTCCAGAACATTGGCGGCAGCTGCAACTCCGTCCTGAAATGCTGCAATTCCCACACCATTTTCCACCACTCTGGTATCATAGCTCATTCCAATACAGCCAATACTTGGCACACCGGGATAAAGCTCCTCCAGTTCACGCACATGGGCCTCAAACTGTTTATCATTGGACATCAGCATAATGAACTGGGGCCCTTTTAAGCCCCGAACCGCTTCCTTCAAATCGCCGCTCTGGCTCATACCAAAAAACTGTTTCAATGTATTATCCCTCTCTTCCGTAATATACCATTATCTTATCCTATCCAGGACAGAAGGTCAATCTTTATTCTGTAAAGTTTCCAGCGCTTTCAGCACCTGATTGTCATGCATGGGATTATAGGTTTCGTCCGTCTGAGACAGGTACTCGTATTCCAGCTCTATATCCGGCTGAATTCCCACATCATGGATGTAATTTCCTTTCGGCGTAAAATATTTTGCCATGGTAACTTTTACTGCGCTTCCATCCTCCAGCGGCACAATCGTCTGCACAATCCCTTTTCCAAAGGTGGTGGTTCCTATCAGGGTTCCATACTCATAATCCTTGATGGCTCCTGCAAAAATTTCCGAAGCGCTGGCGCTGTTTTCATTAATCAGAACCGCCAGGGGCAGTTCCAGACAGGATTCGTCTGACTTGTAATCGGAACGGTGTCCGTATTTATCTTCCGTATACACCACAAGGCCTTCCGGCAGAATTTCATCCAGCATGGCGCACACAGTCTGCAGGATACCGCCCGGATTATCCCGCAAATCCACAATCATGGACTGCATACCCTGTCCCTGAAGATCTTTGATGGCAGCGGAAAACTGTTCGCTGGTGGATTCCGTGAATTCCGAAACCTGAAGAAATCCAACCTGGCCCTCCAGCATCTGATATTCCACCGTAGGCACTTCAATCTGGCGCCTTACCACGTCCACCTGAATATGTTCGCTCTCTCCTGCCCGCATAAGCTCCAGGTGCACCGTACTTCCTTCCTCGCCCTTGATATGAGTCACCAGCTCTGACAGCTCCATGCTGTCCCCCTCAATATCTCCTACTTTCACAATGATATCTCCGTCTCTCACCCCTGCTTCCTCGGCAGGGCTTCCCGGATATACATGAAGAATTGTAACAACCCCGGTCTTCAGATTCTGGTTCAGCACAGCGCCAATCCCATAATAAACTCCCGCAGTGGAATCGTTATAGGAAGCAAATGCCTCTGCTGAAAAATAAGAAGAATAACGGTCTCCCAGACCATCCACCATTCCCGCATACATGCCTTCCACCATGGCGTCCCGGTCTATCTCGTCATAATAATACTGGTCAATAATATCCGCAATCCGGCCTGCCTTGTCTTCCACCTGCGCTCCGAAAACAGCATCTCTGCTGCTTTCCTGTGCCTGACTGTCCCCCTGGTTTCTCCTGTTGATTCCGGGCAGAACAAAAAGCCAGATATTCCCTGCAATAAGGGTTACAACCAGCAGTGTGCCGATTACACCTGCTGCCAGACCCTTTCCAAACCCGGAATTCTTCTTCCTCTCCGGTGATTCAAAATATTCCTGATTGTCCATATAATTCGTCTCCTGCCATTTATACTAATCTGTCAAGTCAGTCCTATACCTATACCTTCAAATGCTTCCGGATTGTCAGGCGGCTTCCCAGAAATCCAATACCAACGCCCAGCACCAGCCCCACCGGAACCAGTGTGGAAAATACCTTATCCACCGGCAGAAACTCCATCATTCCGCTCAGCCACAGAAACTTCTCTCCCACATAGGAAATAATACTCCGGTACATCCGGTACAGGATTAGCAGCGGCAGCAGAGAACCGATGATTCCGATGAGAATTCCCTCCACAATAAAGGGAGCCCGTACAAAATAATCGGTGGCGCCGATTAATTTCATAATGGCAATCTCCTCCCGGCGCACTGCAATTCCAATGGTAACGGTGTTGCTGATCAGAAATACTGCCACGCACAGAAGAATCAGAATCACTCCCGCCGACACATATCCGATTAACCGGTTAAAATCTGTCAGAGTATTTGCCGCCATATCGGAGCTTTTCACCTCTTTCACACCTTCCAGGGACTGGATATAAGTTACCAGAGACTGCTGCATGGAAATATCATTCATGTAAACCACATAATGGGCGGAATTGGCCAGAGGATTGTCTTCTGCAAATCCCGCTGCCATGTCCTCGGCGCCTTTGAAATATACTTTCTGGAATTCATCCCAGGCCTGCTCGGCAGACACAAATACCTTCTCCGATACCTCCACCCGCTTGCCAATCTGCACGCCGATTTCATCTATCTGCTCCTGGGTGGCGTCATCTTTGAAAAATACCGTCACAGCAACCCCGGATTCCACTTCCTGTACCACGCTCTGAAAATTCACCACCACCGAATAGAAGATTCCGAACAGAAAAATACAGGCGGACATGGTGGCAATGGAGGCCAGGGAAAACATTTTATTCTTCCAGATATTTCTGGCTCCCTGCCGTAATGTATACCAAAATGTACTAATCCTCATATGGGTCACCCATTCGCTCGTCTTCCACGACAACGCCTTTCCGCATGGTGATGACACGCTTTTTCATCGCCCTGACAATGTCCAGATTATGAGTCACCACCAGAACGGTGGTTCCCCTCTGATTGATTTCCTCCAGCAGTTTCATAATTTCCCAGGCGTTATGAGCGTCCAGATTTCCCGTGGGCTCGTCTGCCAGAAGGATTTTAGGCTCATTTACCAGTGCTCTGGCTATGGCCACTCTCTGCTGCTCCCCGCCGGAAATCTCTCTGGGATAAGATTTGTATTTTGCGGCAAGCCCCACCATGGACAGGACTGCCGGCACCTTCCGGCGCATGGTCTTTACAGGCATTCCGATTGCCCGCTGGGCAAAGGCCACATTTTCGTAGACATTCCTGTCTTTCAGCAGACGGAAATCCTGGAACACCACCCCAATATTCCTGCGGAATCTGGGAATATCCCTGTGACGGATATTTCCAAGTTTCTGGTTGTTGATGGTGATACTGCCTTTGGTGGGTTCCAGTTCTTTCAGCAGCAGCTTGATTAACGTGGATTTTCCGGAACCGCTGTCCCCCACCACAAACACAAACTCTCCCGGTTCAATATACAAACTCACATCATTTAAAGCAGGGATTCCTGCCGAATATGCTTTGCTGACATTTTCAAGTTTTATCATGTAAGCCTCCTGAATCCTTTAATAGTCCAGCGTTTCCATATATTTCATATATTTTACCACCATCAATGCTATTTTAAACGTGATGGCGTCCTCAAATACCCGCAAATCCAGCCCGGTACTCTTCTGCAGCTTATCCAGCCGGTATACCAGCGTATTCCGGTGAATGTAAAGCTGCCGGGAAGTTTCCGAAACATTCAGGCTGTTTTCGAAAAATTTATTGATAGTGGTAAGGGTCTCCTCGTCGAATTCGTCAGGGGATTTCCCGTCAAAAATTTCCTTGATAAACATTTTGCACAGAGGGATGGGAAGCTGATAAATCAGCCGGCCGATTCCCAGTGTGGAATAGGCAATCACATGGCGTTCCTCAAAGAAAATCTTTCCCACATCCAGCGCCATCCTGGCTTCCTTGTAGGAGCGGGAAACTTCTTTGATTTCATTGACAATAGTACCGTAGGCGATGTGGATATCCGTCTCGTCGCCGGCATGGAACAGGCTTAAGATTACTTCGGCTGTTTTATTCATCTCCTCATAACCTTCGTTTTCCATCACCTCTTTTACCACGATAATATTCTTCTCATCTACGGCTGTAATAAAATCTCTGGATTTGCTTCCCAGAAGCCCCCGGACTTTTTCCAGTTCATTGCCGTCCTTCTCCCGGTTCGTCTCCACAATAAAGACCACCCGTCTGGCCTCCGTATCAATATGCAGCTTCTTGGCACGGTTGTAAATATCCACCAGCAGCAGATTATCCAGCAGCAGATTCTTAACAAAATTATCCTTGTCAAACCGCTCTTTATAAGCTACCAGCAGATTCTGAATCTGGAAGCTGGCAATTTTACCCACCATATATACATCTTCACTGTCCCCGTTGGCAAGGAGAATATATTCCAGCTGATGTTCGTCAAATACTTTAAAAAACTGGCACCCCAAAAAGACCTGACTGTCTGCCGGAGATTCCACAAATGCCAGAGCCGCAGTCACATAGCTGTCCGTATCCTGGAATGTGGTGGCCAGTACCTTTCCTTCCGTATCAATAATACACAAATCAATTCTGGTGATTCCCTTCAACCCATCAATGGTGTTTTGAAGTATCTGATTCGAAATCATTTGTTTCACTCCTTTTCTCTGCCTTCATCTATACAGATTCCTGTACAACTTTCACAATTATATTACCCCTGTTTTTGAAAAATTGCAGGACTTACTATGTATTTTAATGCAAAAGCACAAAAAAAGAAAGAGGAAATCCATATTTTTTTATGCATTTCCTCAACTTTTTTTCAAAATATGGCTTTTTCCCCCATGGGCATAGTATACAAAAATTTTGCAGCCCTTCAGGCGGAATTTTTCAATGGCTTTTGTATTCCATAAATCCCTCGCCCAGTACCTCCCGGACGTCTCCCACAATGACAAACGCATTCCGGTCAAGCTGATGAATCATCTCTTTCAACTGCACGATTTCCTTCCTGGATACCACACAGTAGAGCATACATTTCCGGGCTCCGGAATACATGCCTCTGGCCTCCAGTCCGGTCACGCCCCGGTCCAGTGTCTCCATAATAAGCCTGGCGGCCTCCTCATACCGGTCTGTGATAATATAGGCTGCTTTGGAGAATTTCATACCTTCCAGAATCGTATCCGTCACTCTGGAAGTAATAAATATGGAAACAATGGCATACATGGAAGGCCGCAGACCGAACACATACAGACCTGCCAGTACTACCATACCGTCCAGCACCTGCATAATCTGCGCCACGGAATAATGCTTCAGTTTACACTGAATCAGAATGGCCACCATTTCCGTTCCCCCTGTGGTGGCATTGGCCCACAAAATGGTACCCATGGCCACACCTGCCAGCACACCGCCGAACAGAGCCGCCAGAATATAATCCCCGCTTACAAAATCAAGCTCCGGTATAATATAAAGCCAGGCGGAAAGCAGCGCTGTAGCTATGGCTGTCCGGCCGATAAACCGTTTGCCCTTTACTTTCAGGGCAATCAGAAACACCGGAACATTCAGGGCCAGATTGGCAAACCACAGAGGAATCCCTCCGTCCAGAAAAATTTCCGTCATATTTTTCATCAGAATGGAAATTCCGGTAAATCCTCCTGTTACAAGACCCACAGGGTCAAAAATACATTTAATGGCAAATGCCAGGAGACCTGTTCCCGCAGTAATCATCAGATATAAAAACACAGGCGACCGCCTGTAGTCAGAAATTCTGCTCATTTTGTCACCTCATTCATCTTTCTTATTATAACGCGCCAGCATACTGTGCATGACGCTTTTCTGAATCAGTTTTTTTGCAAATCCCGCCACTTCTGATACTCCTTTCCGGGAAGTATAATTTTTACCCAGGCCGTACCAGATTTTCGCATTCAGCTTTTCCCTGTTGTCCTCCAGAAAATATTCCTGTTCGGGGGCGGGAACCACAGACAGGACAATATCCGGTTCCGCAATATTAATCTCATTGACTACCGTATCGTAATCCCCGGTACAGTCTGCCAGTGCATAAACTCCCGTTATATGGATTCTGTCATAATTATCTTCCAGAAATTCCTGCAGAATTTCGAGGCTTTCGGCCGTATCCCCCAGCAGATACACGCTCCTGCGGTTCCGGTCCGCCCGCTTCATAAATTCCTTCTGAAACTCATTATCCACCGTCTCCTGTATGCGCTGCTCAGCCGTCACTCCCGCTGCCTTTAAAATTTCCTTATCACTGATAATTGCCAGATCCAGATTTTCTATACATTTTTTCAGTCTGCTGTCTTCCTGTGCCTTTACCAGTATATCCATGGAAATGGTTCCCACCGTGTTCATTATGGTATTTGTCAGAAATCCCTCAATCTGCCCCATGGATTCCCGCACGGTATAATTATCCAGCTCCATTCCCAGTATCTCTATTTTCTTAATCATATGACACCTGTTTCCGCTTTCCTGATCCCTCAACTATTGAAAGTACCTTAGAAGTATACCAAATGAGGAAAATTTTTTCAACACCCCTTTTGGCTGATACTTTCACTGATAACCTGTGAACGGTAACAAATTGACTGATATTTCCCCTGCAAATCATGTTTTTTGTGTCTTTTAAAAAGTCAATCCTTTTCTCTGTTTTTTGACGGATTCTTTAAATTTATCACAACTTCACAAAACAGATGTTTCTTTTTTTTACTATGTAAACCACTTTATTCACATGATTTTTTGTGGATAATGTGTATAACTCTGTGTATAACTCACTTTTTTGGATTTTCCAGGTCATTTTCATGTGGATAACTTCTGGATAAATTTATCCCTGTTTTTATAATTTTGTGCACTTTTTTCCATTCTGAAACCGGTAATTTATTCCTTCCTTTTTCTGATAAATTTAAGTTAGAAAACTGGAATAATTGTGTAACAATTTAGCATTTACGGTATGTCCTGTAAGAATCGAGCAGAGAAGAGCCATCTTCCCTGCTCGCCGCGCGTCCCGTGCGCCGCATAGCGGCATGTTTCCGCTGCACGGGGCTGTGCATAAAAAAAGGAACCCCGCCTCCGGGGTTCCTTTTTATCTTATTCTGCTCTTAGAAAATTCTTCTTACTGCAACAATCGGTCTGTAAGCTGCGGGAGAAGTATATTTGATGCCAGTAGCTTCTGTGCTGGCATGTACAATGGTGTCTCCGCCAATGTAGATTCCAACATGTCCGCTGTAGCATACGATATCACCAGGCTGCATTGCGTCTGTGCTTACACCATATCCTACACCTGCCAGCGCGCTGGAGGAATGAGGAAGGCCTACGCCAAATGCAGCGTATACGCTCATTACAAATCCGGAACAGTCAGCTCCGTTTGTCAGGCTTGTCCCGCCATATACATATGGGTTGCCCACGAACTGACATGCATAATCTGCAACTGCCTGTCCGCTTCCGCCGCTTGGCGGATTGTAGCTTCTGCTCTCACCGGAAGACGGTGCGGAGGAGCCTGAGGAACTGGAAGAAGATGAAGATCTGGTAGCTCTTCTTGCTGCTTCTTCAGCAGCCTTTCTCTCTTCTTCTTCTTTCTTAAGACGTGCTTCCTCTTCTTCTTTGGATTCAGCTACCACATAGTTGGTGCTGCAATCTACGAATTCGCTGGATACCCATCCGTCTCCTTCTTCAATTGCCACTTTTACCCAACCGTCTTTTTCTTCCACAACGCTGAGTTTCTCACCCTGGGGAACCTGTCCCAGAACATCAGATTCCGTACTGGAATCTGCCCGTACGTTCAGATTGTCAGTGGTTACGTCTGCCACTCTGTATCCAACGGATTTTGCCAGGTCTGCGTCGCCCAGAACCAGGAATTCTGCCTTTATGTATCCTTCCACATTACCGGAGTGGATTTTATACCAGTCTCCTTCGGCTCCCAGTACGGTACATGCGGAATTGTTATATAATTTTCCAAGTACCTCTCCATCCTCTCCTGCAATGGAGCGTACATTTACATAATCGTCAACCTGAGCAATCGCAATATCATCGTACTCTGTTTTCACAACAGGGGTTTCATTCTGAACCACATCCACATTTGTGTCGATGGCTTCCTGTCTCGGCGCAAGAGAATTTGCAAAAATCTCTGTAACACCTGCTGTTGCGGAATTCTCTTTCTTCGTATCCTGACTGTTATCTATCTGTGTCTCCTGTGCTGCTGAAATCAAATTTCCTGCACCTGCGCTTACTGCTGCATGAGAAACAAAAGAGCTTCCTGTAAATACAACTGCGGCGGTTAAACAACAGGTAGTTGCTTTTCTGATTGAATTTCTGTTCATAATACCCTCCATTTGCTATCTGTTTTCTATGAACATGAAGTCCTTACGGGATTCTTCATTTGTTACGAACTTATTACGAAATTTATTATAGCAAGGAGGGCTGTCTCTGTCAACTGTAAACTTTTACAAAATTATTACGATATTTCCTCGAATCCTGTCAATATTTAAAACTGCCTTTTCATTTACCGGATATATCTTTCAATAGAAGTAATTGCATTGGCTCCGTCGGCTGCTGCAGTGATTACCTGCCGGAGCTGCTTGGTTCTCACATCTCCTGCCGCATACACGCCTTCCACGCTGGTTCTGGTGTCTTCTCCGGCCAGAATATATCCCTGCTCATCCTGTTCCACCATCCCCTTTACCGCTGCAATATTGGGCTCCGTACCCACCGCAATGAATATGCCCTGCACTTCCAGTTCCCGGTCCGAATCTGTCTTCTTATCATGCACCAGAATGGAGGACACCTGGTTCTCTCCCCGGATTTCCGTTACATTGCAGTTTAACACAAGTTCAATATTGGTCGTCTCTTTCACTTTCTCCTGAAGAATCCGCACGCCCCGGAATTCCTCTCTCCGGTGAATCAGATATACCTTTTCACACCCTCTGGCCAGAAACAGCGCATCCTCCAGGGCCACGTCTCCGCCTCCTGCCACCGCAACGGTTTTTCCTCTGAAAAACGCTCCGTCGCAGGTGGCGCAGTATGACACACCCATACCCAGAAGTCTCTCCTCTCCCGGAATTCCCAGCTTCCTGTGTCTGGCTCCCATTGCCAGAATCAGGGTCCTGGCCTCATAGGTGCCCTTTTCCGTGACAACGGTTTTCCTGTCCCCCGTTACATCAATACTCTTTACCGGGCTGTTGACAATTTCCGCCTCGAATTTATCCACATGTTCACGGAACTTCTGTCCCAGTTCAAACCCGGTAATGCCCGGAAGCCCCGGATAATTGTCCACCTCATAAGTATCCAGAATCTGGCCGCCGCTCAGCGGCTTTTCTTCTATAATCAACGTATGCAGTCTGGCCCTTTTCGCATATATGGCCGCGCTTAATCCTGCCGGCCCGCTCCCCAGGATAATCACATCATAACACATAAAAACCCTCCTTATTCTATGACTTTCTTATTGATTTTTCCTTCTCTCCATGCAATAATAATACTGTATATTCATGTTACAGGAAAGGAGGTATCTGATATGGATATTGCTTCCTTATCAACTTCCCTCAGCATGGCCAACGTACAGAATGATTTCGGCGTTCTCATGCTGAGCAAACAGCTTGACACCGTAGAGGATATGGGAGATTCCATGATTAAGCTCATGGAACAGTCTGTGAACCCCCATCTGGGAGGAAATATTGACATCTCCGTATAATCCCGCCGCTGTCATACTTTATGAGCAGATTCTTTCTTACTTAGTCTGTAAAGAATCTGCTTTTTTATTCTGCAGAATTCCCTTACATCCGCTCCAGATAAATGGAAAATCCCATATAAGCAAACGCAATCAGCATACCCGGCACCAGCGAAACCGTAAACAGCCTTTCTCTGGTTCCCTGGGAGAACATATGCTTCACATAATCCCACCTGTGATTGATTTTACAGATGGCGATGTAAACCCCCACAGCTCCGCAGGTTGTGCCAATGGCTATGATTCCCCAGACTGCAATTCCCATCAGAAATACGATTAATTCCGCCCCTTCCATATTAGCGGCATACCCGCCCTGGGGAATCTGGGTCATCTGCTCCACCCCGGCGGCCTGATACAGCATGGGCAGCAGCCAGGATAACACCACACCGGTGGCATTCAGGGTAAAGTGGGCAATCATGGAACTGAAAATACTTCCGGTGGCCTCCACCAGAAAGGCCAGATACACGCCAAGGGCAAACGCATAGACAAACTGATTCAGGTTCATGTGCATACATCCAAAGAGAAAAGCACTCAGAAGAATTGCCGGCAGTATTCTGCTTTTCCGGTAAGTCTGAAACAGCAGGCCCCGGAACATGAATTCTTCCACGCAGGCAGGTACCAGAGCCACGCAGACCAGATTCGCCGCCAGAGACTGGCCTTCCATAATCATCTCTGCCACCGACGCGCTTCCGCCTGTGGAAAACAGCATGGAAATGGCGTTCAGCACCACCACCAGCGGATACATCAGATACGTGCACACTACCACCAGCACAATGGTGGCAAAGTTTATTTTCCGATAAGGTACCAGTTCCCGGATGTTTATCTTTTTCAGCTTACAGTAAAGAAAACAGGGCACGAATATCAGGGACTGGGACAGCAGTATGGAGACATACACAGACATTCCCTGCAAAGCCGGAATCCATGCTGTCAGCATGGAAAATCCCAGGCTCACACTCAGATAAATTACCACTACGGCCAGAAACAGCCGGTTTACGCTTTTGTTCTCAGACATGCAGTATCCTCCTGTACTTTACGAATGCTCTTTTCTGTGATTTCTATTTTTCTCTCCTTGTACAAATGCCCCACCGCGCGTTTGAAGGCATTTTTGCTCATTTTTGTCTCCCGCATAATGATTTCAGGTGAAGCCTTGTCATTGAAGGGCAGTACGCCTCCGTATTCTTCCAGAATCTCCAGTACCCTTTCCGCGTCCTGGTTCATCTGGACATAAGCCTTTTCCCGCAGGGTCAGATCCAGCTTGCCATCCGGTTTCACTCCCGTTACTCTGGCTTCCACACGGTCTCCAATCCGCAGGGAGCTGTGGTCCTCGTGCCGGGGAATCAACGCGGAATAACGGTCATCCACTGCAAGAAAAGCGCCGAAATTATCGCTGAACTCATACACCCGGCCCTGTACCATGTCGCCGATTTGGTAAGGAGAATCCGTTTCCAGCATTTCATAGAGTTCTCTCATGCTGGCGCAGAGGCGGCTGCTTTTATCCAGGTAGAGCCTGACCAGAATCTCATCATTCTCCCGGACTTTCAGGGTCTGTTCCTTATAGGGAAGGAACAGGTCCTTCTCCAGCCCCCAGTCCAGGAATGCGCCGATTTTCTGAACGGACACTACTTTCAGTGCCCGAACCTCCCCCATTTTCAGCTTCGGCTCCTGGGTGGTGGAAATCATCCGGTCTTTGGAATCCCGATACACAAAAACCTCCACCCGGTCTCCGGGTTCCGCTCCCTGGGGCACCTGTTTTGCCGGAAGCAGAACCTTTCTTTCATCTTCCGTTCTTTCCGCCAGATATACGCCGAAATCCACTGTTTTTACAATTACAAGCTCCTGTTTCTCTCCTAACCGTATCATGTACGTTCCTCCAATTCTACAACTGCATAAGGCTTTCCCTGCTCATCCGCCAGATTTACCACTGTTTTGCCCGGTTCTTCCATGGTAAAGGGATGGATGATATCTCCGTATACCGCCGCTTTCCGGTACTCTGTCCGCATTTTCCCGATTTTAAATCCCTGCGGCAGATATTCCTGAGCCATGCTGACATATTTCCCGTTGTTTACATGGCGGTTCGTATCAATGTGATATTTGTGTACCGGAAATGTCTCATGGGCCTCCATCTGCTCCGGAAGCTGAATTTTCCTGGAATTGTATTCCATGGGGAATTTCGGTGAAAATACATATGCCTCCGACATTTCCGGCAGGATTTTTGCAGGCCTTCCTTTCTCCACGTCCAGCAGCACCCACACGGAATTGGCATAAGCCAGAATCTCGCTTCTTTCATCCTTCATGGTAAAATTCCGATATCCCAGGAATCCTTTAAAATCATAGGGCCATGTACTTACCGTAATACGTTCCCCGTATACGGGATAGCGATTGAGTTCCACCTGCCAGCAGGACAGAACCCAGGCCAGATTCCGTTTCATCAGGTATTCCAGTCCAAGGCCCAGTTCCTCCGAATGGAAGGAGCTGCTGTCCTGGAAATAATCCAATATGGCATTTAGCGTAATGTTTCCTTCACTGTCCACCTCGCTGTAGCGGACTCTGCTTTCAAAACTATACATGCTTTCCTCCTGTAACTGTAAGAACATAGAACAGATACTTTCACGCTTCAGCGTGACAAGGTCTTCCCTGTAAAAAACAAAGTGGACAGGTCTGCAGGGGCTCCCTGAATCCCTCATTTCTGAGAGACCTGAACACTTTGACGCGCCGAGCATGGTCGCTTCAGCGACATTATTCCATTCATGCGAGTGCGCATAATCGTTTTCTCTTATAGGAAATACGTTCACGCTTCAGCGTGACAAGGTATTTCCTATAAGAGAACAAAAACCCATCACATCTGTGATGGGTTTTCAGACTGGCCCACAAGGATTCGAACCTTGAAATGACGGAGTCAGAGTCCGTTGCCTTACCGTTTGGCGATGGGCCATTGTTTTTCAACAAAATGTATTATATACGAGTTCCGAAAGAATTGCAAGCACTTTTTTAAAAAATTTTTATTTTTCCGTCAATTAGTGCAAATTCCGCGGAATCCCCCGTCCGGACGGAAGACTTCCCGCTGGTTCCTTCTGTAATTTCCTGCTGCAGAAATTCCAGTTTTTCCAGAGGCACCATAACTTCCGTTGTCACTTTATCCGTATAACGGGTATCCATGGCAGTAATCTGATTCTGTGCCAGAATATACTGAATTTTCCCAATATCACTATAATCACTGTCAATAACAAGGGGTCTTCCCGTCATTTTTTCAATCACAATGCTGTTGCGCAGCCCTTCCTGCACTGCTTTCTGGTAAGCCCGCACCAGTCCCCCGGTTCCCAGCAGCGTTCCGCCGAAATATCTGGTTACCACCACTGCCGCATTGTGGATATCTTCTTTCAGAAGCACATCCAGCATGGGGCGTCCCGCAGTCCCGCCCGGCTCTCCGTCATCGCTGCACCGCTGCAGATTCTGACTGCTTCCGGCCACAAAAGCATAACAGTTGTGACGGGCGTCCCAGTACTGTTTTTTCATTTTCCCGATAAACGCCAGAGCCTCCTCCTCGGTACCAACTGGTTCCAGATTTGCAATGAAGCGGGATTTCTTCTCCACAATTTCTCCCGTTCCGCCCTGATATAATATTTTTACAGACATAATCCACCTTTTGAGGAAACCGGGAACACCGTCCTGGGCAGCCGGTTCCCGGTTCTCTTTTTATTCCCGCATACGACGGCCATACGACCGCAGCAGGCGGGTCTTCATTTACAAAAAGATACTTTCGGAACAGAATTAAAAATCAACTTCTGTCCCATAATATGTACAGGTAAACAGTTTTTCCATGGTGGCCGGGTCAATTTCCCTTGGATTGGAGCCCGTACATGCATCGCCTACTGCCCGCTCTGCAATACCGGAAACTTTTTCTTTAAACTCGTCCTCGTTGATACCGAATTCTTTCAGGGTCTTCGGTATATTGAGTCGTACATTGAAGTCGTCGATTTTTGCACAGAGGCTGTTAATCAGAGCTTTCTCTGAGGTTCCGTCCAGTCCCATTCTGCGTGCAATCTCAGCGTAACGGCCTGCCGCAACAGGATCTTTTGCATTGTATTTGATTACATAAGGCAGATAAATGGCATTTGCACATCCATGGGGAATATGTCCTGTAGAGAATGCGGCGCCTGTCTTATGAGCCATGGAATGTACAATTCCCAGAAGGGCATTGGAAAATGCCATGCCGGCCAGGCACTGAGCATAATGCATCTGCTCTCTTGCAGCCATATTGCAGTTATAGGAAGCCGGAAGATAATCCAGAACCATCTCAATTGCCTGCAGTGCAAGAGGATCTGTAAAGGAACAGTTCAGTGTGGACACATAAGCCTCAATAGCATGGGTCAGGGCGTCCATACCGGTGTAAGCCACCTGCTTCGGCGGAAGTCCTGCCACTAAATCCGGGTCCACAATTGCCACATCCGGTGTGATATTGAAATCAGCCAGCGGATATTTTACGCCTGTCTGATAATTGGTAATTACAGAAAAAGCCGTAACCTCCGTTGCAGTTCCGGAAGTTGTGGGAATTGCACAGAATTTTGCTTTCTGTCTCAGTTCCGGGAAATTAAAGGGAATGCATAAATCTTCAAATGTGGTGTCCGGATATTCATAAAACGCCCACATTGCCTTGGCAGCATCAATGGGAGAGCCGCCGCCCATGGAAACAATCCAGTCCGGCTCAAATTTGCGCATTGCCTCCGCACCCTTCATTACTGTCTCCACAGAGGGGTCGGGCTCCACGCCTTCAAAAAGCTCCACTTCCATGCCGGCCTCTTTCAGATAGCCAACTGCCTTATCCAGAAATCCCTGGCGTTTCATGGAACCGCCGCCCACTACAAGGATTGCTTTTTTTCCTTTCAGGTTCTTAAGCTCCTCCAGACACCCCGGTCCGTGATAGACATCCCTTGGTAACGTAAATCTTGCCATAGTATTCTTCTCCTTTTCTTATTTTTATGCAGCGGCCCGGCCATACATAAACCGAGCCGTTATGCCTTATTTACATTTTACGATATTTTTGCTTTATTTACCAGTCCTTTTTTGTTATAATACTGTGATAAATTAAGAACCAGTTACTGTTCACACCCTACGGGTGTTCCGGTAACTGCAAATGTCCCATACGGTATCATAACTGACCTGATTTAAGGAGGCTTACTATATGAATTATGGAAAGAAAGGCGTATCCCGGAAGGAAAAACAGATTACTTCCACTGCAACACTGGTACGCAAAAAATTTTCAGTCATTTTCTTTAAAACACTGCTTATCTGCTTTCTGGCCGCAGTTGTCATCGGCGGCTGCGCAGGTATCGGCATCTTCAAAGGCATTATTGATTCGGCACCCGATATTTCAGACATTGACCCCACCCCCACAGGCTATCTGTCCGTGGTACTGGACAATCAGGGGAAGCAGACGGCCAAACTGGTAGCATCCGGCTCCAACCGGGTCTACGTCACTCTGGATGAAATTCCGAAAGACGTGCAACATGCTTTTGTGGCCATTGAGGACGAACGGTTCTATGAGCACAACGGCATTGATTTAAAAGGGATTATCCGGGCAGGCTTTAAAGGCATCAGCAACGGATTCCACTTCAGCCAGGGGGCCAGCACCATTACCCAGCAGCTCCTGAAAAACAATGTATTTGAAGGCTGGACCAACCAGTCCGGCATTGAAAAGGTCAAACGTAAAATCCAGGAGCAGTACCTTGCCGTAGAGCTGAGCAAAATCAAATCCAAAGACTGGGTACTGGAAAATTATCTGAATACCATCAACCTTGGGCAGAATACTCTGGGCGTCCAGTCCGCCTCCCGCCGCTATTTTGGAAAAGACGTTTCCGAGCTGACCCTTTCCGAGGGAGCGGTCATCGCAGGGATTACCAAGAATCCTTCCGCCTACAATCCCGTCAGCCATCCGGAAGAAAATAAGAAGCGCCAGAAACAGGTGCTGAAAAATATGCGGGATCAGAACTATATTTCAGATGAGCAGTACGAAGAAGCCCTGAAAGACGACGTTTATTCCCGGATTCAGCAGGTAAATATTGAATATGCAGAAGAAAATCCCAATTCTTATTTCGTGGACGCGGTGATTGACCAGGTGGTACAGGACCTGGTGGAAAAGAAAGGCTACACGGATACTCAGGCATACAAGGCCATTTACAACAGCGGCCTTACCATTGAATCCACCCAGGACATGGCCATTCAGCAGGTCTGCGACGAGGAAGTCAATAATCCGGATAATTACTCCACCGCCGCAAAATATTCCTTTTCCTACCGGCTTACCGTGGAAAAAAAAGACGGTACCATGAAGAATTACAGCGACCAGACCATGATTTCCTATTACAGCGCCGCCTCCCCGGACTATTCTCTGAATTTCTCCAGCCAGGAAGAAGCTCAGGCCGCCATCGACGCCTACAAAGCCGAAATTATGGAAAGCGGGGACACCATTCCGGAAGGAGGGGAATCTGTGGTATTCACTCTGCAGCCCCAGGCGGCTGTTACCATCATAGACCAGTATACCGGGGATGTGAAAGCCATCGTGGGCGGCCGGGGAGACAAGACCGGAAGCCGGACCCTGAACCGGGCCACCGATACCTCCAGACAGCCCGGCTCCACCTTTAAGGTACTGGCAGCCTACGCACCGGCTCTTGACACTGCCGGCATGACCCTTGCCACCGTGCAGGATGACGCACCTTTTTCCTATTCCAACGGAACTTCCCTGCGCAACTATGACGACAGTTACCGGGGATTCACCACCATCCGTTACGCCATCACCAAATCCATCAACGTGGTGACAGTAAAAACACTGGCAGATATCTCCCCCCAGACCGGTTATGATTATCTGAAAAATTTTGGCTTCACCACCCTGAAGGAGGAAGACATTGTGGAATCCCTGGCTCTGGGCGGCATTACTCAGGGTGTGACCAATCTGGAACTGACCGGCGCCTACGCCACCATTGCCGATGGAGGCACTTATATTAAACCCAGATTTTATAACAGGATTCTGGACCACAACGGCAACGTGCTGATTGACAACAGCCCGGAAACCCATACCGTATTAAAGGAAAGTACCGCTTATCTGCTGACTTCCGCCATGGAGGATGTGGTCAATGTGGGAACAGGAGGGGCCGTCAACTTCGGCAACATGCCCATTGCAGGAAAAACAGGAACCACCACAAAGAACCGGGACGTGCTGTTTGCAGGCTTTACTCCCTATTATACCTGTACGGTATGGTGCGGCTATGATGACAACAGCCCCCAGGAGGGCGCCCTTACAGCCAATCCCAAAACACTCTGGAAAAATATTATGGGCCGCCTTCATGAAAATCTGGAGTATAAGGAATTTACCCGGCCGGAAGGCATCGTGACAGCCGACGTCTGCAAAAAATCCGGGAAACTGGCGGTAGAAGGCCTGTGTGACATGGACCCGCGGGGCAGCATGGTGGAAACAGAACTTTTTGCCGCAGGAACCGTTCCCAACGAGTACTGCGACCATCATGTAAGCGCCACCATCTGTACGGCCTCCGGTATGCTTGCAAATGAATTCTGTCCGGAAGAAAACCGGCAGAGCGGTATCTATATCGTTGGAGGTTCCCCGGATACGGACGACGGCCCTTACCTGCTGTCCGATTCCCTGAGTCAGGAAAATTACTGTACCATCCACACAGCAGCCTCTGTAATTCCTGAAATTCCGGAAATCAATCTTCCTTCTGACAATAACAAAAAGCCGGACAAAAACGACAAAAACGACAAAAACGACAACGACAGGGACGACAGCGAGCAGGACAGGAATGACCAGGAGCTGGAAGAACCAGAGGAACCGGAACCTCCGGAGAATGACACGGAAGAACCGGAGCCTCCGGAAAATGACACCGGGGAAAACACCCCCTGAACGTCCCTTAAGCCTCAGGCAGGAACTGCGCCTGCAGCGGACTGCCTGGCAGGCGGTCTGCGGCCTGTTTAAAGAGACCTGCGCCGAACTGTTGCAGATTTTGTGTCCTTTCCGGAAGAACAGATTGCGTATTGCGCCGCAGTTATGATATGATATGATAAATAAAAGAATACGTTCTATGATAAATCACAGTGAGGAGGATATTAAAGTGAGATTAGTGACACGTTCCGATTTTGACGGCCTGGTATGCGGAGCACTGCTTTTAGAGGCAGGCATTATTGACACCTGGAAATTTGCACATCCAAAGGATTTACAGGATGGTCTGGTGGAAATCAATGAGAACGACTGTCTGGCAAATGTACCTTTTGTGGAAGGCTGCGGACTGTGGTTCGACCATCATTCCAGCGAACATGAGCGGCTGGAGCTGGAAGGAAAATATAAAGGTGAGAGCAGGATTACCCCTTCCTGTGCCAGGATTATTTATGAGTATTACGGAGGCAGCGAACGTTTTCCCCAGTTCGGAGAAATGATGGAAGCGGTAGACAAGGTAGATTCCGGCAACCTGACCATAGAGGAAGTACTTCATCCCTCCGGATGGATCCTGGTTGGCTTTCTGATGGACCCCAGAACCGGACTTGGAAGATGGCGCCAGTTTTCCATTTCCAACTACCAGTTGATGGAAAAGCTCATGGAAGCATGTCGCACCATGTCCACAACGGAGATTCTGGAACTTCCGGATGTGAAGGAACGAATTGAAGTATACTGGGAACAGACGGAAAAGTTTAAGGAAATGGTAGAAAAGTATACGCGGACAGAAGGAAATGTGATTATTTCTGATTTAAGAGGTGTGGAGCCCATCTATACGGGAAACCGCTTTATGATTTACAGTATGTATCCGGAACAGAATATTTCCGCATGGATTGTCAGCGGCCGGGGCGGACAGGGCTGTTCTGCTGCTGTGGGCTACAGCATTCTGAACCGTACCTGTGAAGTAAATGTGGGCAGCCTGATGCTGAAATACCAGGGCGGCGGACACCGGAAAGTAGGCACATGCCAGTTTTCAGAAGAAACCATGCACACGGAACTGCCGAAAATGCTGGAAGAACTCTGTAAAATGGCAAATCAGACAGCATAATCTGTCCGCTTATTATTTCCTGCCGGAAGAAGGCGCTGTAAAATCATCTGTCCGGATGATTTTACAGCGCCTCTTTTTATCTTACAGGAAAGACCTTGCCACGCTAAAGCGTGAAAGTGTCTTCCCATAAGATAAAAGTAATATGCGGACCTGTCCGCTTTGTTGCCGCAGAAATCAGATTTCTGCCTGCTCTGTCTGTGCAGGCTGTCTGGCGGCTACTTCCATATAATAAACAACTTTTTCATCGCTGATACTCTGGTTAAACCGGTCTGCAAAGCACTCCAGTATATTCTGGGTTACCCCGGTCATCACCCTTGCTGTCCGGTTCTCGTGGGCCTCTCCCCAGACCTTCTCCGGGAACACACCTTCTACTCTTACACGGAACCGCTCCTGATTCACTGGCATAATCACAATTTTTACGTGGAATACCCAGGAAATCATCTCAAATCTGGTAAGAAGCAGCCAGATAATAAAGTGGAGATTTGTGCAAAAATACGGGTCCATCTCCTGGGGGCAGTTTTCAATCTCCAGCACCACCTGCTGATCCCGCTCCGGATGCAGAAAATGCTTATAGATATCACGTCTGACCTCTTCCAGATTCCCAGGGAATCCTCCCTCTTTTTCCAGCAGACGGAACAATACCTTCCGCTCGTATTCAACCAGCTTCCATTTTTCCTGCTCAGACAGTTCTGACTCAACATCCCGGACAAACACATTCAGCAGTGCATGAAGGAATTTGACCAGTTCTTTCTTCTCCCAGGGGCGTTCCTCTGCTACCCGTTTCAGCATGGCTGCCTGTACGGACGCTTTTTTCAGATTCTGCTCCAGATCACGCCGTTCCAGAGCGTCTGTCTCTTTCCTGTCGTATTTGATAAATCCGTCCATAATAGCTCCGTACAACTGGAGATAGTTGGTGGGCCGCTGGAAAATCCGGAATACCTTCCGCTCGTTTACCAGCAGCTTTACATGGGCCAGCTCCAGCCGCCAGGAATAAACGATACAGACGGTCCTGGGATAATTTCTGTTCAGATATTCGATGATTTTCGTTCCGTCATAAGTGGGCAGATCCAGTCCTGTGACCACTACCTTATATTTCTTTTTCTTCAGAAGAAATGCCGCTTCCAGGCCGCTGTCAGCCGTATCAATTTCCATAGGGCAGTCTCTTCCTTCCATCGCCTCCAGAAATTCCTGGATAATATCTTTATTCTGATTGATAAATAACAGATTATTTTCCATTTTCCTTCCTCCGCGCTTTACTTTTCATTATTGTCTTCATTATAAACGCTTTGGACGAAAAAATCCACTGGTTTCTGAAAGGTATCTGTTACATGCTATTCCACATCCAGCAACGCCGCCAGATCCTCCTCTCCGGTACGGATTTTTACCACCTTTGCCACATCATATACAAAAATCTTGCCATCACCGATATGGCCTGTGTAAAGGGTTTTTCTGGCCGCTTCAATTACTTTTTCCACCGGAATATTTCCGCCGATAATTTCAAGTTTCACTTTGGGCAGCAGAGTCGCGTCCAGTTCCACGCCCCGGTACTTCTCTCCGGCTCCCCGCTGGATGCCGCAGCCCATCACCTGTGTTACGGTCATGCCGGTAACTCCCAGCTCATTCATGGCTTTTCTCAGTTTGTCATACCTGGACAGTTTTGCCACAATGGATACCTTGTACATACCGGTGACCTCTCTGGGTGGAGCCACCACCTTTACCGCCGCATCCCGCTGGGCAGGAGAGGCATTTTCATATTCTGAAATGCCCAAATCCGTATTTTCGTTGATATCCATGGTCATGGTATTGGAAATATCCATAATGCTGAATCCGGAATATGCGGAAGCAATTCCATGTTCCGTGGCGTCCAGACCCACAATCTCCTCTTCTTCCGTTACCCGCAGGCCGATGGTCCCTCTGATAGCCAGAAATGCAATGGTAATGGTTACCACCGTCCAGGCGGCCACAGATACAACTCCCAGAAGCTGAAGGCCGAGCTGATGGAATCCGCCTCCGTAAAACAGTCCGTCAATTTCGCTTCCGGGTGCGGAGGAGGTGGCAAACAGCCCTACTGCCACAGTTCCCCAGATTCCATTCAGACAATGGACTGCCACAGCCCCCACCGGATCGTCTATGTGCAGTTTGTAATCCAGCAGCCATACGCCGAATACCACCAGAAGGCCGGATACCAGGCCGACTGCAATGGCACCGAAGGCGTCTGTCACATCACAGGGGGCGGTGATTCCCACCAGGCCTGCCAGAGAGGCGTTCAGACACATGGACACGTCAGGTTTGCCGAATTTTATCCAGGTAAACACCATACATACCACCGTTGCCACTGCCGGTGCAATGGTAGTGGTCAGAAAAATGGAGCCGAGCTGAGGGATACTGGTTGCGGCCGCACCGTTAAATCCGTACCATCCGAACCAGAGAATGAAACAGCCCAGACAGCCCAGTGGCAGATTATGCCCCGGAAATGCATTCACTTTATTGATTTTCCCATCTTTATCCCGTGAAAACTTACCGATTCGGGGCCCCAGAATCCCGGCTCCAATCAGAGCGGAAATTCCGCCCACCATATGGATGGCGCAGGAGCCTGCAAAATCATGAAATCCCATCTGAGCCAGCCAGCCGCCGCCCCAGATCCAGTGAGCCTCGATGGGGTAAATCAGAGCGGAAATCACACCGGAATATATACAGTAGGATAAAAATTTTGTCCGTTCTGCCATGGCGCCGGACACAATGGTGGCTGTAGTGGCGCAGAATACCAGATTGAACACAAAATTTGAAAAATCAAAATCCTGATAAGATGAAAAAATATCAAATCCCGGTTTTCCGATAAATCCCAGCAGATCTTCTCCCAGCAGCAGAGAAAATCCGATAAGAATAAACATTACCGTTCCGATACAGAAGTCCATCAGGTTCTTCATCAGAATGTTGCCGCTGTTTTTCGCCCTGGTAAAACCTGCTTCCACCATGGCAAATCCTGCCTGCATCCAGAATACCAGCGCGGCCCCGATTAAAAACCAGATGCCAAAGGTATGCTCGCTTACCAGGCTTACAATTGTCTGTTCTGTCATAATAATTCCTCCCTTTTGCGCACAGGTGCGCATAATTGTTTATAAAATAAAAAACGGTGCTTTTCCGTCGTCCACAGCGTCGTGGCTCCACAAAAGTACCGTTTTCATGCAGTTTTCTGTTCACAGATTATTCATTTTAGATTCAAAAAAGTTTCATTTCATCAACACGGAAACTTCATTTCTTCCACATATAATAAAACCATAACAAAAGAAAGTCTCAGGTAATTATACATTAAATTACTTTTTCGAATAAACTTTTTCATAATAAATGCCAGGCGACGACAGTTGCCTGGCATCCTCCCTTTTCAGGGAATGCGCCAGGTGTACGGAGCCCTTTTAAGGCCGCCGCACACAGGCCGTTTCTCTTATTTATATACTATACTTCAAAAATCAGATCTCCGTAGGACGGCATGGGCCACATATCCTTATCTACAATCATTTCCAGTTTATCCACCGGCGTACGCAGTGCGTCCATGGCTGTTTTTACCTGGTCACGATAACAGATGGCCTGATCTCTGCCTTCGCTCATGGCGGAAGCCCGGTCTGCAATTTCCGTCAGATTCTTCAGGGCATTTTTCGCTTCTGCCAGGAGCGCGGACACTTCTTTCAGCAAATCTGTCTGGACACTGATATCCGCGTCGCATGCGGCTTTCACAGCATTGATGGAGGATGCAAGGGCTGTGGTATACTTAATTACCGCCGGGATAATCTGTTTTCCTGCCATATCAATCATGGCGCGGGCTTCAATGTTCAGCGCCTTTGCATAGCTTTCATAGAGAATCTCGCTTCTGGATACCAGTTCAGCTCTGGTAAATACGTTAAATTTTTCAAACAATGCTACGGCTTTGTCCGTAATCAGCGCCGGAACTGCATCCACCATATTGGTGATATTGGGAAGTCCCCGGCGTTCGGCTTCTTCCACCCATTCCGGTGAATAACCGTTCCCGTTAAATACAATATCCTGATGGGCTGTGGCCTGCTCTTTAATCAGGTTATGCACTGCCATCTCGAAATCATCTGCTTTTTCCAGTACGTCGCAGGCATCGGAAAAGGCTTCTGCCACAATGGTATTCAGCACCACATTAGGAGCTGCAATGGAATCATTGGAACCCACCATACGGAACTCGAATTTATTGCCGGTAAAGGCAAAGGGTGAGGTACGGTTCCGGTCAGTGGCGTCTTTCATAAAATCGGGCAAGGTCTTCACACCTGTCTGAAGCACTTCCCCTTTCAGGCTTCTGGTAGCCTCTCCGGTGCTGATTAACTGGGTCAGCACATCCTGAAGCTGTTCTCCCAGGAAAATGGAAATGATAGCGGGCGGCGCCTCATTGGCTCCCAGCCTGTGGTCATTTCCGGCGTCTGCGGCAGATTCCCGGAGTAAATCCGCATGTTTGTGCACTGCTTTCAGAATACAGGTCAGCACCAGCAGGAACTGGATATTGTCATGGGGAGTCTTGCCCGGATCCAGAAGATTGATTCCGTCATCGGTGGTGATGGACCAGTTGTTATGTTTTCCGGAACCGTTCACCCCTGCAAAGGGTTTTTCATGAAGCAGACACATCATACCGTGGCGGCCGGCTACTTTCTTCAGTGTTTCCATCACAAGCTGGTTATTGTCCACAGCCACGTTGGCTTCCGCATAGATGGGCGCCAGCTCGTGCTGGGCCGGAGCCACTTCGTTGTGCTGGGTTTTGGCGGTAACCCCCAGTTTCCACAGCTCTTTATTCACATCCCGCATATAGGCCGCAATCCGCTCCCGGATAGCTCCGAAATAATGGTCATCCATTTCCTGGCCTTTGGGAGGCATGGCGCCGAATAAGGTACGTCCGGTGAAAATCAAATCTTTCCGTTTCAGATATTTCTCCCGGTCCACCAGGAAATATTCCTGCTCCGGCCCTACGGACGGGGTCACTTTTTTGGATGTGGTATTTCCAAATAATTTCAGCAGACGCATGGACTGGATGTTAATGGCTTCCATGGAGCGCAGCAACGGAGTCTTCTGATCCAGGGCTTCTCCCGTATAGGAACAGAATGCAGTGGGAATACAGAGGGTGGCTCCTGCCGCGTCCTGCCTTACAAAGGCCGGGGAAGTGCAGTCCCAGGCAGTATAGCCTCTGGCCTCAAAGGTAGCCCGCAGTCCTCCCGATGGAAATGAGGAGGCGTCCGGCTCTCCCTTAATCAGCTCTTTTCCGGAAAAGCTCATCAGTACCTTTCCGTTCGCCATGGGAGCTGTGATAAAGGAATCATGCTTTTCCGCTGTCACTCCGGTCAGAGGCTGGAACCAGTGGGTATAATGGGTAGCACCTTTTTCAATGGCCCATTCCTTCATCTCATGGGCAACCACGTCCGCAGTCTCCAGATCCAGCTCCCTGCCTTCGCTGATTACGTCCATCAGCCGTTTGTAAACTTTTTTGGGGAGACGTTCCTGCATAACTGCATCGTTAAATACGTTTTCCCCAAAAATTTCTGATACGTTGTAATATTCGCTCATACACTCTCTTCCTTTCCAAAAAAAGGGCATTCCACCTCTGCTGGAACGCCCTTGTTCTATCGTTTGTTTTCTGTCTGGTAATACGATACTCTACTTTTCAGAAAAAAGCAATAGAAATTTTAGAAAAATTTTATTTTTTGCTATTTCAGATAAATTTATTCTTTTTCTTTCTTTTTTTTATGGAATATAGACAATGTCCTTCTGTCCGACTGTGAAATATGCTTTCTTTATGCCTTTCCAACAGAGCCGAATAATTCCATTTTCTCTTTTACGGTAGCTTTGATGGCGTCTGTGCCGGGTGCCAGCAGCTTTCTGGGGTCAAAGCCTTTGCCCTGCTGATCTTTGCCTGCTTCAATGTATTCTCTGGTTGCTGCTGCAAAGGACAACTGACATTCTGTATTTACATTGATCTTTGCAACGCCCAGGGAAATTGCCTTCTTAATCATATCTTCCGGAATGCCTGTACCACCGTGAAGTACCAGAGGCATATCGCCTGTCTGCTGCTGAATGGCATCCAGAGTCTCAAAGCTCAGTCCTGCCCAGTTATCCGGATATTTTCCGTGGATATTGCCGATGCCTGCTGCCAGCATGTCAACGCCCAGATCTGCAATTGCCTTACATTCATCCGGGTCCGCACATTCTCCTGCTCCCACAACGCCGTCTTCCTCGCCGCCGATAGCGCCTACTTCTGCTTCAATGGACATTCCTTTATCATGGGCAAGCTTTACCAGCTCTTTTGTCTTCTCCACATTTTCCTCGATGGGATAATGGGAACCGTCAAACATAATAGAAGAAAATCCTGCTTCAATACATTTCATACATCCGTCATAGCTGCCATGATCCAGATGAAGTGCAACAGGAACTGTAATCTTCAGTTCTTCCAGCATTCCGTTTACCATTCCAACTACTGTTTTGAATCCTGTCATATACTTTCCCGCGCCTTCGGATACACCCAGAATAACCGGGGATTTTAATTCCTCTGCAGTCAGTAAGACAGCCTTCGTCCACTCCAGATTGTTGATGTTAAAGTGCCCCACTGCGTAGTGTCCTGCTTTTGCTTTCTGTAACATTTCTTTTGCAGATACTAACATTTCTCTTCCTCCATTTCTGCCCCCTGTCCATGACAGGGAACGCTCCTGAATTTCAAATCTTTCGGCAAACTGTTGGGAACAGTTCTGTCCTTAGCTATTATATCCTACTTTTTCCAAAAAGAAAAGATATTATCCTGATAATTCTTTCCTTTTTATCATAATCTGAACAGCCTGTTTCACATTCTGAATTTCCACCTCCCTGTGGGCCCCTCCGAACTCTCCGTCCAGAGTCCAGGGAATTTCCTCCAGGGACTTCAGGGCAATCCGGTCTGTTTTAAAGGTATATATCAAATCCGTATCGTCAATGAGATTGGTCAGGCTTCCGATAATTTCATTCAGCTCTATGGGATTTCTGGGCATACGGATTAAAGTGACCTCAAAAAGGCCGTCGTCCAGCTCCACATGTTTCCCGGTAATATTTTTGAATCCTCCGGCGGAGGTGGAATTGGTTACCATCCCGTAGATAAATTCGTCTTCAAAGGTCTGGCCCTCACAGGTGACCTGGAGATGGTAAGACTGGATACCGGGAATCCGTTTTACCCCTTCCAGCAGGTAGGCCAGATGGCCGATTCTGTTTTTCAGCTCCTGGCTTGTGGCATAGGACACATCCGTAAACAGGCCGAAAGCCGCAATATAGACGAAATAATCTCCGTTAAAGCTGCCGATGTCACAGCCAAAGGGTTCTCCCTCCACTGCTATCCTTGCGGCCTGCTCCATACTTTTGGGAATATCCAGGGAATTGGCAAAATCGTTGGTGCTGCCTGCGGGAATATATCCGATGGGTACTTTTTTCTCCCGTTTCATCATTCCAGTTACGGTTTCGTCCAGGGTACCGTCCCCGCCGCTGCAAACTACCAGGGCGTAAACGTCTTCCGCCTGCTCCACCAGCTCCATGGCGTCCTGAGGCTTCTGGGTGGGATAAATAGTCACTTCATATCCGCTCTTTACAAACTGGTCTGTGATTTCCGATAATTTATGCTTAATCTGCCCTTTTCCGGAAAAAGGGTTATATACAAACAGCAGTTTTTTTCTTTTCATCGGAGCGCCTCCCTTAATCTTTCAGAAACTGCCGGACAGACTCCATGGCGTCTGCTTCCCGTTCTCCGTCTGTTGTCACCGTAATTTCCTCTCCTTCCGGAAGCCCCAGACTCATCATCCCCATCAGACTTCTGGCATTGATACGCTTTCCGTCTTTTTCCAGATAAACACTGCACGAATAGTAATTGGCCACCTGCACCAGTTCTGCCAGTATACGTGCATCCGCCCCATTTTTGATTCTTATTTTCATGGTTTCCCGCAGCATAGGCCTTCCTCCTTACTTTACGCAGGCGATTTTCCGCCCTGCATATTCTCACAATCTGTCTGTCTGTATTCTTCCGCCAGTTCGCATAATCTGCGAAGTCTGTGGTTCACCCCTGATTTTCCCACCGGCGGCTCCAGAAAAATTCCAAGTTCTTTTAAGGGAGCCTGGGGATACTGCAGGCGAATCAGAGCCACTTCTCTTAAATTATCCGGCAGACTGTCCAGCCCTCTGGTATGCTTTATATAATTAATGTCCTCCACCTGGCGTACTGCCGCGCTGACCGTTTTATTGATATTGGCCGTCTCGCAGTTCACCTGACGGTTGACGGAATTGCGCATTTCCTTGATAATCCGTACATTTTCCAGATTCATCAGGGCCACATGGGCCTCCATGATATTCAGCATATCCACAATCTGGGCGCCTTCTTTCAGGTAGACCACATGATTTTTTTTGCGCATGACCACTTTGGCATCCATGTCAAAGCTGTTGATGATTTCCATTAACTGTCCGGCCTTTTCTTCTCCGGTACAGACAATCTCGAAATGATAGGATTTCTCCGGGTCGCTCATGGAGCCCGCGCTTAAAAATGCGCCTCGGATAAAGGCCCGGCGGCAGCAGGATTTCTGTACCAGAATTCCGTGCACCAGTTCTCTGGTACGGATATCCTCATTTTTCTCACTGCGCCATTTGACCGCCTGCAGTACCCTGCCGACTTTCTCCTGTCCGGACAGGGAAATCACGAAGGTTCTGCTTTTGTGAAGATAAATATTCTGCCGTACCGCAATCCGACAGGTGACCTGAAAAGTCTGTTTCATCAGGATAAAGTATTTCCGGGCCAGAGAAAGGTTCTCCGTGTACACTCTGAGAATGCTTTCTTCCTCTGTTTCTTCCAGCCTTCCCGCAAAGCTCAGAATAGCTGCAATTTCCGCAATCCGGCAATGTCTGCTCTTATGAATCTGGCGTGACAGTTCTTCTTTTACCTGACCGGAAAAAGACATGTATCTCTCCTCCTGCTATTTTCCTCGCTGTCCATCCTTCTGGATGTCCCGGTGTTCAATTTTGATTCCAAAGGATTCCTGGTGCTTCAGTCTCTCGTACAGTCCGTTGGCAAGGGTCACAGACCGGTGTTTTCCTCCGGTGCAGCCTACGCTGATTACAAGCTGGGTCTTACCCTCGGTGATATAATGGGGAATCAGAAATCTCACCATGTCTTCCAGTTTATCCAGAAACTTTCCTGCTTCCGGGTACTGCATGACAAATTCCTGAATCTCTCTGGTGTTGCCTGTTTTGGCCCGCAGCCCTTCCACATAATAGGGATTGGGCAGAAACCGCACGTCAAACACCAGATCCGAATCTGTGGGGATTCCGTATTTGAAGCCAAAGGAAACAATCGTCACAAACAGATTCTTATAATCCTGATTCTTCACAAATATTTTTTCCAGCTCTGCTTTCAGCTCTCTGGTGAGCATATTGCTGGTATCCAGAATGTAATCCGCCTGTTTCCTCAGAAATTCCAGACGCATCCGCTCTTTCTGAATTCCTTTGTCCACCCGCTCCCCTCCTGCCAGAGGATGGGTACGCCGGGTTTCCTTATAACGCTTCACCAGCACCTGGTCTGTGGAATCCAGATAGAGAATATCAAAAGATGTTCCTGCCTGGCGAAGCCTGTCCAGAACATTCTGCAGTTCATCCAGTGACTGGCCGCTGCGGATATCCACCCCCAGGGCCACTTTCTGCAGCTCTGCCCCCGGCACGTCCGCAAGCTCCGCAAATTTCTCAAGAAGGGCAATCGGAAGATTATCCACACAAAAATACCCGATATCCTCCATCACTTTCAGAGCCGTACTTTTTCCTGCTCCGGACATCCCTGTCAAAATCACAAATTTCACTGCTTATCCTCCTTAATATCCCCTTAAAATTCCCCTGTAAACCTGACTTCCGGCTCCAGGCGCACCCCGGTTCTGGCTTCCACCCTGTCCTGTACGTCCCGGATTAACTGCCGGATATCCCCGGCCGTTGCCTGGCCCCGGTTGATGACAAATCCGCAGTGCTTTTCGGACACCTGGGCGCCGCCCACCTGATAGCCCCGAAGTCCCGCATCCTGGATGAGTTTTCCTGCAAAATACCCTTCCGGCCGCTTAAAGGTGCTTCCGGCGCTGGGGTATTCCAGAGGCTGTTTTGCGAATCTCTGTTCCTTCAGTTCCGCCATCCGCTGCCGGATGGCTTCCCCATTCCCTTTCTGAAGTTCCAGCTCTGCCTCCAGTACAATATAGCGGTTTTCCGGAATACAGCTATGGCGGTATCCCAAATCCAGTTCTGCCAGGCTTAGTTCTTTTTCCTGCCCTTCCGGAGTGAACACCGTTACTTTTCTCAGTATCTGCTTCATTTCTCCCCCGTAGGCTCCCGCATTCATAACCACTGCTCCGCCGATACTGCCGGGGATTCCTGAGGCAAACTCCATGCCGGTAAGTTCCTGGCGGGCTGCCTGCAGGGCCACTGCTGACAGCATCGCCCCTGCTTCTGCCCGAACGACGGTACCCTCCACGGTAATATGTTCCGCCATTTTACCCAGTTCCATCACCAGGCCCCGGACGCCCTTATCCCCCACCAGCAAATTGCTGCCGTTCCCTTTCACCATCCAGGGAATTTCAAACTCTCTGCACAGTGCAGCCACCGGCTCTATCTGCTCTCTTCCGGGACGCACATAGTAATCGGCCGGGCCTCCCACGCGAAAGGTAATGTGCCTGCTCATGGGTTCCTGTATGCTGTACTGTTCTTCCCCCAGTATCTTCCGTAACTGTTCTGAAAAAATCTCGTTTAACATTTACGCCTCTTTCAAAAATGCCGTATAGCCTCGTTTTGCTTCATATAAATCCACTTTGCTGATGATTTCCCAGGGAGCGTGCATGTTCAGCACAGCCACGCCGCTGTCAATCACAGACATATTATAATTTGCCAGAATATAGGCGATGGTTCCGCCGCCGCCCTGGTCTACCTTTCCAAGCTCTGAAGTCTGGAAAGATACGTCGTTGTCATCCATAATCTTCCGCAGCTCTGCCATGTATTCGGGATTGGCGTCGTTGGAGCCTCCTTTTCCTCTGGAGCCTGTGTACTTGTTGAACACCAGTCCGTTTCCGAAGTATGCGCAGTTTTTCTTCTCCATAACAGAGGCATACAGGGGGTCGTAAGCCGCGCTTACGTCGGAAGAAAGGACTTTGGAGCTGCTCATGGCCCGGTTGAATGTAATCTGGTTGTAACCGCCCATCTGATTCATAATTTCCGCTACCGTATAGGCAAAAAACTGAGACTGCATACCCGTAGCTCCCACGCTTCCGATTTCTTCCTTATCTACCAGCAGGCAGACTCCTGTTTTTTCGCATACGCCTGCTTCCAGAAGGGCTGCAAAGGAAGGATATGCGCATACTCTGTCATCATGGCCGTAGCCCATAATCATGCTGCGGTCAAACCCGTAGTCTCTGGCTTTTCCGGCGGGAACCACTTCGATTTCCGCTGACAGGAAATCATCTTCTTCTATATTATACTGTTCTTTCAGAATATTCAGTACATTTGCCTTGACAGTTTCTTTGGCTTTTTCCTTATCTTCTTCTTTTTCAAAGGGAATACTGCCCACCAGCACATCCAGATTTTCCCCTTCTATGACTTTGGCAGCTTTTTTCTCAAGCTGGTCTGCGGCCAGATGAATCAGCAAGTCGCTGACACCGAATACAGGATCTTCGTCTTTTTCCCCTACATTGACGATTACTTTTGTGCCGTCTTTCTTCACAATCACTCCATGAAGGGCCAGGGGCAAAGCCACCCACTGATACTTTTTCACGCCTCCATAGTAATGGGTATCCAGAAGGGCCAGCTCCGTATCTTCATAGAGGGGTACCTGTTTTAAATCCAGTCTCGGCGAGTCAATATGAGCTCCCAGGATATTCATGCCCTGTTCCAGAGGCTGTTTTCCGATGACGAACAGCGCCAGCAGTTTACCCATATTTTCCGCATATATTCTGTCCCCGGTTTTGATGGTCCGGCCGGAGGCCAGAATATCCTTTAAATCCTCGAATCCTGCTGCCTTCGCCTGAGCCACCAGCTCTGTCACGCATTCCCGCTCTGTTTTACAGTCTGAAATGAATTTTCTGTACTGTTCTCCGAAAGCAAATACTGCTTCCCGTTCCCCTTCCGGGTATTTCTTCCATGCATTTTTTCTTTCCATTGTCTGTTCCTCCTGTTCACTCTGATGATTCCCTTCACGGGCAGTTACTCTGAATCAGCCTTCGCCTGCCTCGCTCTCCGGCAGCCGGTTGTGCCGCATCAGTCCTCTTCTTCCTCATCTTCTGACTTCTGCAGGTTTTCCTGTACCCGGCGGTACAGTTCTTTCGCCGCATTGTAGCCCATCTTTTTCTGTCTGTGGTTTACCGCCGCAGACTCGCAGATGACAGCCAGATTACGTCCGGGGCGGATAGGCAGAGAGTGGCATACCACCTTATTGCCGAGAAATTCCGTATATTCCTCCTCCAGTCCCAGACGGTCATATTCGTTTTCTTTCTTCCAGTCTTCCAGTTTGATTACCAAATCTATATTCTGTTTCTCTTTCACACATTCCACGCCAAACAGAGTCTTCACATCAATAATGCCCACGCCCCGCAGCTCAATAAAATATCTGGTAATATCCGGCGCCGTTCCCACCAGCGTATGCTTGTTAATCTTGCGGATTTCCACCACATCGTCGCTGACCAGACGATGGCCTCTGCGAATCAGTTCCAGGGCGGCCTCGCTTTTACCTATTCCGCTCTCTCCCATAATCAGCAGTCCTTCTCCGTATACGTCCACCAGCACGCCGTGAATGGAAATACAGGGCGCCAGCGCTTCTCCCAGATAATAAATCAGCTCTGCCATAAATGCAGAAGTACCGTAATCTGTGGAAAGCACCGGAGTATCATGCTCCGTTGCAATCTGCAGAAGGTCTCCGTCCGGCTCCAGATTCCGGCTGAAAATGACGCAGGGTACGTTGTGAGAAAAGAATTTCCGATATAAATCCAGTTTTTCTTCCCGGTCCAGTTTCTGCATATAGGTGTGCTCCACCATGCCCACGATCTCCACTCTGCTCTTTTCAAAATAATCAAAATATCCTGCTAACTGCAATGCCGGACGGTTTACTTCGGCGGTTGTCACCTTGCGCTTCTTAATATCCACTTCCGGATTCAGTACCTTCAGATTCATCTTTTCCACTATTTTTTTCACGCTTACACCGTTCATCATATCTCCTTTTCTCCGGTTCTTCCGGCAGTAAATCTTTTCCTGTTACAGACAGAACTCCGTACGCATATTTTATCACAGATGATGCTCTCCTTCAACTGACCTGGCTACTTTAGCGGGTGAAGTAAACAGTAACAACTGCGCATTCTGGTTTTTCATTCTACAGAGTTTTTCCTGTAGAATGAAAAAAATCATAAACCGCCTGTGCCGCCTGCTGATTCATGGAAGGAAGTTCCGCCAGCGTCTCCACATCTGCTTCCCGTATGGCATCCAGTGAAAGGAATGCCTTCATCAGGGCCTTTCTTCTGGCCGCCCCAATTCCCGGAATGTCATCCAGCACAGAATGCACCTGCTCTTTGCTTCTCAGGGACCGGTGATATTCAATGGCAAACCGGTGAGCTTCATCCTGGATTCTGGTAATCAGCTTAAATCCTTCGCCGTGCCTGTCAATGGGAATCTCTTTATTCTGATAGTATAACCCGCGGGTGCGGTGATTATCATCTTTTACCATACCGCATACGGGAATATGCAGTCCAAGCTCCCCCAGCACCTTAAGAGCCACATTCACCTGCCCTTTTCCTCCGTCCATCATAATCAAATCGGGAAACCGGGTAAAGCTGCCGTATTCATGTTCCAGCGCCCGCTCTTTCATTTCTTTCTGTTCTTTCATTCCATGGGAAAACCGTCTTGTAAGCACTTCATACATGGAACCGTAATCATCGGGCCCTGTTACGGTACGCAGTTTGAATTTCCGGTAATCGCTGCGTTTGGGCTTCCCCTTTTCATAAACCACCATGGAGCCCACGGTTTCGAATCCGTTGATATTGGAAATGTCAAATGCTTCCACCCGCTTCAGTTCTTCTAACTCCAGCAGTTTTCCGATTTCCCTCAGAGCGCCGATGGTTCTTCCTTCTTCCCGCCGGATTTTCTCCTTATCCTGGGATAATACCATGGAAGCGTTCTGAGCCGCCAGCTCCACCAGCTTCTCTCTGGTGCCCTTTTTGGGAACCCGGACGTAAACTTTCTGTCCCCGTTTCTGACTCAGCCACTCCTCTATCACTTCGGATTCTTCTATTTCCTCCTGAAGCATCAGCTCTCTGGGTATAAAAGGTGTTCCGGCATAGAACTGTTTCAGAAATGTGGCCATCACCTGGGGCCTGGTATCCTCGCTTCCCACATTCACATGGAAATGGTCCCTGCCAATCAGCTTACCGTCCCGCACAAAAAATACCTGAACCACCGCGTCCTCTCCGTCCGAGGCCATGGCGATAATATCCCTGTCCTCTCCGTCCGAACTGGTAATCTTCTGTTTCTGGGCAATCTGTTTTACTGCTTTTAAAAGCTCCCGGTACTCAATGGCTTTTTCAAAATTCATATTTTCAGAGGCCGCCTGCATTTTTTCTTCCAGCTCTTTCAGTACCGGCTGGTAATTTCCATTGAGAAATTCTATCACCCGGCGAATCTGCTCCCGGTATTCTTCTTTGCTCACATTCCCCTGACAGGGAGCCATACACTGGTGGATATGATAATTCAGACAGGGCCTCTCTTTTCCGATGTCCTTGGGCAGAGACCGGCTGCAGGTCCGCAGAGAATATATCTTCTGAATCAGTTCTATGGTGTCCTTTACCGCGCCCGCGCTGGTATAAGGCCCGAAATACCGGGATTTGTCTTTTTTCATCTGACGTGAAAAGAGGACTCTGGGAAAATCCTCTCCCAGCGTCACTCTGATATAAGGGTATGTTTTATCATCCCTCAGCATGGTATTATATTTGGGCCGATGCTCCTTGATAAGATTGCATTCCAGAATCAGCGCTTCCAGCTCGGAATCGGTGATGATGTATTCAAACCGCTCAATCTGTCTCACCATCTGCTCCTTTTTCAGTCCCTCATTATGGCTGGGACGGAAATACTGGCGCACCCGATTCCGCAGGCTGACTGCCTTTCCAATGTAAATAATCGTATCCTTCGCATCGTGCATAATGTACACTCCCGGCTTTTGAGGGAGTTTTTTCAGTTCTTCCTGAATATCAAACATTATTTTATTCCTTTTAAGAGTTTATCCAGATAATCTTCTCCATTTCCGGAATCAGCCTGTTCTGCTTCCATGTCTTCCTCCGGCGCTTCTAAAGGTTCCGCCTCCGGATTTCTCTCCGGCGCTTCAGAAAGTTCTTCTTCCTGCACCTCTTCCGGCTCGCCTTCCTTATCCGGCGTATGGGAAATTTCCTTTTCTTTCCCGGAAATACCCTTTTTCACCGGAAAAAATCCCCATTCTTCCGGAGTCTCCGGCTCTGCTGAAAAGGCTTTTTTCACAGCTTCTTCCAGAGCAGACACACTGTCTTCCTGCCGGGAAGCTGTTTCTTCCTCTGCAGCCTTTTTCTCCATACGCTTTTTCCGCAGAGAGACAATGGCTGAATTCTCAGGAACTTCCATATTCAACAGGAGCTTTTCTTCCGGTTTCTCCTCCTGAGGGCCATTTACCATTACAGGAATAATCTGTATTTCTTCTTCCGGAGATTCTGACGTCTCCTGCAGAACTTCCTCTCCTTTTGAAGGTTCTGTCAGTTCCTGCGGGATTTTCCCTCCTTCCAGCGTATTGACCTCCAGATATGCCTCCGCATCCTCCGGCATATCATCCTGATTCAGTTCTTCTCCGCCTTCCAGAATCCTGGCTTCCAGCAGTTCCGCCGGACTTAAGGTATTCACTTCCAGAATCGGTTCTTCTTCCAGCGTATTGACTTCCAGATATGCCTCCACAGCTTCCGGCTGTTCCGGTTCCAGAACTTCCGGCTCCGGTTCTGATGATTCCTTCACAGATGCTTCTTCCGGCTCCGGCGTATCCGGAACTGGCTCTTTCTCCGACTCTGACTTATCCGGAACTGATTCTTCCTCCGGCTCCGGCGTTTCCGGAACTGATTTTTCCTCCGGAACAGACGTATCCGGAACTGGCTCTTTCTCCGACTCTGACTTATCCGGAACTGGTTCTTCCTCCGGCTCCGGCGTTTCCGGAACTGGCTCTTCCTCCGGAACTGATTCTTCTTCCGGTTCCGGTTTTGCAGAAATCTGCTCCGCTGTTTCCGGGACCTGCTGCTCATGTCCGGACACAGCTTTTTCTTCCGGTTTCGCAAATTCCCATTTACGAGTTTCTTCGGCTTTAAATCCTTCTGCGGCCTTTTCCGCTTCCGTTTTTTCCTCCGGCTCCGGAATTCCCTTCAGTTCACGGAAAATCTTCATAAATTCTTTTCCGGTAATTGTCTCATGTTCATAAAGGTACTGAGCAATCTCATCCAGAATGTTCCGGTTCTCCTGAAGCAGACGGGTCGCCTCGTCATAGCTGTCTTTCAGAATCTTCATAACCTCCTGGTCAATCTGGGCTGCTGTTTCCTCTCCGCAGTTCAGACTTGCCCTTCCATCCAGGTACTGGTTTTCCACAGTGACCAGTCCCATAAGGCCAAACCGTTCTGACATGCCATACTGGGTCACCATGGACCTTGCAATCTTGGTGGCCTGTTCAATATCGTTGGAAGCTCCTGTGGTAACGGAATCAAATACAATTTCCTCCGCTGCCCGGCCGCCCATATAGGTGACAAGACGGGCCACCAGTTCATTTTTGGTCATCAGGAATTTCTCTTCTTCCGGCACCTGCATGGTATAGCCCAGTGCTCCCATGGTTCTCGGCACGATGGTAATCTTCTGCACCGGTTCCGCATCTTTCTGCAAAGCAGTCACCAGCGCATGGCCCACTTCATGACAGGCAACCATTTTCTTTTCTTTCGGTCCCATTATCCGGTCTTTTTTCTCTTTACCTGCAATGACCACTTCTACCGATTCAAACAAATCTCCCTGATTTACATATTTTCTGCCCTGTTTTACCGCATTGATGGCCGCTTCATTAATCATATTGGCCAAATCTGAGCCCACTGCCCCGGACGTTGCCAGTGCAATAGCATCCAAATCCACGGAATCATCCAGAAGCACATTTTTGGCATGGACTTTCAGGGTCTCCACCCTTCCTTTCAAATCCGGTTTGTCCACAATAATTCTGCGGTCAAAACGCCCCGGACGCAGCAGAGCCTTGTCCAGTACTTCCGGACGGTTGGTTGCTGCCAGAATCAGAAGGCCTTTGGAAGTATCAAAACCGTCCATCTCCGCCAGAAGCTGATTCAGGGTCTGTTCCCGTTCATCATTGCCGCCGTATCGGGTATCCCGGCTCTTGCCGATAGCGTCAATTTCATCAATAAAAATGATACAGGGCGCCTGTTTCTGAGCTTCTTTAAACAAATCACGGACACGGGAGGCACCCACGCCCACAAACATTTCCACAAAATCAGAACCTGCCAGTGAAAAGAAAGGCACTTTCGCCTCTCCGGCCACTGCCTTGGCAAGGAGGGTCTTACCGGTTCCCGGAGGGCCCACCAGCAATGCTCCCTTGGGCAGCTTTGCTCCGATATCCGTATATTTTCTGGGATTATGCAGGAAATCCACCACTTCCTGCAGGGATTCCTTGGCCTCGTCCTGTCCCGCCACATCCTTGAATGTAACGCCTGTGGACTTCTCCACATAAACTTTTGCGGTGGTCTTCCCGACCCCCATCATTCCGCCGCCTCCCATTTTGCGGAAAATCAGAAAATAAAGCAGAATCCACACCAGCACCAGAGGCAGAATATAACTTACCATATTCCACATAATGGCTGTGGATACATCTTCCACAGTTCCGCTGAATTTAACGTCATGCTCTTTCAGCAGCGGCAGCAGCGTCTCATCATTTAATTCCGCTGTGTAATAAGTTATCCGGTATAATCTGTTCTCCTCTTTGGGCGTAATATTAATCCGGTTGGAGGTAAATGTCACCGACTCTACCTTATCCTGCTCCACCATATCTATAAATTCCGAATACGTGACTTCTTTGTTGGTGGCATCTTTGGCACAGCTGTTCAGAAGGCTGGTCAGAAAAAGCACCAGCAAAGCAGCCAGAATAAAGACCATAATCGTCATTCCGTTTTTATTGCCGCCATTATTATTTCCACCTTTGTTATTGTTATTTCCTTTGTTCTCCATTTATTTCCTCCTGCGTATCGCAACCGTCTGTTTCGCGACACCTCTTTATTATATGTGCATTTTCCTTGAAAATCAATACAATTCTCCTAAACTTTTCCCCGCATTTCTAAAGTTTTTATAAAAAGAACCGCACACAGGCCAGAGTGTGTCAACAAAAGGACAAAACTTCTAACAAATTACTTCAATTTATAATAACTTCCCTTCAATTTTCCCTCTTTTTTCAATACCCCTGCCTCTACCAGTTCTTTTAAGATTTTTAATGCACGGGAATCTTTTACATTCAGCAACTCCTGAACCTCTTTATTCGTTATTGCCCCTCTTTCCTCTATATACTGAATAATCTTTTTATAATTGTCATTTGATTTATCCGTACTTTTCCGTACTTTTTCCATACCTTTTTGCGTTTTATCCGTACTTTTTCCAATTCTGGTTTTATCCGAAAAACGGAATAAGTTTATATGAAATGCGTCTTTAAATTCCCGGTTTTTATGCTATCCTGAAAATAATCATTTGTTTTTCCATATTTTTTTGAAAGAAACTTATAAAAGTTCCCTATTACAGAAAAGTAAATATCTACAGCAGCTCTGCTTTTAAGGTTACCTGCCTTCACATAATATTCTACACTCCGTAATAAGGTATCCTTATCCATTACATTCAGGAAACAAATACAGGTAACATTCTTTTCTCTAAGTTCTAAAGAGACAAATTCGTAAAAAGCATATATTTTGCTCCTATATATATTTGCAGTTGATTCTCCATTTTCTTTCTTCTGCATATCCAAAAATTCTTTTATTTCATCGGAAAACTCCATATTTTTTCCTTTTCAAGTTCTTTATGTACTTATTTTTTGAGTTTCATCGTAACATAAGAATACTTATTTTTCAATACAGGATTTTTCTTTCCAAATCTTTTTTATTTTTATAAAAGTTCTGGCTTTCTTTCTCCGCAGGTTGTATAATATATTAGTTATAATCAGAGTTTATTAATGTTCACATATAAAGGAGGATCTGTCTATGCCCGTAAAATACGTCTTTGTCACCGGTGGAGTTGTATCCGGTCTCGGCAAGGGAATTACCGCCGCGTCCCTGGGCCGGCTGCTGAAAGCCCGCGGATACAAAGTCACCATGCAGAAATTTGACCCTTACATCAACATCGACCCCGGCACCATGAACCCCATTCAGCACGGAGAGGTCTTTGTCACCGACGACGGTGCGGAAACAGATTTGGATTTGGGCCATTACGAGCGTTTTATTGATGAAAATTTAGGCAAAAATTCCAACGTAACCACGGGCAAGGTCTACTGGTCCGTGCTCCAGAAGGAACGCCGGGGCGACTACGGCGGAGGCACTGTCCAGGTAATCCCCCATATTACCAATGAAATCAAGAGCCGGTTTTACCGGAATTTTACCACGGAAGAAACCCATATTGCCATTATCGAGGTAGGCGGTACCGTGGGTGATATGGAAAGTCAGCCCTTTCTGGAATCCATCCGCCAGTTCCAGCACGAAGTGGGACATGAGAACGCTATCTTAATCCATGTTACCCTGATTCCCTATATCACCGCTTCCGGAGAAATGAAGACAAAACCCACCCAGGCCAGTGTCAAGGAACTGCAGGGTATGGGAATCCAGCCTGATATTATTGTGTGCCGTTCGGAACATCCTCTGGACCAGGCCATCAAAGATAAAATTGCATTATTCTGCAACGTACCTGACAGCCATGTGCTTCAGAATCTGGATGTGGAGTACCTGTATGAAGCTCCTCTGGCCATGGAAAAAGAGAATCTGGCCCAGGTAGCCTGCGAATGTCTCCATCTGGACTGTCCGGAGCCGGATTTAAGCGACTGGATAGATATGGTGGACTCCCTGCGCAATCCCAACAAAGAGGTGGAAATTGCCCTTGTGGGAAAATACATTTCCCTCCACGACGCCTACATTTCCGTTGTGGAAGCTCTGAAACACGGCGGAATCGCGGAGCGGGCCACCGTCAATATCAAATGGGTGGATTCGGAACTGCTGAATGAAGAGAATGTAGCTCAGATTCTTGGAGACGTGCAGGGGATTCTGGTTCCCGGCGGATTCGGCGACCGGGGCATTGACGGTAAAATACTGGCATGTCGGTACGCAAGGGAGCATAAGGTCCCGTTCCTGGGACTCTGCCTGGGTATGCAGCTTGCCATTGTGGAATTTGCCCGCCATATCTGCGGATTCCGGGACGCTCACAGTATTGAGCTGGACCCCAACACCACTCATCCCGTCATCGCACTGATGCCTGACCAGAACGGCGTAGAAGATATCGGCGGGACACTGCGGCTGGGTTCCTGTCCCTGCGTTCTGGACAAGTCCTCCAGAGCATATCAGGTCTATGGAACGGAAACCATCCACGAGCGTCACCGTCACCGTTATGAAGTAAACAACGATTACCGCTCTGTCCTTACGGAGCACGGCATGAAGCTCTGCGGCCTTTCCCCGGACGGACGGATTGTGGAAATGGTGGAAATCCCGGATCATCCCTGGTATATTGCCACACAGGCTCATCCGGAATTAAAATCAAGGCCCAACCGGCCCCATCCGCTGTTTAAAGGCTTTGTGGAAGCTGCCATTAAAATGAAACAGCAGCCTTAACTCCCGGACTGTATGCTGAACAAAGTGTGCAATCCCCTCAAGATTGAGGGGATTGCACACTTTGACGCGCCGAGTGCAGTTGCGAAGCAACTAATACCTTTTGCACGAGTGCGCATAATTATTTTATTTCATCTATGGCTCCACAATATTGAAATATGTTGGGAAGTCTGCGATATTTCCTGTCAGCACCGACACAATATCTTCCTTCCCGCTGACAGACTCTATGGCCTCTTCCATCATCTGCCTGTCATTGTTTGCAATTCCAAGAATTCCGGCTTTTTTCATTTTTATTACCCCATCGGGATTTTCACTCCAGCCCTCCTGAGAATGAAGAAATACACCGTGGTTGATACGAAGCAGATATTGTTCTCCTTCGTCTGTAATCTCCAGATTGATGACCAGATTCAAATCTTCCATTTCTTTTGCGTCCATGCTGATTCCAAGATAGTCAAGCATGGTCTCCGTACTCATTCCGAGAGCTGCGGGCCCTGTTTTTCCCACACTTTTTTCAGGATAGTTTTCTGTGCCGTGACGAAGCTCATAAGCTCCTGTCAGATAAGCATTCCGCCATGCGCCGGACTCTGCCTGATACCCAAGCTGCTCCAGAGCGTCCGCACAGAGATTCCGGGCCTCCTGGTTCTCCGGCTGGTCATAAACCACAGCATTTGTAATCTCTGCCACCCACTGGTATTCTCCTTTTTCAAAATCTTCCCGTGCCATGGCAAGAACCCGCTCCGTATCTCCCAGATATTCCATCAGTTTCTTTGCATATTCTGATGGAGGCATCTGATTAAGGTGTACCGGATTTGCATCATACCATCCCATATATTTCTGGCAGACTGCTTTTGCATTATGGGCCAGGGTTCCGTAATACTGACGGGTATACCATACTTTTTCCAGGTCTTCCGGCAGCTCAATCATCTCCGCAATCTCTGCGGAAGTATAGCCCTGATTAATATACTGCAATGTCTGAGCCGTAATATATTTATATACGGAAGCAGTATTTATCATATATTCTCTGATTACGTCATTTCCCCAGTGGGGCCAGTTATGGGACTGGAAAATCACCTCTGTCTCATCTCCGAAATATTCCAGAGCTTTCAGAATATACTGGCCCCAGGCATTTCCGTCACGGACTTCCGCGCCCCGCAGAGTATACAGGTTGTGCATGGTTCCGGTACAGTTTTCCGCCATCCAGAGGGCTTTGTGCTGAGGCAGATATGTATTCATCTCGGCGGGAGATTCCGTACCTGGCGTAAGCTGAAACACCAGTTCCACCCCGTCCAGCGTCATCTCAAACAGTTCTTCCTTCACTTCAAAGGTGGGAGAATAATAAGAACCGGTTCCGGAAGAGGGCGTCAGTCCAATGCCTACAGACAGGCTCCCCTTTTCTCCTTTTTCCAGAAAAGTTCCATATTGGAAATCGCTTCTTCTGCGCATGGCATTTCCCGCAAATACATTTTCCTCCATAACTGCTTTTTCATACCCTTCGGGAACAATCACCAGGGTTTTTCCGGAAGCAATCTGTTCTTCCAGACTGAGCGCAGAATCTGCCAGGTCTTCCGGGGCCACCACTCCTCCGATTCCTCCATAATGGTCCACATGGGCATGGCTCACCACTACGGCAGTAATATGAGCCTCTCCAAATTCCTGTTCCAGAAGTTCCAGGGCAGCCCTGGCTGTCTCCACAGAGGTGGTGCAGTCAAATACAATCCAGCCGCTGTCACTGCGTACAAAGGTAATATTTGCCACATCGTATCCCCTGACCTGGTAAATCCCCTCTTTTACCTCAAACAGTCCGTATTTCCCGTTTAATTCCGTATTGCGCCACAGACTGGGATTGGCGCTGTCCGGGGACTTCTCTCTGTCCCTGACAAAATCATAGCAGTCCTGGCTCCAGGCAACGGAGCCGCTGTCTGTTCTGATTTCCAGGGTTTCCGGCGCCCGCAGCAGCCCCCGCTCTGCAAACTCACGTTCCTGTTCATCTGCAAAATCCAGAACCTGATATACCAGTTCGTTAGCCTGCTTTGTATACTCTGTAGGCTCCTTTACCTCCGTGCTGCTGCCCGCATCCTGTGCGGCAGCTTCCGTCTGTGTGTCCTGTGCGTCAGTTTCTGTCTGTTCTTCCCTGTTTTCCTCTTCCCGTTTTGCATGTTCCGTATCCGGCCCGGATTCTGCCGCTGCACAGCCGGCTAACATCACTGCCAGTATCAGGATACTTATTATTTTTACAGGAACATTCTTTTTCATAATAAATTACTCCTTTTCGCTTTTAAATCAGTCAGGCAATTGCCTGTTTAAATCAGCCCCCGGTTCTTCGCCTCGCTGACTGCCGCGGCCTTGCTGCTGACATTGAGCTTGCGGTAGGTTTCCCTGTTATGGTATTTTACGGTATTGGCTGTGATATCAAGAAGTTCCGCAATCTGATCCGTCCGGTAACCTTCCGCCTGCAGCCGGAGAATGTTCAGGGCGTTTTCCGACAGTACAATCTCTCCGGTCCTCTTTTCTTTTAAATAGGCAGGATAATACCGCTCCATCCGTTCGCATTCACTGATTACCTGCTTCCGGAAACTTTCCTCTTTCCACTGGAATTCCCCGGCCCGAAGCAGTTTCAGAACAACCCCTCCCTCTCTGGAAAAAAGCCTTACAAAATGATATTCCTCCGCTCTGGCAATGCATTCCTGCAAAATGGTTTTCCAGTCCTCCTCTCCCATTCGGTATCTGGTGATTGCCAGGAGCAGGGAGGACTCCATATCAACATAAATCCGTTTCTGCTTCCGGGCATAGTAAAGCATTCTCTGCAAGAGCCCGTATGCCCTGTCATATTTTCCAAATTCAAGATAACACCGTATTTTTGTCAGATAACGGAACCGCTCCAGGGAGCAGAAGTCCTTATTTTCATCGGGCGCTTCCTCCATCCATTCCAGAACCTGGGAAATTTTGCCCTGATAAAGGCAAATCCGGCAGCGAAATGCAGACAGATTAGGCCGAAACCGGGATACTTCCTGCTCTGCTTTCCAGCCAAACCCTTCGAGAATATCTCTGGCGTCTTCTCCATGTCCGTTCAGTACCGACTGCCACACAAGAATTCCCACAGCCACAAATGTCAGCTCCATTTTACCGCCGGCCTCCGACTGCATACGCCCTTTTTCTGCCAGGGACACAATCTTATAACTGTCCAGGCCTTTTTCAAAATAGCTCTCTGCCAGAGCTATGCTTACCAGCCCTTTTCCATAATTTCCAAGAACAAATTCCACCAGTTTTCCAATGCTGGCCGCCAGTTCCCTGTCTTTTTTACTCCATTCACAGAAGTCTTTGCCTCCGTTCATCAGGGAAGGCAGATTGGATGTTACGGAAAACTCCGGCAATATGACTTTTCCATCTTTCAGCAGGGTACCTGCATGTTTCAGAAGATCCACCATCTGCACCGTCCCCCTGTGGGGCAGTCCGATATCCAGATACAGCAGCCTGTTTTTCGCCTCCCGTCTGGCACTGCCTTCGTGTTCCCTGGCAAACTTTTCCAGTTTTTCATACCACCGTTCGCTTTCCTCCGGATTCATCAGTATGGACTGCAGCATACTCATACCCGCTGTCAGCACAGGGCTTGTGGCGATAGATTCTTCCGGCAGCATCAGGTAATACCTGCGCAGTTCAAAATAATGGCCTGTGGCCGGATTCTGTCTTGCATTGGCCACCAGCAGCCGCAGAATACTCTGCTCATCCCCGCATTTTTCATACATCTGAAGGGCATTGGGAATGTCTCCGTATATCTCATACATCCGTCCCGCATTATAATAAATTCTGTAGAGCAGTTCCCTGTCATACTTTCGCTCAAGGTAAGCGTGGACAGCTCCTTTCAGCACAAAATTATATAGGCGTTTGCGAAACGCCAGAACCCACATAAATACGGGATTCTTTTTGTTACAAAATAAAACAACTCCTCACTGGTTTGTGGTAAAATTGAGATGTCGAGTAACAATCAACCATCCACCAGAAAGGAGTTGTACCTACATGATACCATACAAACAGCTCTCTTTGGCAGATATTTTTACCGATTGCCAAAATAAATTTGATAATGATAAATATCAGTTCCTTGCACTTCTCGAAAATACCATCAACTTAGATGAAATGGTCCCAGTGTCCTTTATTTCTCATTTCCATGCTGCCACTGGCAGGCCCCGTAAGCATCTGCTTTATCCGATGCTCAGGGCTCTGTTATTACAGCTCATCTTCTCAATCCCAACAACATCCCTGCTGATCGTATTCCTGAAATACTCCCAGGAACTGCGGGACTTCTGCGGCTTTGATGTTGTCCCGGATGCCTCTAAATTCACCCGCTTCAAACAGGAGTTTTTATCGGACTTACAATCCATGTTCGACCATCTTGTTGACTTGACCGAACCGATATGCCATTCTATTGATACACAGAAAGCTTCCATGCTTCTCTTTGACACCTCCGGCATTGAGGCATGGGTTACAGAAAACAATCCCAAATATGCCAACCGTATCATCAAACAGCTGAAAGCCTTCAAAAAAGCAAAAGGGATGGACGATTCCTTTGACCCTTATAAAGCCGCCTACGGCTCCATGCCTTCCCATGCTGCCGCCAGTCCAGCCATTCAGCAGATGTACATTAACGGGCATTTCTGTTATGCTTATAAATTCGGTATTATTACCAACGGACTCGGCATTGTCCGGGATATTTCCTTTTATAACAAGGACTTTCTTGCGGCTCATCCTGACATCATTGTTGGAAAAAAATCTGATTCCCCGGATGAAGATAAGAGTCTTGCCGATTCCAGGGCATTGATTCCCACTTTAAAGGATTTCTTTCGCAAGCATCCGCTTATCAATCCGAAAACTTTTCTGGGAGACGCCGCATTTGATTCCATTGAAATCTACAAATACCTGTTACAGGAAGCTTCCTTTGAGCAGGCTTACATTCCCCTCAACGGCAGAATCTCCCTTCCAAAATCCGACTGCCCGCTGAATAAGGACGGCATCCCCTGCTGCCCCAAAGACCCATCCCTTCCAATGAAACGGGAAGGAAGCAAATCCCATCTCCGCTGCGGACTGCCAACCATGAAGTTTGTATGCCCGAAAATGAAATGGGAGTGGAACAAACTTACAAAGAAATCAAAACGTGTCTGCCACTGTGAAAATCCCTGTACTGAATCCCCCTGCGGCAGGATGTTTTATATTTATCCCGAGAAAAACCTGCGCGCCTATCCTGGTACGCTTCGTGGTACGGCCGAATGGGATTCCACCTATAAGCTCAGGGTAAACGTTGAGAAATCAATCAACCATTTCAAGGACAGCTTCTGTGTTGCCGGACGTAAAACGCAGAATGAAAAAACGCTTCATGCTGACCTGCTTCTCGCCGGGATTACCCAGCTTATTACTGTAATGGTGGCTGATAAACTGCACAGGCATGAATATATCCGCAGTTTAAAACCTCTGATTGCATAACCTTACATACCGCATACCATTTCACGGGCAGATATCCTTATCTGCTTTGTTTTCATGTCTTAAAATCCTTGTTATCCACATCCACCTCCTGTAAGTCCGGCTCAACCGGGCCTTTGCCCTATTGGAATCAAGATTTTGAACTTGTTTCGCAATTACCTACAAAATTATATTCGTACATCCCATCTTTTTCTTTTAAAAAATTCCCGGTTTCCAGAGCCTTTTTCAGAAGTTCCTGTACGTTTCCTCTCCCTGTGGCCATATGGGCCATCCCGGCGTCAAACTGCTCCACCACGGACATTTCCACCAGAAATTCCCGCAGCTCTGTCTCCCACCGCTCGATAATGCAGGGGAAAAAATTCCACATATCGCCCACCGCCTGTTTTACATCGCCGCCGGCCATCGCCGCAAAACGCAGGAACAGCGGATTCCCACCGGCTGCTTTCCAGATACGGTCTGCTTTCTCCGGAGACAGATTTAACTTCCAGTTTTTTAAATAGGCATCCTGCCCCTGCCGGTCAAGCTGTAAATCTTCCTCCTCAATCACAAGAAAAGGTTGCTCCATATGAAAAGGCATCAGCCACTGGGGAAGCCTGCATCTGGAAATGAGAATCAGCCATATATCCTGGCGCTTCAGCAGAAGGCTCAGTTTTTCTGCATACAGCTCTCTCTGCCTCTCTCCTGAAATTTCATGCAAATCATCCAGAACTGCCACATGTTTTCTGCCGTCTTTCGGAATTTCTATCTGATCCGCTCCCGCCTCCCTGGCCGAATAATAGTCGTAGCTTTTTCGGCTGAGCATATGTTTTACCAGAGACGTCTTACCGTTTCCGGTCATTCCATACAGATAAACATTCTGCTGCAGTTCCTGCGCCAGTTTGAATTTCTTCCTGCCCCGTTCCGGACAGACATACCTTTCATCCATACTGTTTCCTTTTTCCACTTTCATTTTGCATTCACCCTTCCCCTGCTGTCAGGCAGAACCGGTAAAATAGCTGTCCAGCTACATTTTATCTGATATTTTTTTGAATTGGAACTGCCCGCACGGGTAGTTGTTCCTGCGGAGCGCAGATCTGGACACTTTGCCGCGCGCGAGCGGATTGCCTGGCAATAAATTTCCTCTCCGCGAGCTGCGCATCCCGCCCGAAGGGCTTTCTCTTATAGGAAATCCATATACTTTAGTACTTCACAGTATCATTGTATTTCCTGTAAGATGAAAATAAAAAGAATCTCCAGAGCGAGATTCTTTTTATTTTCTGCTGTTTTCTGTTATTTTACACACTTTAACGCCAATGGCGTCACAAATTGGCTGAAACTCCTTAAGATTGGTAGTGCAAACTGTTTTCTGTTGTTTCCAGAGCTTCCAGTGCAATAATACAGTCACCCACTGTTTTACAGATATTGCCTTTCATTGGTTCCTGATTCTCAGACAATTTCGTAATCGCAGTTCTTATCTGCTTCGGCAGATTTTTCTCATCCTTTAACCTGCTGAATTTCTCCCTGTGCTTTTCAGAAAATTCACAGGAACGACAGAAATCATCTGTCTTGCGACAATTTACATCCGGCAATTCTGCCCGATCATCCCGAAAACAAACTTTCGCTTTTGCCCGGTGACACTCCGTCTCATCTAAAAGTTCTTTTTCTATGCCATATAAAAATCTGCGTTCCTTCCAAACACACTCACTCCTCAACCGGAAATATTTCAAGATTATTCAGATACAGTCTTTCATCCAGTTCGAAATATTCTTCTTCATCAACGAAAAATTTCTGACTTTTCTCCAACATTTCCATCATCAGCCCAATCTGGGCATCATTAAATTTCCCCCTGGTATAATTACCTCAGCATTTCATTAATCTCTGCACCAGCCGGCGCCGCTATCCGTATACTGCCTCCCCCAGTTCCCTCAAACTCCCGTACACGCCCGCACAGGGATATTTTTCCAGTTCTTCCCTGGTTGTGGTTCCCGTAGTGACTCCTGCAAAATCCACCCCGGCAGCCTCCGCTGTCCTGGCGTCCACCAGACTGTCCCCCACGTACAGCACCTGTTCCGGCGGCAGATTCCAGGCAGCAAGGGTCATAAGCAGTCCCTCCGGGTCCGGTCTGACAGCGCTCACATCCTCTCCGCCCACAATCATGTCAATATATTCTGACCCATGACACTTATCCAGAATTGCGTCAATCTGACAGTGGTATTTTGCTGTGACGATTCCCGTCCGGATGTTCCTGTCTCTCAGAGAACGGAGCAAATCCAGGGCGTCCGGATACAGATTCGTATAGGCTACCATGACCAGATCCGCCATATCCCGGAAATAAATTTCAAACAGTACTGCTTTTGCTTCTTCCTGATCCCCGGTGAGCTCCCGGTAAATATCTTTCATGGAAAGCCCGGCTGTTCTCCGAACTGCTTCCCGTTCGGCCAGAGGAATGCCCAGGCTTCCCAGTCCATGATTGACACATGACAACATTCCCTCTGTGGAGTCTCCCAGCGTATAGTCAAAATCAAAAACAACTGCCTGATATTTCATACTTCTCTTTCCTTTCCTGTGTTCAGCGGTTTACATAATATTCCACAAACACTTAATCTGAGGGCTTAAGGTATCAAAATCCCATTGTTTTTCACTGTTTTCCCTGCTGTTTGGGTCATTGACATAAAACCCGTTGTCATCATAGCTTCGCAAAAGTATAAAATGACCGGTGGTGGTAAAGTCACCGGGACGCATACTGCAGATTACCAGGCCTCCCTGGTCCAGAGCCTGCTTTATCTGCGTCTCCCCAAGAGGAAGTTCCCTGCCTGACAGCCCCAGTTCCCCGGCGCCTCTGATAAAGAAATCCCAGCCTGTCCCTGCCTCCGTATAAAATCCGCTGTCATATGCATACGCCGCCATTTTCCGGGGATTCATGGCAGTATCTCCGGTCAGATACAGGTAAGCCATGGTCATGCAGGTGGGGCCGCAGCCTGCCACCCCAACCATCTCCTGTCCGTAACTGTCGTATCCCCAGCGCCTGTCCCACTGCATCAGCAGAGGAACCTGTCCCGGCTGATAATCTGAGGTCAGATCTATCTCTTTTCCAAGATAATCCGCCCGGCTGGGATAACCTGCCACAAAATCGGCTGTTTCCGGATTATGCTCCAGCATTTCCTCCAGTTCCTGGGGATAATCCTCCCCCTTTTCTTTCAGGCTCTGCAAACAACGTTCTGCCTCTGCGGCCCCGGAGCCCTGCTGCCGGATACGCCCCGCAGCCGGAAGAACCGCCGCAAGAATCAGGAACATCCCCATTCCTGCTGCCATGCGTCTTATTTTCCTGCGTCTTCGTTCTCTCCGGCGTTTTGCATTTCCCTGTCTCATATTAACTCCTTTCTCACGCTCATTTTCCTGTTCTGTACAGGATTATTATAAAAAAAGGAGTTTGGCAAATCTCACGTTTTTTCTCGCAAAATTTTTAAGAAATTATGAAGATTTGCACTGTGATTCGGAATTATTATGCTTTTATTCATCCGGAAGCTGCAGCCAGAGGCAGTTCTACGGTAAATACTGTCCGTTCCTGCTGGCTCTCCGCTTTTATACTGCCCTTGTGCAGCCGGACAATTTCTCTGGCAATGGCAAGGCCCAGCCCGGCGCCGCCTCCTTTGCTCTGTCTTGCGCTGTCCAGCCGGTAAAACTGTTCAAACACCCGTTCCAGCTTTTCTTCCGGAATGGTGGCGCCTCTGTTTTCCACCTGAATGTACACCCGGTCTTCCGATGATTCTGCCCGCAGCCGAATCTCCGTATCCTCATAGCTGTAAAGCACTGCATTCCGCAGCAGGTTGTCAAAAACCCGCTGCAGCTTTTCCGAATCGCAGGTAATTTTCAGGTCTTCCGGCTCCACCGTCAGCCTGCAGGTGAGATTTTTTTCCTGAAATATCGGATGAAATTCAAATACCGTCTGTTCCAGCAGCAGTTTCAGTGATATGGTGGAGGTTTCCAGTTCCAGATGGGTCAGGTTAAATCTGGTAATCTCAAAAAATTCATTGATCAGAGTTTCCAGCCGCTCCGCCTTTTCCAGAGAAACAGACAGGTATTTCTCCTGAAGCTCCGGAGAAATCTCCCGCTCCTCACGCAGCAGGGTAAGGTAACCAATAACGGAGGTAAGGGGAGTTTTCAGATCATGGGCCAGATAGACAATCAGGTCATTTTTCCGCTGCTCCGCCTCCCTGGCCAGCTCCCGGTTTTTCTGATTCTGGCGCTGTACCTGATTCATATACTGTTCCACTTCCCGAAGTTCTCCCCGAAGCTGAATCGGTCCGGATTCTTCCGTGAGATGCTCCATGGCTCCCAGCACTTCCTGAAAATAATTCAGCAGTTTTATCCAGTAAACAATACCGATAATCAGGAGCCCCGCCAGAAACATCACGCATACGAAAATTCCCTGATTTTCCGAAATCCAGTGAAGCATCGGATAAAACCCTTCCGTTCCGTACCATATATAAGCATCGCATATGGTTTTTCCCAGAAAAAGCAGAAGCACCAGCAGGCCCATGCAGACAGAACCTGCCCCCAGCATTTTCCGGAAAAACCGATGGAGAATGACCTGTTTAATCTGTTTTTCATTTCTCAATGGTATAGCCAACCCCCCAGACCGTTTTTATAAACTTCTGATTCCGGTAAGAATCCTGCATTTTCTCCCGTATTCTGCCGATATGGGCCATAACGGTGTTGTTATTGTCCAGATATTTCTCTTTCCAGACCGCCTCAAACAGTTCTTCAGAGGAAACCACCTCTCCCTGATGGCGGCAGAGATACCAGAGAATTTCAAATTCCAGCGGCGTCAGTTCCAGATTCTTTCCATAGAGAGAACAGCGGTGATTCCGTCTGTTCATAATCAGTCCCCGGATATCCAGTTCGTCCTGATTTTCCTCCGGCGCCTTTCCGGCTTCCTGTTCATTGTAACGGTGGTACCGGCGCAGCTGGGTTTTTACCCGCGCCACCACCTCCAGCGGATTGAAAGGCTTGGTGATATAATCATCGGCGCCCAGCATCAGACCGTTGATTTTATCCACGTCTTCCACCCTGGCAGTCAGCATAATGATGGGAAAATAATACCGTTTCCGGATTTCCTGACAGAGGCGAAGGCCGTCCACATCGGGCAGCATCAAATCCAGAACAGCCAAATCCACATGCTCCTGCTCCACACAGGCCAGCGCTTCCTGCCCTCGATAATATTTCAGAATCTCATATCCCTCATGTTCCAGATACAGCTCCAGCAAATCCGCCACCTCTGTTTCATCATCTACCACCAGGATACGTTCCGACATGTTCCGCCTCCTTTCTGCCTGTTATTCCGTCAGGCAGTTGCCTGTGCTATTCCGGCAGCTCTGCCAGAACTTCCGGGAATATCTGTACGCTTCGTCTGAGAATCCCCTGCATATGGGCAATGGCAGTTCCGTAATTGGTCATGGGAATATACTGGTCCGCCGCACATTTCAGCCGATATTTCATCTCCCGCTCATTCAGCATACAGCCGCCGCAGTGAATTACCAGCTTATAATCTGTCAAATCCTCCGGAAATTCCGTTCCTGAAGTAAACGTAAGGGAAAGCTGCTTCTTTGTGTACTCCCTGAGCCACCGGGGCAGCTTCACAGAGCCGATATCGTCGCACTGACGATGATGGGTGCAGCCTTCTGAAATCAGGATTTTATCCCCCTCCTGCAGTGTATCTATGGCAGCCGCACCCCGTACTGCTGTCCGCAGATTTCCTTTGTACCGGGCAAACAGAATAGAAAAAGAAGTAAGGGGAATTTCCTCCGGCGTATCTTTGCTGACCCCGGCAAAAACCTGGCTGTCCGTAATGACCAGAGCAGGCTTCTTCCCCAGTTCCTGTAATGTCTGTGTTACTTCGGTTTCTTTTATGACAATGGAAACCGCACCTGCCTCCAGAATATCCCGAACGGTCTGCTGCTGGGGCAGAATCAGCCTGCCTTTGGGAGCCGCACTGTCTATGGGTACCACCAGCACCACGAAATCCGAAGGCTTCAGCAAATCCCCCACAATTCTGCCTTCCGGCCCGGATTTCACTGCCAGCCCGGCAATTTTCTCCTTTAATTCTTCTATCCCGAATCCCGTCCTGGCACTGACAGAAATACATCGCTTTGCATCCGGCTCCCATCCGGCACCTGCACTGCCCTCCTGCTGCTGTTCTGCGTGTTTCTCTTCCGGGGAATCTGTCAGATCAGCTTTATTCACAGCCACCACATAGGGAATCTTCTTTTCCTGAAACAGGCCCGCCAGTTCCCGTTCCGCCTCTGTAAAACCTGCGGTTTTGTCCGTAACCAGCACAGCCACGTCTGTCTTATTCAGAATCTGTCTGGTTTTTCTGACACGCAATTCTCCCAGGGCGCCTTCATCATCAATTCCTGGGGTGTCAATGATTACCACAGGCCCCATGGGCAGGAGCTCCATGGCTTTCTGCACCGGGTCCGTGGTGGTTCCTCTGATTTCAGACACTACTGCCAGTTCCTGTCCGGTCACTGCGTTGACCAGACTGGATTTTCCTGCATTTCTTCTCCCGAAAAAACCAATATGTATGCGGTCTGCGGATGGGGTACTGTTCAGACTCATGGCTGCTCCTTTCCTGTTCAGACAATTCAGACAATTGTAAAACTGTTACATTTTGGAATAGGCGGTTTTGCTGCTGACTCCGGCCAGCTTCCCCAGTTTCCCGGAAAGGGCGCTGATAATATCCTGGGGTGCATCCACCGCAATGCTGATAATATTGATTCCCTTTTTGGGGTAGGGAATTCCCATTCTCCCGATAATATACGTTCCGTATCCGTGAAGAATCCCGTTCAGCGCTTCCACAGATTCTTCCTCTTCTACAATAATGCCGATAATGGCTACCCGTGATTCCATATACTTCCTCAATTCTGACGGATCTGTCATAAATGCCTGCCGGATATTTCATCTTCGTCAAATTCCACCGTCACAAAAAATCCTTTCGGCGTCTCATGGATACTCACCACTTTTCCTTCTGTGGATTTCAATCGCTGGCTGAAGCTGTAATTGGCCGACATGGCATAGGCTTTGCCCAGCGTGTAATAATAAGAAGTGGGCAGTTTCCCTTCCGTTACCGGAAGCACATCGCCTTCCTGCAGCAATCCTGTACGTTCCATTTTAAATTCCATCTGACGCATACCTTACCTCCGTTTCCAGGTGGAGGGAGCCATCAGCAGCAGAATGGGAAACAGTTCCAGGCGTCCTGCCAGCATGTCAAACATCAGCACATATTTGGCCGGCTGGGAATACACCGCAAAATTAGCCGCCGGCCCCACCTGCTCCAGCCCCGGCCCGATATTGTTCAACGTGGCTGCCACCGCAGTAAAATTGGTGGTAAAATCCAGCCCGTCCAGGGAAATCAGCAGAAGGGACAGAGCAAATACAAAGGCATAGGCAATAAAAAACACGCAAATCGAGCGCAGTACATCCTTGTTGACCACTCGTTTCTCAAAATGTATCTGCCGCACCCTTTTTGGATGAATCAGGTAAGACAGTTCATTTTTTACCAGTTTCATCATAATAACCACACGGGAAATCTTAATTCCCCCTCCGGTACTGCCTGCACAGGCTCCCGCAAACATCAGCAGCACCAGAATGACTTTGGAAAATTCCGGCCACTGGTTAAAATCCGTGGTGGAATAGCCTGTGGTGGTGATAATGGACGCCACCTGAAAGGCCGCATGATGAAAAGCGTCAAATACAGACTGAAATCCTCCTCTGATATTTATGGTAATCAGGAGGACAGACGCCAGAATCAGTCCCAGATAATATCTCATTTCCTCATGCTGCAGCGCCTGCAGAGGCTTTCTGGTCCAGAGCAGGTAATATACGTTAAAATTTATACCGAATAAAATCATAAAAACCGTAATCACTGCCTGGGAGGCCATGGAATACGACCCGATACTGCTGTTCAGCACACCGAATCCTCCGGTTCCGGCAGTACCGAACGACAGCGTCAGGGATTCAAACAGGGACATCCCGGTAATCAGCAGCAGCAGAATCTGAACAATAGTCAGAACCACATACATTTTATACAGATTCCGGGCTGTGTTTTTCACCCTCGGAACCAGTTTTCCCACTGTGGGCCCAGGGCTCTCCGCCCGCATGAGATGCATATTGTAGCCTCCTGCCAGCGGAAGAATAGCCAGAATCAGCACCAGTACCCCCATTCCGCCAATCCAGTGGCTGAAACTGCGCCAGAACAGATTACATCTGGAAAGAACTTCCACATCTTGCAGAATACTGGCCCCCGTAGTGGTCAGACCGGAAATAATCTCAAACAATGCTTCTGTGTAACTGGAAATCTCTCCGGACAGGTACAGGGGCAGCGCTCCCGTAAGGCTCAGCACAATCCAGCTTAAGGATACTGTCACAAATCCTTCTCTGGCGTAAAACACATTGCTTTTGGGCTTTTTCATTTTGCCAAGGGCCCCCAGCAGAAGACAGCCCACCAGTACCACTCCGTATGCCCATCCTTCTTTTTCCTTGTAAATCAGTGCCACTGCGCAGGGAAGAGCCAGAAACCATGCCTGAAATTCCAGTACCCGGCAGAGAATATACCTGATAATCGAATAATTCATAACCCGTTCTCCTCCGCCTATGCCAGAATATCTTTCAGATCATGGAATCCCTGACTGGTGGTTACCACTACTACCGTATCGCCCACTTCAATGGTATCCTGACCTCCCGGCGTGATTATATTTCCTTTCCGGTTGATACAGCCAATCAGAAGATTTTCTTTCAGGCGCAGCTCTTTCAGGGGAACGCCCACAAGCTCCGATTTCTCATGCACCCGGAATTCCAGTGCTTCCACCTTATCCTCAATCAGCTGGTACAGTGTCTCAATATTGCTGCCGATGGAATTCTGCATGGCCCGCACATACTGGAGAATATACTCGGCGGTAATATGCTTGGGATAAAGCACACTGCCCAGATCCATACTGTCCAGAATCTCATCATAGGCAATCCGGTGAACCTTGGTGATGGTTTTTGCCTTTGACACACTTTTTGCAAACAGGCTCAGCATTATATTTTCTTCATCCAGATTGGTCCAGGACACAAAGGAATGGGCCTGGGGCATTCCTTCTTCATACAGAAGATTCCGTTCCGTCCCGTCTCCATGGATAATCATGGCCTGGGGCAGAAGCTCGCTCAGCTCATTGCAGCGCTGTTTGTCCTGCTCAATGATTTTGATTTCCATACCCATGGGCAGAAGCTGTTTTGCCAGATAATATGTAGTCTCCCCGCCGCCGATAATCATACAGTTTTTAATCCGGTTGGTGGTCATTCCGATTTTCCGAAAAAATTCATTGGCTTTTCTGGAAGAAGCTATGATGGAAATCACATCTTTTTCCTGCAGCTCAAAATTACCGGAAGGGATATAGACTTCTTCTCCCCGCTCCACGGAGCAAATCAGCACGTCGCATTTCAGTCCGCCGGAAATATAAGTCAGAGGCTTTCCGCCCAGCACAGAGCCTTCTCCGATTTTACATTTCATAAGCTCCACCCTTCCTTTGGCAAAGGTGTCTACCTTGATGGCGGAAGGAAACTTCAGCAGGCGGGCAATCTCACAGGCCGCCGCATATTCCGGGTTGATAATCATGGATAATCCCAGTTCTTCCTTGATATAGGCTATCTCCTTATTGTAAATGGGATTGCGCACCCTGGCAATGGTGTTGCAGCCGCCCGCCTTTCTGGCAATCAGGCAGCACAGCAGATTTAATTCATCGGAAGTGGTAACTGCTATCAGCAGATCCGCCTCCTCAATTCCCGCTTCGTTCTGCACTGTAAAACTTGCTCCGTTTCCCACCACTCCCATAACATCAAACCGGTTTGCCACGGATTCCGCCTTCAGGGAGTCTGTATCTACTACGGTAATATTGTGCCCTTCCTTACTCAACTGTTCTGTCAGAGTTGTGCCCACATTTCCACAACCCACAATAATTATCTGCATGATGTCCTCCGTTCTGTACGTCTTTCATCACAATATACGCACAAAAAGGTAAAATCTGTTGTATTTTTCTGTTATCTGTCGTATTTTTTCAAAAGCCCCAGACCCAGCGGATGGGGGCCCGTATGAACTCCTATGGTGGCTCCAATCTGATAGATTTCAATCTTCTCATATCCGGAATAAGTCTTCAAAGATGCCAGAAGCTGATTCCGGAATTCCTCTGCCTCCTCATAATTATAACCGTACCCTACCACAATCTGATAGTCGTCGGGAGATTCACCCGTTTTCTCAAAATGCTCTTTTGTCTGTTCCGTCAGGCGCTTCAGCCCCTTTTTCCGGTTTCTGACAATCCCTGTGGGGAAAATCTCTCCTTCCCTCAGCATAATCAGTGGTTTGATTCCAAGGGTGGAAGCCGCCGTACCCATTACTTTGCCGATTCTTCCTCCGTGAATCAGGTATTCATAATTTCCCACGGTAAATATAATTCTTCCGGTTGGCTTGATTTTCTCTATTTTTTCCAGTGTTTCTTCAAAAGACAGCCCGTCCCGCTGCATCCGCACGGTCTCCAGTACCAGAAGCCCCTGCAGCACCGTATCCATGGTGGTATCCACCACCTGAATCCGAATATCGGGATATTCCTCCAGCAGCAAATCGGCGGCTGTTCTGGCCGAATTGTAAGAACCGCTGAATTTCGTGGTAATGCACAGGCAGATAATATCTTTACCCTCTTTTGCATAAGGTGTAAAGGCTTCCACATAATCCTGCACGGAAGGAAGGGAAGATTTGGGAAATTTATCCGGATTATCCACCATTTCCTGATAAAACGTCCGCACGCTGATTTCCTCAATTTCTTTCCGGTATGTCTGTCCGTCAAAGGTCACATAAAACGGTACCACCCGCACTCCTGCCTGACTGGCCGCTTCCACGCCCAAATCGCAGGAACCATCCGTAATAATCTGATACGCCATAGTATTCCCCTTTTCCTGTTACATAAAGGGAAGCACTCCGCTTCCCCGTTTTTCAAATCACTTCTTTGCTATTATAATACCTTTTCCATAAAAAGAAAAGGGCTTTTGCAGAATCTTCCCTGTTACAGAAATTCTCCGTTACTGTTCACACGGCACCGCGCACCACGTTGCACGGTGTCCGGCCAGGGAAGTAGTGGATGCCGGGCATCCGTCACCTCCGGAAAATCTTCTGTCCGCAGACACGGGGGGGGTGGTACCAATCCCCTCAGTCTTCCTGTCCCGTCAGGAATTCCAGAAAATCTGCCGCCACATCCTGATGCCCGGAATAGCGAAATACGATAAAATACGCCGGCCCCCGGCTCTGATATCCGTATTGCTGCAATATTTCACTGTCTTCGATGCGGACTGCGTCCTGCCGGCAGATGTCTTCATAGGCAGACACAAATTCTGCTCCCATCAGTTCTTCCACCGGAACCAGAAAGTTTTCCTCTCCTGCATATTCCTCATACACTTCTTCCGGACAGATAAAAACATCTGCTGTATTGGCTCCCACCAGCGTAACCATTTTCATCTGACTGGCATAATCCAGCTCCCCGGAACCGTCCTGGCCGGAAAAGGCCACGGAGGTATCCAGCATATACTTATGCCTCCGGCTGTCGTCTCCCCGGTATGCCTGAAAATGTTCCATGATTCCTGTATCCAGTTCTTTTCCGTTGATAACCGCCGTATATATCATGGTTTCATTCCGGAAGCTGTCCAGCCACACGCCGATCCCCACAACCAGCACAATAAGACCCGCAAGAGCCGCAATATGGAACTTATAATAGCTCAGAATATATTCCAGTTTTTCGTTCCCGCTCATGGAAGCCAGTTTTTCACGCTCCAGTTCTCTTTTTTCTTTCCTCGACATGTCCGATTCGTGCTTTTTCTGAAATTTCGTATCCATAGCTCCTCCTGCTAACTGTTCTGTTCTGCAATCTTTTCCGCCAGCTCACTCAGATATACCCACCGCTCCATTTTCGCTTCCAATTCTGCTTCTGTCCGCTCCTTTTCCTCTGTGAGTTCCGACAGCCGCAGGGAATTGGTGGCATGTTTCATCATGTCGTCTTCCAGCTTTTCCAGCTTTTCTTCCAGTCCGGCCACTTCCTGCTCTATAACCTCATATTCCCTCTGTTCTTTATAGGTGAATTTCAGTTTTTTCTCTCCGTATTTCGGCTTTCCTTTCGACGTCTCTCTGGCCGCTTTCGCCGCTTTTCCTGCTCCGGCCGCCGGTTCCCCTCTGGAACACGTTTCTTTTCCGACATTAAGATAATCCAGGTAGCCTCCCTCATACTGCTGCAAATGGCCCTGTCCCTCAAATGCAAAAATTCTGGCAGCCACACGCTCCAGAAAATAGCGGTCATGGGACACGGCAATCACAATCCCTTCAAAGGAATCCAGATAATCCTCCAGTATGCTCAGTGTCTGTATATCCAAATCGTTGGTGGGCTCGTCCAGAATCAGCACATTGGGCGCTCCCATCAGCACCCGCAGCAGATACAGTCTTCTGCGTTCCCCTCCGGACAGTTTCCCCACCGGAGTCCACTGCATGGCGCCGTCGAACAGAAAACGCTCCATCATCATGGCCGCGCTGATTTTCCCGTCTCCGGTATCCACATAGTTCCCTGCTTCCCGTACATAGTCGATGGCCCGGATGTTTTCATCCATATGGGAATTATCCTGAGAAAAGTAACCGATTCGAATGGTCTCCCCCTGCTCCACGCTGCCCTCATCCGGAACCACCTGTCCCAGAATCAGTTTCAGCAGAGTGGATTTCCCGCAGCCATTGGGCCCTATAATTCCAATCCGCTCTCCCTTCAGAAATATATAAGTAAAATCCTGAATTAATATCTGGTCTCCATATGATTTGGACAGTCCTTTGACCTCGATGGTCTTCTTCCCCATCCGGGTGGAGGCCGAAGACATCTCCACTCTTTTTTCCTCCGGCGGCCCGTCCTGAGCCAGCATGTCTTCAATCCGCTGAATATGGGCTTTCTGTTTGGTGGAACGGGCCCTTGCCCCTCTGGCCAGCCAGGCCAGTTCCTTTTTCAGGATACTTTTCCGTTTCCGCTGACTGGCCTGCTCCATATTCTGCCTCTGGATTTTCAACGCCACATAATCGGCATAATTCCCCGGATAGCTGTAAATATTTCCACGGTCCACCTCTACAATCCGGTCTGCAATCCCATCCAGAAAGTACCGGTCATGGGTTACCATCACCACAGCGCCCCGGAACCTTACAAGATAATCTTCCAGCCATCCGGCCATCTCGCTGTCCAGATGGTTGGTGGGCTCATCCAGAATCAGGATTTCCACCGGCTGCAGCAATACATTGACCAGAGCCACACGCTTTTTCTGTCCCCCGGACAGATGTTTTACCGGTTGCCTCACATCGGAAAACCCAAGGCGGTGCAGCATGGATTTGGCCTCCCCTTCCATTCCCCCGTCCTGAACGTCCAGGCCTTTCAGGGCTGCCTGTAAAATACTGTCCGTGTCTTCCGGCACAGGCGTCTGCTCCAGGTAAGCTGTTTTCACATGGTTTCCCATAACAACAGCGCCCCCGTCCGGTTCCTCCACCCCTGCAATGAGTTTTAAAAGGGTGGATTTCCCCATACCGTTGACGCCGATTACTCCGACTTTTTCGCCTTCCTGAAGGCTGAAAGAAGCATCCTCCAGCAAAATCCGTTCTGCCGTATATGCTTTCCGCAAATGTTCCGCTGCTAATATATTCATGATTCTATCCTCACCATACTGTTCTGTCTGCCGACGGGCAGCCTAAATCTCCCTGCACACCTGAAATATATAGAATTTCAGGTAATAAGATTCTTCTGCCGCCCACAAAATGGGATGATCCGGCCCCTGAGTTCTGAATTCCACCTGCCGCAGGCGCCTGTGCACATTGTCCGCCGCCTGGCGGATAGTTCTGGCAAAGAGCTCCGCGTCCATAAAATGGGAACAGGAGCAGGTGGCCAGATATCCTCCGTCTTTCACCAGCTTCATGGCCCGAAGATTGATTTCCCGGTACCCTTTCACTGCATTTTTTATGGAATTTCTGGATTTGGTAAAGGCAGGCGGGTCCAGAATCACCACGTCAAAGGTTTCTCCCCGGCGCTCCAGCTCCGGCAGCAGCTCAAACACATCCGCACAGGTGAATTTCACCCGATCAGACAGCCCGTTCAGAACCGCATTTTCCTGCGCCTGGGTTACTGCAAGGCGGGAGGCGTCCACTCCCAGCACCGAATCTGCCCCGGCAATCCCGGCGTTTAATGCAAAAGAACCCGTATGGGTAAAACAGTCCAGTACTTTTGCATGGACGCACAGAGGCTGAATAGCCTTCCGGTTGTATTTCTGGTCCAGGAAAAATCCTGTTTTCTGCCCGTCTTTCACATCCACCAGATAATGGACGCCGTTTTCCACAATTTCCACTTTTGTGTCAAATTCCGGCCCCAGAAAGCCTTTCTGCAGCTCCATGCCTTCCTGTCTGCGCACCTTTGCGTCGCTGCGCTCATAAACGCCCCGAATCCGGACGCCGTCCTCTGCCATGCATTCTTTCAAATCCTCTATAATTTCCTCTTTGAACCGGTCAATGCCCAGGGCCAGGGACTGTACCACCAGAACATCCGAGAATTTATCCACCACCAGCCCCGGCAGCCAGTCGGCCTCTCCGAAAATCAGCCGGCAGGAACTGGTATCCACCGTTTTCTTCCGGTATTCCCAGGCATTCCTGACCCGCCTTTTTATAAAATCTGCATTTATTTTCTGCTCTTTATCCCGTGACATCATGCGTATGCTGATTTTGGATTTGGGATTGAGGAACCCTTTTCCCATGGGATAACCGTCAAAATCATGGACGGATACCACATCTCCGTCTGCAACATCTCCTTCCACTGATGCAATCTCATTGTCATAAATCCAGAGTCCGCCGGATTTTATGGTTCTCCCTGCGCCCTTTTTCAGCGTAACAACTGCTTCTTCCATTCTGCCTGACCTCTCCTGACTGTGAATTTTCCGTAACAGTACAGGCTATGGCTGAACTGCTACAATTTTTCTGCCTTTTTCAGTATTATACCATTAATTCATACCATTTCATAGATAATTGCAAAACTTAACAGTTTTGCAATTATCTAATGCCATTTCAGGCCGCTGAGGGTTCATTGGATATTTTCACAAGTTCTTCCAGAATGTGATACGCTTTTCCGGAATCTATGGATTCTGCCGCCATAACGATTCCTTCTTTTATGGTTGCGGCTCTGCCGCCTGCGCACAGTGCGGCTCCTGCGTTCAGCAGCACAATCTCCCGGCGGGCGCCCCGTTCTTCCCCTTTGAGAATGGCGGTGGTAATTCTGGCATTCTGCGCCCCGTTTCCGCCCTGCAGTTCCTCCAGAGAGGCCTCTTTCAGGCCGAATTCCTCCGGTGTTACCTGACGGGTTGTCACCTTTCCTTCGCTGATTTCGGAAACCGTGGTTTTCCCGGTCAGGGTAAATTCGTCCATATGGTCCTCACCGCTCACCACATATCCCCTTACCACACCCAGCCGACTCAGAACCTTTGCCACCATGTCTGTCAGAGCAGGGTCATATACCCCTACCACCATGAATTTCGCATCCGAAGGATTGGCCAGAGGCCCCAGAATATTAAATACGGAACGGATTCCCATTTCTGTCCTGGCCTGCCCCACATATTTCATGGATTTATTAAAATTCTGGGCAAACATAAATCCAATGCCTGCCTCCTCCACACATCTGGTTACCACCTGAGGTTCCGCCATGATGTTGACTCCCAGCGCTTCCAGTACATCGCCGGCGCCGCTTTTGCTGGAAATGGAACGGTTTCCGTGTTTTGCAATGGGAAGTCCTGCCCCTGCCGCCACAAATGCCGCTGTCGTGGACACATTAAAAGTAAAGGTCCTGTCTCCTCCGGTTCCCACCAGATCCAGATAATTCTCCACCTTCGGAGCGATATGCTCTGCTTTCTCCTTTAATACTGCCGCAAATCCCGTTAATTCTTCCAGGGTTTCTCCTTTCATGCGAAGGGCTGTGAGAAATGCGCCCAGCTGAGCCTGGCCTGCCTCTCCGCTTAACATAATGTTCATGACTCTTTTTGCTTCTTCCTCTGTTAAATTCTGTCCGTCTACCACTTTCTGAATCGCTTCTTTCATATTTCCAACCTCTTTTCCAAATCTGAACCACAGGAATTATTACACTTCTTATATTTATTACAATGCATTTAACTGCTGCCGGAAGGTACGGCAGTACGCCCCGGCTTTTTCCGGCGAATAGCCATATTCCTCCATCAGGCTGATAAAATGCGAACCTACGATGGCACCGTCAATGATATCCTTCATGGGCGCCACGTCTTCTGCACTGCGAATCCCGAATCCCATCATCACGGGAATTCCGGAAACTGCCTTTACTGCGGAAAGGTAACGGATGATTTCCCGGTGAAATGCTCCGCTCTGGCCTGTTACGCCCATGCCTGACACACAGTATACAAATCCCCTGGCATTCTCCAGAATATGGGGAACACGGGACGCTGACACTGGCGATACAAGCTGTATCAGTATGGGGGCATGTTCCGGTTCCAGCGCATGTTTCAGTTCCTCCTGTTCCTCCAGGGGCAAATCCGGTACAATCACACCGTCCACACCGCACCGCACGCATTCTGACACAAAATGTTCCAGTCCGCAATGAAAAATGGTATTATAGTACAGCATGAAAATAATGGGGATTTCCACGCCCTCTGCCCGGATTTCCTGCATCATTTCAAATACTTTTTTCAGGCTGACGCCCTGCTGAATGGCTTTGCAGGAAGCGTTCTGAATCACCGGCCCGTCTGCCACCGGGTCGGAAAAGGGAATCCCCAGCTCCAGGATATCCGTGCCTGCCTTCTCCTGTGTTCTTATCAGTTCTTTGCATCCTGCAAAATCCGGAAGCCCTGCGGTCATATACGTAATAAATGCCTTTTCCTGCCGGCTTTCCAGCTGTTCCATTTTCTGTTCAATTCTGTTTTTCATTTTCCTGCTCCTTTCCTGTAATCTGCTACTGTCTGAACGTCCTTATCTCCCCGGCCGGAAAGACATATCAGCATAATGTCGTCTTTCTTCATATTTTCTGCCTGCTTTCTGGCATATGCCAGGGCATGGGCGCTCTCGATGGCGGGAATAATCCCTTCCAGCCTGCAAAGCTCCTGCAGTGCGTCCATGGCTTCCGTATCCGTGACTGACACGTATTCCACCCTTCCCGTATCCCGCAGATATGCGTGTTCCGGCCCCACGCCCGGATAATCCAGTCCGGCGGAAATGGAATAGGCAAGCTGTATATTTCCGTCTTCATTCTGCAGCAGATAAGATTTCATGCCATGAAGGGTTCCCGGCTGTCCCAATGCCATGGCACTGGCGTGTCTGCCTGTTTCAATTCCAAGCCCCGCGGCTTCCACGCCAACCAGATGAACGGAAGTATCCTCCAGAAATTCTGCAAACATCCCGATAGAATTGGAGCCGCCGCCCACACATGCCAGCACCGTATCCGGCAGTCTGCCTTCCGCTTCCAGAATCTGCCTTCTGGCTTCCTGGCTGATGACCCGCTGAAATTCCTTTACCATTTTGGGATAGGGGTACGGGCCCACGGCAGAGCCTATTACATAAAAGGTGTCTTCCGCTGTTTTGGACCAGGTACGGATAGCCTCGTTGGTGGCGTCTTTGAGGGTTTTGCTTCCGGAGGTAACTTCCACCACCCTGGCGCCCAGCAGTTCCATGCGCAATACATTTAATGCCTGTCGCCGGATATCTTCCGCCCCCATATACACGGTACATTCCATACCCACCAGTGCTGCTCCCGTGGCGGCAGCCACTCCATGCTGCCCGGCCCCGGTCTCGGCAATCACTTTCTTTTTGCCCATCCGTCTGGCCAGAAGAATCTGTCCGATTACATTATTGATTTTGTGTGCTCCCGTATGGTTCAAATCCTCCCGTTTCAGATAAATTTTTGTACCGTATTTCTCACTCAGGCGTTTTGCATAATAAAGGGGTGTTTCCCTTCCCACATACTGTTTTAAATAATACCGGTATTCTTCCAGAAATTTTTCATCCCGGATGGCTTCCTCAAAAGCTGCTTCCAGTTCTTCCAGCGTATTCATCAGTGATTCCGACACATACTGTCCGCCATATGCTCCGTAATATCTCTTATCTGCGTTATGTTCCATATTCCTGCCCTCTCACTTCTTTTATAAAATCAAAAATTAATTTTCTGTCTTTTCTTCTTATTTCCTGATTATCCGAACTTCTCCGGAAGCTGCTTTCCACACCGGAGCTCACATCCGCCACATCGGGATGAAACCGCCGGATTCCCTCTCCCACATTCCGGCAGGAAAGGCCTCCGGCCAGTACGAATGTTTTGCCGTGAAAATACCGCTCTTTCCATTCCCGCCCATTCCGGCAGTTCTGCCAGTCAAAGGGGATTCCGCCCCCTGCCTGCCCGGCGTCCGCCACATAACCGATTATGTTCTCATGATGTTCCAGACGCTCCAGTTCCCGGATATTTTTCAGGTTACAGGCGCGCCAGATGGGAATCCGGGACTGCTCCGGCAGCTCCGGATGCATCTTTCCGTGTATCTGTAAAATATTAAATCCTGCCTGTTCCAGTTCCTGGCATAAGCTCCGTTCGGGACTGACCACCACCGCCACCTGCCGGATTTCCGGGGACAGCTCCTTCCTGATATTTTCGGCCTGAGCAATGGTTACGCTCCGTTTGCTTTTCTCATAAAAGACGAATCCTGCGTAATCTGCCTTCGATTCATTCAAAAATCCGGCTTCCTCCGTTCTGGTAAGACCGCAGATTTTTATTTTCGGTAATTTCATGCTCTCACCTGCCTCTTCATTTCACGGAATGCCTCATGTTCTCTTTATTCCAGAGATTTCCAGTGTAACGCCAGCTCCCTGGGATGCTCCGACTCCATAAAGGCCCGGCCAATGAGAAATGCGTCCGCCCCGCATTTTTTCAGGAATTTCACATCCTCATCCGTGACAATTCCGCTCTCTGCCACCAGAATTTTCCCTTTGGGAACCATAGGAGCCAGCCGTTCCGTAGTATCCAGGCGAATGGTAAAATCCTGCAAATCCCGGTTGTTTACACCAACGATTTTTGCATCCAGCTTCAGGGCCCGTTCCATTTCCCGCTCATTGTGGGTTTCCACCAGAACGTCCATGCCAAGCTCCCCGGCCAGCCCGTAAAATTCCTTCAACTGAACGTCATCCAGAATGGCGGCAATCAGCAGAACTGCGTCTGCTCCGATGGCTCTGGCTTCATAAAACTGGTATGAATCAATCATAAAGTCTTTGCGCAGAATGGGCAGAGGCGTTATACTTCGGATTTCCTCCAGATACTGTGCATTTCCCAGAAAGTAATTTTCCTCTGTGAGACAGGAAACAGCGTCCGCCGATTCGTTATATGCTCCGATTCGCTCCGTCAGAGTCCCTTTGCTGTCTATGACGCCCAGGCTGGGGGACGCCTTCTTAAATTCTCCGATGATGGATATTCCCGGCCGGGCCAGCGCGTCCCGGAAGCTGATGCACGCCCTGGAACAGGTTTCTGCCCGCCTGCGCATTTCCGTCTCGCTGATGCGGGATTTCTGCTCCAAAAGCCGCTGTTTTTTATCTGCCACTATTTTGTCTAAAATCATTTCAAATCACTCCATTCACAAAATTATCAATCATCCGCTTTCCATGTTCCGTATAAACAGACTCCGGATGGAACTGCAATCCCACCACCGGATATTCCCGGTGGGCCATGGCCATCAGTTCTCCGTCTGCCGTTCTGGCCAGCACTTTAAGGCATTCCGGCAAGGTTGCTTCCTGCACAGCCAGAGAATGATATCTGGCCGCCCGGACAGGAGAATCAATGCCTGTAAATATTCCTGTTTTACTGTGATAAATCAGAGACTGTTTTCCATGAAACAACTCCTTTGCATAAGTGACGGTCCCTCCCAGTGCCTCTCCGATACACTGGTGCCCCAGGCATATGCCCAGAATGGGAAGTTCCGTCAGAAATTCTTTTACCACATCCATACAGATTCCGGCGTCTCCGGGACTTTTGGGACCAGGAGACAGTACGATTTTTTCCGGTCTTAATTCCCGGATATCTTTTATCGTAATTTTATCATTGCGCACAACCTTAATATCCTGTGTAAAAGTCCCCATATACTGATACAGGTTGTAAGTAAAGGAATCATAATTGTCAATCAGCAGTATCATAAATTTTCCTCCTCCACTAATGTCCGGGCCAGCGCCATCACCTTATTGCAGCATTCCCGGTATTCCAGTTCCGGCCGGGAATCGGCCACAATTCCGGCTCCCGCCTGCAGGTATACTTTATTCCCCTTTTTTATCATGGTTCTTATGGTAATACAGAAGTCCATATCTCCGCTGAAATCCAGATAGCCTGTGGCCCCTCCATACAGGCCTCTGCGGTTCTCTTCCAGTTCCTCAATAATTTCCATGGCCCGAATCTTCGGTGCGCCGCTTAACGTACCTGCCGGAAGGAAGGAGGCTGCCAAATCCACAGGATGAAATCTGCCTTTCTTCCGGCCTTCCACCATGGATACCAGGTGCATGACATGGGAATAATTCCGCACCTCCATAAACTGTGTCACCTTCACCGTGCCGAACTGAGCTATTTTTCCCATATCGTTTCTGGCCAGATCCACCAGCATCACATGTTCGGCGCGCTCTTTTTCATCATTTAGCAGTTCCTGTTTTAAGAACTCATCTTCTTCCCGGTCTTTCCCGCGTTTTCTGGTTCCTGCTATGGGACAGGTAAATACTTTTCCGCCCTGCTGTTTTACAATCATTTCCGGGGAACTTCCGATTACTTCAAACGCCCCGAAATTAAAATAATAAAGATAAGGCGACGGATTCAGTTCCCGCAGTTCTTTGTACAAATCAAAACCTTCCCGGCCCGTCTCCAGAGTCCACCTCTGAGACAGCACGGTCTGAAAAATATGGCCTTCCCGGATGTAGTTTTTTATCTTTTCCACTTTTTTGCAGTATTCTTCCAGCGTATCGGATTTCCCAATGATTTTTCCGTCATGGACAACGGAAACCGCTTCCTGCTCCTGTTTGCCGGAATCCCGCGCCCGTGCAATCAATGCGTCTGCTTCCTGCAGGGACTGCCGCTTTCCATCCTCGCTGTCCTCTCCCAGCACAATGGCTGTCAGAGTTTCCGCCTCATGGTCCATCAGTATAAATTTTGTCATCAGCATCATCTGTATCGTCTCTATCCCGATTTCGTCCGGATTTTCGTCCGGCAGTTTCTCGGTGTATTTCACAAAGTCATACCCCAGGTTTCCTACCAGGCCGCCGCTGAATTTCAGCCCATCCTCATCTTTTCTGATTTCAAACTGACTGTAATATTCTTTCAGCAGCTCCAGCGGATTGCCTTCCCTCACTTCTTCCCCCTGACCGGTGCGGATAACCAGCGCCTCTCCCCTGGAGGTAATGATTTCTTCCGGCTCCACGCCAAACAATGTATATCTGTCATAATTTTTGTCATAACTCTCCAGTAAAAATCCTCTGCGCTTTCCTGCCAGATTTTCATACATGGCAATGGCCGTTTCACTGACTATACTGACGGTACGCTGATATACTCTTAAAATACGTTTCATATCTTCTCTCCTTTTTATTGAAAAAGAATGCGCTGTGCAATTCTCCGCGCACGAGCGGATTGCGCAGCAATAAACTTCTTCTCCGCGAGCTGCGCATAATTGTTGTTCTCTTATAGGAAATTCATATACTTTAACACTTCACAGTAACACGTCATTTCCTGTAAGGTAAAAAAAGTCCCTGGTAAAAGTTTTCACTTTTACCAGGGACGATAACAACCGCGGTGCCACCCTGCTTCATCATAGAATAAAAAAACAGATACTTCCAATCAGAAATATCCGCCACTAATTCTATAATCTCAATCCGATACACATGATATCTTACCTCTGTAACGTGAGGACACGGCTTCCGCTACTCTGCCTGTTTCCATGCTGTCACAGAACTGGCATTTCGCTTTGCATCTTACAAATCCATTCCCATAAAAATTTCCTGTTATCTTCCACCAGCCGATAACTCTCTGTGAGGACGATTTCAATGGTACTACTTTTGCTCATTGATTTTATGTCTGATTCAATTTTGATTGTAGATAGTTTAGCACACTGACGTATTGCTGTCAACTGTTTTTTTCATTTATGCTTGTTCATTTTCTTTTTCATGATATAATTATATCAGTCAAAGGAGGAAACACATGTTTAAATTTCTGATTTGTTTTGCCGCAGGTATCGGTGCAGGCCTTGGCACCGGATTCGCAGGTATGAGCGCCGCGGCGGTCATCAGCCCCATGCTTATCACTTTTCTGGGAATGCCTGCCTATGAAGCAGTGGGTATCGCACTGGCAAGTGATGTGCTGGCCAGTGCTGTCAGCGCTTATACGTATGGAAAAAACAAAAATCTGGATATCCGAAACGGGCTGGTTATGATGGTTACTGTTCTGCTTTGCACCCTTTTGGGAAGCTGGGCTGCAAGTCTTGTTCCCAATACCACAATGGGCGGTTTTTCCGTATTCATGACATTGCTTTTGGGAATCAGATTCATTGTAAAACCTGTGATGACAACAAAAGAAGCCATGGAATCTGTGGACAGCCGGACGCGTACTTTCCAGTCCATTGCCGGCGGAATCACCGTTGGATTTATCTGCGGTTTTATCGGGGCCGGCGGCGGCATGATGATGCTTCTGCTTCTCACCGGTATTCTGGGATATGAACTGAAAACCGCAGTAGGCACCAGTGTGTTTATCATGACTTTTACTGCCCTGACCGGAGCAGCCAGTCATTTTGTCATTGGAGGAATGCCTGACCTGAAGTGTCTGTTGTTCTGTGTGGCTTCCACCCTGCTGTGGGCAAGAGTCGCGGCAAAATTCGCAAATAAAGCCAGTGCGGCTACTCTGAACCGGGTAACCGGTATTGTCCTTGCTATTCTGGGAGCGGCAATTCTGGCTGTCAATATTCTGACTCATTAACAGCCTCACATACCTGCTGTTCTCTCCCCTGCTCCTTCAGGGTCCGTCCTGCTTTTTCGGTAGGATGAAGGAGACATTCCCATATGCCTGTGAAAAAGTTCCGCATAGTAACTGGCTCCGTTAAATCCGACTTCATATGCAATTTCCGTAACATTCAAATCTGTCTTCACCAGAAGTTCCGCACTTCGGTTCAGTCTGTACCTGGTAAGATATACATTGGGCGTCTGGTGCAGGCAGGTACGGAATAATTTACAGCATTTGCTCTGTCCAACGCCTCCGGCGGCGGCAATCTGTTCCAGAGTTATCTGTTCTCTGAAATGCTGCTGCATAAAGCCAATCATATTTTTAAGAACGAAAAGGTCATGATGATGTTTTTGTTCCAATCCGTAAGTTTTTGGCATATGTTCAAAAATTACTGCCCATATCCATGAAAAAATGCTCTGTATTTTCAACGCCGCGCCAGAAGCCCCTTTAAGGGAATGGATTTTTCTGACCCCTTCCATGATTTCCTGGTGCCAAGTTGCATTTTGCAGATGCAGAAAGGGAATATCCTCATTTTGCAGAAGGGGCATTACATAATTACGCTCCATATCAGGCGTCAGACATAACGACAACGGATGGAAAAGCACACAGATAAATTCACATTCTTTATTTGTTCCGGAATAGCCAAAATGCAGTTGCCGGGAATTTACAAATATCCCTTCCTGCGGGTTCAGTTCTGTCAGTTCCCCGTTTACATTGTATGTCATGGCGCCTTTTAAGATCACGATAAATTCAATGTCATCATGCCAGTGAGGCGGCGCCGCATATCCCGGATAACAGCTCAGACAGAAACATCCTGAATAAACCGGATATTCCGCACTATCATAATCCACTCTTTCGGAACGGTCCTCATTTACATCAATATATATATTCATATGTACTCCATTTTGCAGGATTGTTATATTATTTAACACCACTTTACAACTTTTTGAAAAATAAAATAACGCACAAGGCACTTTCTAATGTATAATAAGTTTGCACACAAAACTATACGAAAGATGGTGACCTTGTACGTCAGACTTATTATACAACGAAAACAATCTAATTGGTAGACTGTACCATTATTTTTATATTTATTTTAAAACTTTTTCCTTACCAACTATTGAAACCTTGTTCCTGCTGGTGTTATCTATCCTTGCTATGGAGTCAGCAGGTTCCATCCGTTCGCTGTACAGACATTTTTTATCAGGGATTACAGAAAAATCCCTGAATGCATTTTACTATGCATGTTCTTATGCAAAAGCTGATTTTTCCAGATTTATGAATGTCACTGCTGGTATGGCTTTAAAGCTCATACCGGAAAAATTGTCCTCTCAGCCTGTCTTCCTGTGTATTGATGATACAATGATTGCAAAATTCGGCAAAAAATTTGAGGATGCTTCAAAGCTTTTTGACCATGCTGCGCATAATGGCTCTAATTACCTGAATGGACACTGTTTTGTGAGCGTAATGCTCTGTGTCCCTGTATGGAATAAGGACAGGATTCACTATCTGTGCGTACCGCTCGGATATCGCATGTGGCAGAAAAAGGAATCCAAACTGGAACTGGCTGCATCTATGGTGCGGCATGTAATGCCTGTCTTGCGTACAAAGAAAAACGTCGTCCTCCTTTGTGACAGCTGGTATGTAAAAAAGAGCCTTGTTTCTATCGTGGACGAATATGAAAACCTTGACCTTATAGGAAATGCAAGGCTTGATTCCGTCATTTATGATTTGCCGCCACAGCGGACGGGAAAAAGAGGACGTCCTGCAACGCATGGCGACAGGCTCTCCATCCAGGATGATTTTACTCTGTCTGATGAAAAAATTGGAGGCTATTACATGGCTGTGCGTCGTGTCCTTACAAACATTTTTGGCAAAAGGACAGTCTTGGCATATGTTACATCAGCGGACAAGGAAAATGGTGGCAGGCGTTTATATTTCAGCACAGTTTTTCCAGAACAGCTGCAAATATTCTGTGCCTGGCAGGAAAAATCCCCACTGAATCAGACAGGAAGCAGCCGTATGCAGTTTATACCTCTGATGCTTTATGCTTTTCGGTGGAACATCGAAGTTAGTTATTACGAACAGAAAACCTTCTGGTCATTATGCAGCTACATGGTGCGGAGCCGCAAAGGAATAGAAATGCTTGTCAATCTAATCAACATAGCGTATTGTGCAATGAAACTTTTGCCGTATCAGGACAAGACGTTTTCCAAATACCAGACAGAAAGCGTCCAGGAATTTCGTTTCGTACTGAGCGAACAAATTCGCCAGCAGGTATTTTATTCCATTTTCGTGAAAAAAGCCGAAACACACATAAAATCAAAAGCTATCATTAAGGTTTTAAAACAACTGATTCAGCATCAGGGATATTATTTATAAAGTTGTAAAGTGGTGTTATTTAACAGAATAATGATATATTTTCCGGAAACAGCACAGTATCATTATAGTCAGTCACAAACACGTTGTTAGGTAATTGCGAAACAAGTTCAAAATCTTGATTCCAATAGGGCAAAGGCCCGGTTGAGCCGGACTTACAGGAGGTGGATGTGGATAACAAGAGTTTTAAGACATGAAAACAAAGCAGATAAGGTTATCTGCCCGTGAAATGGTATGCGGTATGTAAGGTTATGCAATCAGAGGTTTTAAACTGCGGATATATTCATGCCTGTGCAGTTTATCAGCCACCATTACTGTAATAAGCTGGGTAATCCCGGCGAGAAGCAGGTCAGCATGAAGCGTTTTTTCATTCTGCGTTTTACGCCCGGCAACACAGAAGCTGTCCTTGAAATGGTTGATTGATTTCTCAACATTTACCCTGATCTTATAGGTGGAATCCCATTCGGCCGTACTACGGAGCGTACCAGGATAGGCGCGCAGGTTTTTCTCGGGATAAATATAAAACATCCTGCCGCAGGGGGATTCCGTACAGGGATTTTCACAGTGGCAGACGCGTTTGCTTTTACCGGTTGATTTATCATATTCCCATTTCATTTTCGGGCATACAAACTTCATGGTTGGCAGTCCGCAGCGGAGATGGGATTTGCTTCCTTCCCGTTTCATTGGAAGGGATGGGTCTTTGGGGCAACAGGGGACGCCGTCCTTATTCAGCGGGCAGTCGGATTCCGGAAGGGAGATTCTGCCGTTGAGGGGAATGTAAGCTTTCTCAAAGGAGGCTTCCTGTAACAGGTATTTGTAGATTTCAATGGAATCAAATGAGGCGTCTCCCAGAAAAGTTTTCGGATTGATAAGCGGATGCTTCCGAAAGAAATCCTTTAAAGTGGGAATCAATGCCCTGGAATCGGCAAGACTCTTATCTTCATCCGGGGAATCAGATTTTTTTCCAACAATGATGTCAGGATGAGCCGCAAGAAAGTCCTTGTTATAAATTGAAGCAGTCAATGCACTGACCGAAACATTACGGAAAGACGGATTTTCCGTTGCCAGCGAGCCACGTACAACGGGAGACGGATATTATGAAAGCTGTATTGAGGACCCGGAGGGAAACCTTATTGAAATTACCATATAGAACATATGGATTCTTGTCACCCGCATCAGATTTTCCATGATAAATTCCCCCATCAGCCGCTTGCAGATTTATCATGGAAATCATCGGACTCCGTATATCCTGGATAACTTCACTTCCCATCCTGCCAATACCTTCTCTTATTATTTTTAAATCTGTATCGGAAAATATTTTTTTGCAAAAACTGTTATTCCCGCAGTCAATGATGAAACGCCATGCTTGTATGGATATTTTGCAAATACCGCAAGGACAGGTGCCCGCGGGGTTCCTGGTATGGTATAATCGTCACGACAAACGCATGAATGAATAAATTGTGAACAATTCATCTTTTTGGTATAATCAAAGAAAAAAGGATGGATTTGGTTTATGAAAACACTTTTAGATTACGCAAGTACAGTGACAGTTCTTGGTATGATATAATGGCGGCGCCATGTCTAAGGGCGTGGCGGCGGTTGTAGTTCCCATTTATTTCTTGGTATGGTATAATTGTATATACTTTCTATGGCATGGCCTTTAACAAACTTTATGGAACGCTGTAAGTGCCTGTTTATGGGCATTTCCGGCGTTTCTTCTTTTTATCCTTCCCCACCGAAAAGCGTAAAATGCCGGAAAAACGGTGTCAAAAATGGTGTCTGTTTCTATGCTGTGTGTCAGGAATTTTAGCAAGAATAATTTCGCCGGATTCTAAAAAATGCAGTTGATTTTCCGATACAGAAATGTTATATTATAGAAAAGGAGCAACCGCCCACAAAGTGGTTTACCTCCGTAGTTGGCAATAAGCCTACCTGTTCTCGGCAAAGTACAAGGTAGGCTTATTTATTTTCGCTTGTTATTCCTATCTATGTAGGCAAGCAGTGAAATGAGAAAAGTGCCAAAAAGAATCAGCAATGTCAATACTTCGTATGTACTCATGTTCACCACCTCCCTTCCCTTTCGAGTTAGGGAGGCTCACCACCTTGTAACACGACTGCTCCTACAGAAGATTATAGCATACAAAAAATTATCCGGCAATCTGTTTTTCCAGCCCAGCCGAACATAAAAGAGCCAATGAGCCTGTAAACCCCCACTTGCTTTGCAAGTGGGGGTTTACAGAGCGGATTCCCGGCAGAAATGCCCCTACCATGGGAAAAGGGATGTTCCAAATGCACTTTATTGGAATATCCCTTGGTTATAATAAATCTTTTCCGTTTATTGTTTCCGTGGTGAAAGAGAAAAGCTGTCTGCTTATGTGGGCTTTTGTAGCTGTTATGCAAAAAATACCCTGCTGATTTTCCATGCCTGCATAAGATAACGCCACGACAGCTTCTAAAAAATAGAACAGGGTATGCATAAACCGGGGCAGTCCTGCATATCCTAGAGTAAAGAGTGAGTTATTAATTAGTTGGACGCAGCAGTTACATACCAGGTCTTATACCCAGTGTGCAAACAACTCCCAGTAGCGTTAGCAATATCTTCCAAAGTTATTTTCTTGTTAGGGTCATTAGGAGTTTCCGTTTTAGCATTCTCCTCCTCTGAGTGAATTTGATGTAACTTTTCAAGCTCCTCAAAACCGTTATGACCACTCCAAGTCTTACCGCATTCGCATTGGAGATAATAAGTTGTATTATCCTTGCCACTGACCTTCACCAGTTTAGACCAGTTTGTCTTTCCACTAAACCTAACAGTCAGGTATGCATTTCTTTTACTACCCTGAAATTTTGGGCTGCTGATTGTAAAGGTGTACTGGTTCTTGCCCTTCTTGGTAACTTTCGCCTGACCCTTATAAGCCTCAAACTTCTTGCTGTTCTTGGTAGATCCATAAGCCACGGTGATTTTCCTAACCTTACCCAGCTTTTTCGTTTTGTTGGCAGGTACGCTGACCGTTACGGCTACTTTACCACCGCCCAAACGTTTAGCAGACTTAACAGTCGGCGTTATCTTGCTGGTTTTCTTATTGATGAACGCCGTCCCTTTCGCTTCTGCTGTGATGCTGGCTGTCTGGATGCCCCCGAACACGACTGCAACCGCAATGGCTGTTACTGCAATTTTCTTAACCATTTCTTTCATTCTCGTTTTCACATAAATCCCTCCGTCCTTTTTCATCTGTGCCATGCCGGATACCCACTCATATCTTTTATCATATGCGCCCGGCATTTTTCTGTGCCCACTTCTATGCCTAAAATTATAATACTTAGTAAATGAATTGTCTACTTATATTTCCGACACACTTCGACAAATTAAATCTGCCCACGTCTGGGGGATGTATAACGCCATGCGCCCTCCGTCCACAGGCTCGGAACCGGCAGGGGCGCATGAAGGCGCGCCGCGCCAAAGTGCGTTCCTGCCAGCGGAGCGGGTGGGGATGGGAGGGGAACACCGCCATGCGCTTTCCGGGGCTAGTATTACCCCGGAAAATGAACAAAACAAAAAAACAGCCACAAAAGCCCGGAAAACAGCGGTTCCCAGACTGCAAGACCTGTGCGCCCCAGACTGTACAAAACGCACACACTGCCACTGTTTGGAAAATCAGAGAAAACAGGCGCATATATTATGGCATAGCAGAAACCAGTAAGGTTTTAATGAAACAGGAAAGACAGCAGGAACAGGGTATTGAGGAATGGGGAAACGGAAAGACGGTCGCTATATGTACCGTTATACCGACAGCAAGACCGGGCAGAGGAAAAATATCTACGCAAGGGACTTGCCGGAACTCCGGGAAAAGGAAAAATCCGTCCTGTCTGACGTGGAAGACAATATCAGGACTGGCGGAAACGTGAAAAGCCTGACAGTCAACGACTTATTCCGGCATTACCTTGAAATCAAGGAAATATCAGAATCCATAAAAGTAAACTACCGTTCCACATGAAAGAACAACGTGGAGGATTCCATAGGGCGGTACAAAGTCGTGCAAGTTCTTCCGTCCGACATTAAGAAACTCTATTCCGGGCTGTCCAAAAAGGGGCTTGCGAAAAGCAGTATCATGAAAACAGTGTCAATCGTGTGCCAAACCACAAACCCTTGACACCAGAAAACCCCGAAAGCCCAGTAAATAAAGGCTTTCACGAACCTAATAACACTAAAATGTATAACTCCCGATACTCGTCGGCATAGTAATATATAGTTGTAGTTCCCATTTATTTCTTGGTATGGTATAATTCCGTCTTTTGCCTGCTCTAATCCCTGCTCGTTGTAGTTCCCATTTATTTCTTGGTATGGTATAATCGGTTACAGGCCAATGCCTTTACACTTTAAGTTGTAGTTCCCATTTATTTCTTGGTATGGTATAATAAAGGTGGGTTGATTATAAGCGGAGGGGCGGTTGTAGTTCCCATTTATTTCTTGGTATGGTATAATAAGAACCATTACCACACTCCCCCTTCTAATGTTGTAGTTCCCATTTATTTCTTGGTATGGTATAATATAATACACTGCTTTATCAAGACGATATGGGTTGTAGTTCCCATTTATTTCTTGGTATGGTATAATTTACCACGTAGCGGATTCTTACGCTGTCGTGTTGTAGTTCCCATTTATTTCTTGGTATGGTATAATTATGGTTCTTACGAGGAACGCTACGCTGTAGTTGTAGTTCCCATTTATTTCTTGGTATGGTATAATCCAGACAGGGAACCTCTCCGAATGACATAGTTGTAGTTCCCATTTATTTCTTGGTATGGTATAATCTTCACAGAAAATCACTTACATGTGAAGAAGTTGTAGTTCCCATTTATTTCTTGGTATGGTATAATTCAGCCATTACAAATTGAACGTCTTTCCGTGTTGTAGTTCCCATTTATTTCTTGGTATGGTATAATAACCTTAAAAGTGTTAAACAACATGAGAGCGTTGTAGTTCCCATTTATTTCTTGGTATGGTATAATCCCGGACACTGTCAAAGCTATCGGTGTAAAGTTGTAGTTCCCATTTATTTCTTGGTATGGTATAATTTACCACGTAGCAGATTCTTACGCTGTCGTGTTGTAGTTCCCATTTATTTCTTGGTATGGTATAATTGTTTGCCCTTGCGTTTATGCGGAAGTAATGTTGTAGTTCCCATTTATTTCTTGGTATGGTATAATCCCGATTTCCGTAAGGACGGTTGACAGCCTGTTGTAGTTCCCATTTATTTCTTGGTATGGTATAATAGCTGGTCTTCCGAGTATTTTCCCCTGCCCGTTGTAGTTCCCATTTATTTCTTGGTATGGTATAATACGCCCCCTGAGTTCCGGAGTAGGCCATTCCGTTGTAGTTCCCATTTATTTCTTGGTATGGTATAATAAAAGGGCAGAAGAGCTTTTGCGAAAGGAGTTGTAGTTCCCATTTATTTCTTGGTATGGTATAATTGTGTCAAATTTACCTGTGACAGGATTAAAGTTGTAGTTCCCATTTATTTCTTGGTATGGTATAATTTACCCTATAAAATATCGTCAAATCAATTTGTTGTAGTTCCCATTTATTTCTTGGTATGGTATAATTTGAGTTATAACAACACAGGCTCAACGATTGTTGTAGTTCCCATTTATTTCTTGGTATGGTATAATAAATTCAATGTCGTTTGCGTGGAAGATTGGTTGTAGTTCCCATTTATTTCTTGGTATGGTATAATGAAAAATACCTGCATTGAACGAAAAAGACGGTTGTAGTTCCCATTTATTTCTTGGTATGGTATAATTTATATAGATAAATATTATTTAATCTATAGTTGTAGTTCCCATTTATTTCTTGGTATGGTATAATTTGACATACAATGTCTATGATGTAGAGTCTGTTGTAGTTCCCATTTATTTCTTGGTATGGTATAATCCAGACATGGAATTTCGCCGAATGACATAGTTGTAGTTCCCATTTATTTCTTGGTATGGTATAATATATATTTTATGTGAAGAAGAATTTGAGAAGTTGTAGTTCCCATTTATTTCTTGGTATGGTATAATGAGGAAGAAAATTGTTAAATCTGTCTTAGAGTTGTAGTTCCCATTTATTTCTTGGTATGGTATAATAATGTATTGCAAGGAAAACAAAAAGCGTCCGTTGTAGTTCCCATTTATTTCTTGGTATGGTATAATAGACGCGATAATGGGCGGGACGGTGCAGTGGTTGTAGTTCCCATTTATTTCTTGGTATGGTATAATCCTCATTTTTCTGTTAACTTCATAACCATTGTTGTAGTTCCCATTTATTTCTTGGTATGGTATAATAGAGGATGTGGAATATACTAATGGGTTTGAGTTGTAGTTCCCATTTATTTCTTGGTATGGTATAATCGTTGGGTATGGTGCACCAGAAAGCAAATAGTTGTAGTTCCCATTTATTTCTTGGTATGGTATAATAGGGAACAGAAAATCCGCATAGCCAGTAGGGTTATGCGGATTTTTCTCAGTTAAAAATTTCTGATTTTCTTAAAAAAAATAATTGCATTTTATCCTTTTTCTAAAAAATATTCAATAACTCCGACGATTCTCCGGTATCATCAAAAGTCTTTTTTCCTAACAAAATATGGATGGATTCATATTGTTTCTCCGTAATTGTCAGCAAACGGACAGAGCCTTTCGACGGCAAATTCAGATTCAGTCTGGCCTCATGCTTTTCCACAGCATCCATACCATTGCAAATCCTTGTGTAGACCGAAAACTGCATCATATGGTATCCGTCTTTTAAGAGGAAATTACGAAACTTCGCCGCTGCCTTCCTTTCCTTTGCAGTGACTACCGGCAAATCAAAAAACACTATCATTCTCATAAATTTACTCATAACGATGTACCTGCAGCTGTATCAGCTCCGGCAGACTCAGCATTTCACATTTTTCCTGCAATACGCTGCTGTAACTGGCCGCCATTCCGTCAACACAATTGCTCAGGATACGCTTTTCTCCTTTTATCTGCATTTCAAAATTTATGATTCCATACAGTTCACGCTTTATTCCCGGCGTCAGTCCGTTGAAAGTCTGCGACATATCAAACTTTGAAGCCACATATAAGTCAACAACAGGACGAAATGGCTCGATGAAATCATCTGCCAGATTATAACTGTTCAGCTCATTTCGATGAAAAAGTCCGAGGGAAGGCTCCATCCCATAGCATACAAGGCTACGGGCAATCAGGCCTCTTACAATAGCATATCCATAATTTAAGGCCACGTTGATGATATGTTCATCGCTCCTTGAAAATTCCGGGCCGAATAAATGACGGAAATAAAATGCCGCTGCTTTGGCTTCCACATGGGTTCTGTCTCCGGACTGCACTTCTTTACACATTTTCAGCAATTCTGTGTCTCCTTCTCTGCCGCTCAGTTTCAGGCACAAAGACTGATTTCTGACCTTTTGCACCACAATCTGCTGCCACAGTCGTTTCTGTAAAGGCTTGCTTATTTCCATCTGACATTTTAAAAGTTTATAATGGCGGCTATGCCTTACCAGCGGCAGCAGTACGCCATTGGGAAGATGTTTTTCATCACAGACATACACAGCTATTCCCAAATCAGCAAATTTCTGAAACAGATAAGCAGATATCATCACCGACTGATTTTCTATCAGAATACTGTTAATATCCTCCAGAGGAATACTGATATCCCGGTCATCTCCAATCACCAGCTGCTGATTCTCAACACGCAGCTTTCTGTTGCCTTCTATTTTTATATTTCGAAATCCCATATATCACCTCCACTGCCAGCAGATATCCCTGCCTTTTACTACCTGTTTTGCCCCTTTCCTGATACCATAAAAGTTTTTGTAAACTTTATTTTCATTTCTAATGAAATCCCATTCGCTTTTCCCGTTTTACTTCTGATATGTTCCCAAGTATATCTACCTGATATTTCTTCAAACTCTCCAGACTTTTAATTCCTAAACTTGAAAATTCAAAACTTCCATTATGTGATTTGCCATTGAAACTTGCCGTCGATATATTTGCCCCATAATAGTAAACCACTTCTTCATTTACCATCTTTGATGTTCCATCCACACAGGTTACGTTTTTTCCTTTTTTCGATTTGAATGAGATTAAATCTCTGGAATACAGGCTGAAAATAAAATCTTTATCTTCCATTTCCTTCCATTGGCTATATGGCTTATTTGCTACCACTGCCTTCATCGGCAGTCTCTTTCTTACCACATCTGCAATATAAACTGGCACAAAATAATACTTTCCATTGACGTTAAACACATCCACACGCACCATGGAACCATTGGCGTTGGCTGCTATTCCTTTTTCAGAATTCACATACACGCCCAGGGTGAGTTTATCATATGTTTTCACTTTTCTGACCAGATTTCCTCTGGAGCCATCTGCCTTTGGCTTATAAAAGGGTTCCTCAAAGGCTTTTTTTCCATCACCGTCGTACGATTTCAGTCGTTCTTTCAGAGCGTTATACAAACGGGTATCGCTTTCGGGTTTATAATAATTCACTATCTCTCCTTCTTTGTCCAGTTTCAGATCCGTCAGGGCTGTTCTGGTCAGAACACAGCCGTTTTCCTGATAGTGCCGGGGACTTCGGATGGTATCTGCATGGGCCGCCCCGGATACTTTCCGGTTAGGCATTCTGGATACAAATACAGGCCGGATGATATTATTTTCGTAGAACCATATCGGATAGTCCAGTTTCCGTGAAACATCAGCATGGGTTTCAATAAATTCCCTGGGGCTTTCTCCCAGACGGATATCCAGTTCCTCATTAAAATAATTCCAAGGCTTTGGTACCTGTACGCCGAATATCTCGTCCCACTGGTCCCTGGTAAAATCATCCCTGGTAAATTTCTCTCCTGTTTCCACATCAACAGCGGTAAATCCTCTGGCATACAGCAGTTCTCTCCCCTGTATGTTTCTGGAAATCTTCTGTATCATCCCATCCGTACAGCAGGCAATCACCACCGCATCCCTGGCATGATGGGTGTCAATGGAGCGGTCTTTTGCAGCCATTCCCCAGCGTTTGCGCAGATAGCCGGTTACCGCTCCGTTTACTGCAAAGACCTGTTTTTTCTTTTCCGGATTGTTGTAGGGAGCCAGTTCCAGATTTTCCCGTATCATGTTATAAATCACACGGGTGATATATTTGGTATCATTCAGATTCCTCTCCTTAAATTCCTTTCGTTCTTCTTCGGTAAATTCCTGTTTTAATAAATTCTGCTGTTTTCTGTAATCTCTGATACGGGAATTTACCAGGGTTTCAAATCTGCTCCATCTCTCAGCATCGTTTCCAAAATACTCATATGGAATGCGATTGCCCTTCTGTCTGTTTTCTTCGGAAGTGACCAGCACCTTATTCCGGTAACTGTCATCAAAGGTAATGCTGTAGGGAAGGATGTGGTCGATATCATATGCTCCTGTAAACAGTTTTTCCAGGGGTATTCGTTCGCCGGAATACATGCAGATTCCATCCTGGTCATGCCACAGGCGATATTTCAGAATGTCCTGACCGGAGGGAAAAGCATTGCCCAGTTCCTGAATTTCTTTTTTTGCTCTCTCGTTGTCCGACTGTCTGTCTTTCATCTGCTTTTCCATTTTCCTGCGCTCATCATAATTTTTGGACATTTCTCTGGCCAGCTCTATATTGACTGCCTGGGGGCTTCCGTATTTTTGTATAATGGCGTTTATCACTTTGACAGTCTGAGACACAGACCGTTTTACCACCGGATTATTGATATCATTGATAATGTCCGTGATTTCTTTTCCTTTTAACAGGCGAGACTTTTCTTTTTTGGTATTTCCCTGAAAATCATACCCGGCTTCGCCGCAGGCTTTGTCGTAATTAAGGCCTTCTTTTAAATAGGGCATCAGTTTCTTCATGGCTTTCAGAGAGACGTGCTGAAAGCCTTTGGGATTCAGCTCCAGAAGTTCCTCTGTGACTTCCGGAGCCAGACCCAGTTTCTGAAATTCCCGACTGCGGGTATCGTCATTTTTATACAGAGTCAGAATCTTTCCCACCTCGTCCAGCAGCTCTGCCTGTTCTTCGGGGGATAACGGTTCCAGTACGCCGGACATGCGTTTCTGGTATTCGTAATAGTTCGCCATGCTCACGAACCTGGTTTTTTCCGCATCTTTTATTTTTTCTTCCACTGTTTCTTTTTTACTACTGTAATTCAGCGTATTGAAGCGATAGTTGGTATCCAGTTTCAGCTCTTTCCGCACTGCACCATAGGTGATTTCTTTTTTCTTGTGCATCAAATCAAATAATATCTGACGTTCTTCCGAGGTGAGTCCCCGGCTCTTTCCATTTTTTTCCACTACACGGAGATGGTTTATTTTCTGCAGGGCCACAAACAGTTCTGAAGTATATGCGGCTTTCGGAGCTCTCGGCTCCTGGTTTTCTTTCGGCTCAAGGGCACACAGTCCTACTCTGTCTCCAAATCCTTCCATGGCATAGGGGCTTGCGCTTCCGTCGGGCTGTTTTCCCGGCCCCATGTCAAAGGAACGCTGGCTGGTCATTATGGCAAGATACGCTTCTTCCAGTTCTTTTGTGGCTTTCTGGTTGCCGAACTTCCTCTGGCAGTCGAAAATTATTTTTACTTCATCCTCCAGCAGTGCCCGGAGCATGGTATGTCTGTAATCCCCTTCCTTATTCCGGGGCGTCAGGAGATACCCTTCTTCCCTCCAGGTACAGCCGGTTCTGAATTTATCATCCTTGTATATCATCTCGCCTGCGGTGCGGTATCCATGCTCCTCCATCAGTTTCTCATTTTCTTTCGTGGCCGACAGCACGGCCCCTGTCTCTTTGTCATTCTTATCCTTTAATTCTGCTTTCCGGGTAGAACGGAAACCTCTGTGTTTTCCGATATGTATCAGTATCTGAGCCAGTTCCTCGTCTTTTAACTTCCGCTCCAGCCCTTCATATCTCAGCCGATATACGTCCGGCAGCCCGGCAGAATGATACCGCTCCATAAATTCATCAAGCTGAATCAGCCCCTGTTCCTGCAACAGCCATTTTATCCGGTCCAGACGATGTTTCCTCCGCCGCAGACGTCTTCTGGTGGTTCTGGCGCCTCTCCTCTCCTCCGCCAGGGCAGCTCCTGTTTTCGGCACTTCTGCCGCTTCAAACAGTCTTACCCCCAAATCCACAATCCGTACAGGCTCATCTTTACTGTTATTTTCCAGCACTGCCCATCCCACGGATGCAATCCCAATATCCAACCCAATTCTGTAATTCAAATCCATACCTTACTCCTTCTCTCATTTTATAAAAAAGAATGTACTGTGCATTCTCCGCCGCAGTGCGATAAAAAGATAATCCCATTCCGAAGAATGGGATCAGAGCTTTTTGGTGTTCTACCTTATTGTAGGAACCATATTATTTCTTGGTATGATATAATACAAATTTATTATAACCTCTTTGTCCCATTTTGTAAATATCTGTCAGAAACTTTTTATTTCTTAGCGGTTTCTTAACGTAACAGTTCAGACAAGCTGAACTGTTACATGCAAAAATCCATTTAAAATCCCTTTGCGATGGGATTTTTGCTCTCCTGAATCATATTCTCACGGTCAGCGCAGCAGGTGCGCAGACCTGCCTGAACCTGTTACTTCTTAGCACATCAGTTCAGACAGGCTGTCCTGTTACATGCCTGCACTATTCCGGAGTAACCCGGAAAACTGTCCCGAACCGCTCCATAAGGGCCATGATATTAGCTGTTTTTTCATCGTAGAATTCTTCATCCACTTCTGATTTCCGCAATATCAGACGCTCATACAGTTCTTCCACGCCGCCCCGCACGTAGGAGTTGAACAAATCTCGGTAATATTCAAATTCTTCCTGGGTTTCCACTCCCCGGAACGCTTTTTTCACACTTTCTTCCGGTCCCAGCTCCCTTCTGTTCTCCAGAATCATCATCATCTGCATGATAAAGTCCAAATCGTCTTTTGCTCCTGTCATCTGCTCCGGAAAAATGCTTTTCGACTCATTGGGCGCATAGTCTGCCTCCGCTTTCCGGTCCACACGGAATCCTATGACAGCTGCGACAACATACAAATCTATCAGCCGCCGGAAATATGTATGTTCGTAGTCATTCGGCACCCACAGTTCTCCCGCCATTCTGGCATGTTTTCCGCGAAACTCAAACTCCTTTTTAAAAAATTCAAAAACCGGCATAACTTATAATTCCTCCATTTCCCGGATAGCTGCGCAGGACTGATCCGCTTCCTTGTCAATGTAGTAGGCTTTTCCCACATAATCATCCAGTCCCGTATATTTCCAGTCTTTTTTCAGCATAAAGATAATCACCTGCTCGGACACTTCCGGAAGTACCTTTGCAATTAAACGGATATTTTCATCTCCCAGTTTGGAAAAGGGCCCGTCCAGCACAATGGGAAGGGTATCATTGCTCTGCGGGTTATCGGGATTTTTTTCTGCCTTTCTCCTTTTGCTGTAATCCATAACCGTTACAATAAATGCAAAATTTCTGGCAATTTTTTCACCCTCGGACAGATTCTTTTCTTCTCTGTACCCTACATCTGTCTTATAATACATCTGTATATCGTACTGGTTTGTCAGCTCCGGTTTTTTCTCTTTTGCATTGAACATACGCTGAAAATTATGCTGTATCTGCTCATTCAGTTCCTGAAATATCTTTTTTTCTTCCAGGGAAAAATCATGGGACAGCTTTTTATACAACGCTTCCGCCAGCTCCACCCGTTCCCGCCAGCGCTGATTTTCCTCATTCCTGGCTTCCAGCCCTTTCATTTCTTCTTCCAGACGTTCCTGCTGGCGTTGAAAGGACTGGATTTGCCCCTGTATCTGGCCTTTCCGGTTATTCAGCTCCTGTATGTCCGCCTGATACCTTCGGAGCCGCTTTCTCTGTTCCGCGAAATCTATATGAGCGTCCATCCTCTGTTCCAGCATAATATATTCGTTACAGGTTTCTTCATAGTTTTTGATACATCCGTCTGTCTGTTCTGCCATTGCGTGAAGCTCTTCCGGCAGGTTTTTCACCCGGTTTTTCCATTTTGCGGCAGTGCGTTCAAATTCTCCCAGCAGAGAGCCGATATCTGCCGGAGGAAGATAATTTTTCTGTTCCAGCAGACAGTCCCATTCCGGCGTTCCCGGCTTCAGGCAGGTTCCGCAGATGCATCTGCCGCTTTTCATAATATAATCTATGGTTGCCTGCCGCATATGGGGAACATCCCGCCGCTCCCCGGCCACAGATTTTACCAGTTCCGCTGACGCTTCTATCAGAGGTTCTGCAAAAAGCATAAAGGATTTATCGCTGAATTCCCTGACCATCATTTTCCGCTCGCTGAGCCAGCTTTCTTTCTGGCTTCTCTTTACAATCCCCAGATTCCGATACTGGTTCTGCAGGTTTTCCGTATTCCGGTTTGTCTCCAGATATTCCTGCACTTCCTGATATTTTTTGCTGCTGTTTATGATGTTGATTTCAATCGTTTCCAGATCTTTTTTACAGGCTTCTGTTTTCCGCTGACAGCTTCTGCACTCTGCTTCCAGATTGTCATAGAGATTCCCGGAACCTGTTATTTTCTTTTTAAATTTATGAATGACAGAATAAGAGCCCATATCTTTCAGATGTCTCATAGCCGCCTGGTATGCAGACAGGCCTGTGAGAATATGTACGGAATCTCTGATATTTTCCCGGACTCCGTTTACGGTAATATCGTTCCACCGTTCCCCGTCAAACAGAAAATAGTGGGACAGATTTCCGGGAAACAGCTCGTGGATAAGTTCATCCACCTTCCGTTCTTCCACCTCAGTCAATGGCTGGCTGCTTCCAATATCTGCAATATACATGGTCAGCTTCTTCTGAAATTCTTTTGCCGCCAGCCGGGGATACGAACGGGTATATACAACCTCTCTCCGAATGATATAACGCTTTTCTTCGTCCGAAGCCACCAGTTCCACCCGGACGCTGGCTCTGCTGTCTGCATCCATCAAAGCCAGCACGTCATTGTTCAGAAGCTGATATTCTTCCTGACCCTTCCCCCGTTCCGTCAGCACAGCTCCGTACAGGCACCAGCGGAATGCCTGGGCAATTGTGGTTTTCCCAACGGTATTATCCCCCAGAACAACCGTTACATTTCTCTCTTTTTCACAACTGAATTCTATCCTGTTTTCGCCCTTATAACGCATAAAATTATGCAGGACAATACGCTCAAACCGCATACCTTCTCCTTTCCCCGCACCCGGTAAGTCAGCCCCTGCCGTGAGGCTTACTGATTCCTCCTGGCATATTCCACAATAATTTTCTGAAGTTCCTCCGACATTTTCTGGTCGCTCCTGGCTTTGCTCCGCAGATTTTTCCGCTCCATATGCAGCACCTGAAATGTCATTTCCTGCAGTAACTCTTTTCTGATTTCCTTCATTTCCCTTCTCCTTCTGACAATGCTGTCCGGTATTTCTTTCACTCTGTTTTTCTATATACAAAGGCCACGGCGCCAGTATTTCTTTCATTCTGTTTTTTCCGCATACAAAGGCCACAGCGCCAGTATTTCTTTCATTCCGTTTTTTCCACATACAAAGGCCACAGCTTCAGTATTTCTTCCGCAAGCTGTTCTCTCCTCTCATCAATCCTGGCTTCGTTCCACTCAGTTCTGCCGGCTTCATACTGCTCAATAATTTCTTCCGTAATTTTCAGAGATACATTGCCTTTATATCCTTCTCTGACTCTCTGCCGCCCCGATTTTGGAATGCCCTCTATCTTCGTCTTAAAATCCATATTGCGCACGGAACTGTTCAGAGAATTTCTCAAAAGAGTCAGATTGCCCAAATCGTTGATATGATTCTGACGGTTCTCTGCCTGTTCCTTTGGCACGTGCCAGTTTTCCTGCCATTTCTGGGGCATAATATGCTCCAGCGTATAAGTGTAAGTCAGGGCTATCTCGTCGGAATTCTTATTTCTGCGGGAAAGTTCTGTCAGAAATAAAAGCATTTTGGCCGTATCATTTTTCATTTTCGTAAGCTGCCTTCTGACTTCTCCGTCACTGATGCTGATTTCCTTTTCTCCCGCAGCGGAACATAACTTTCCGGCTCCCTGATTCAAAATCAGACTGCATTTTGACGCATAATCCGAAACGCTGGTTCCCATAATCCTTCTCCGGATAACAAAAGACTCCAGTATCCGGCACTGTTTTCTTAATGTTTCATCCTGCAGATTTCCTCCGGCCTCTTTTAACATTTTCAGAATAAAAGGATAGAACATCTGTATGCCGAATTCTTCCAGAACCAGCAAAAGACGCCTCACGTCCTCCTGCCATGAAAAGTACGCGCTTTCCACTTTTTCCTTGTCATTCATCACCAGATTCAAACCTGTAATATAGTTACTGAACAGCTCTGCATACTCATAGATTTCATTTATCAGCATACCGTAATCGGAAAAATCATAAGACGCGGTTTCTCTGGTATAAACATTATCCAGATTTCCGAAAAACTCCCGGCTGTCCCCTTTCTCTCCTTTTTCCCATTTTATACAGGCCACACAGTACAGCAGAAATTCCAGATTATTTCTGTCCACATTTCCAAAACGCCGCCTGAAATCCCATTCGTTTTCCCCGTCCTCGGAATAAAAGATTCTGTCCCATTTTTCATTATAAATTTCGCTTACTTCCTGCTGTTTTCTGCTGTCAGTTCCGCAGCTCTCCATAAATCCCTGAAACAGATTGTTTTTAATAATATCCGCAGTGCTCAGACGGGTTCCCGCCCGGTTGATGGTATCAAAAATAGACTGCTCGTTCACGTCATGCTCCATAAGCTCAATTCTGACCAGCATTTTGTTATTGTCATTGTACATAATATCAAAAATATCTTTCAGTTCCTGCTGGTCTTTTTTATGGAGCACCCTGCGGTAATAATGATAGCACTGTCTGATTTGAGGAGAGCCCTCTTTTTTTGCTTCCATTTCCGGCCTGTTCCCCTCAAACACGCCCTGCCTTATAATAGCTTCATAGCTGCCCCTGTCCACTCTGGAATGAGAAATCTTAATTTCGCTGTCTTTCAGGGAATCCGTGGTATTCCTTTTGTAAAACAGAACATTCTGTATGGTATCCCTCACATTCTGGCGCATTTCATCGTCAAATTCATCATAAATTGCTTTGGTCAGCAATGAAATTGTGGTGAGTCTCTGCTGCCCGTCCACAATAGCCGCCTCCGACGGTTCCCGGCTCTTTCCCCATTTGATAATAATGGAACCCAGAAACACCTGGACTTCCCGGTTCCCTTCGATGGATTCCAGCAGTTCTTTCCAGTTCTCTTCTTTCCAGACATACCTTCTCTGGAAAAAGGGCACAACCAGCTTCTGAGGCCCTCCGCCAAAGATTTCTTTTACTGACTTTGCCTCTGCTCTCATAAAAACCCTCCTCTTTCGTGCTTCACGTTACAACTGTCAGCCTGCCGCAATCTCCTCCAGGGCCTCAACAAACAAATCCAGTTCCTTCTCTCCGGTAAAACGCCCCAGGCTTACCCGTACCGTACCGCCGTATTCCTTATCTCTCAGATATTTATGTATCAGAGGCGCACAGTGATACCCTGTCCGCACTGCAATCCCATATTCCCGGTCCAGCAGAATCCCCACTTCTTCGGCCTGATATCCTTCTATATTCAGAGACAGAATCCCCGCAGATTCCGAATGGACAGGGGGATACAATATGATTTCCGGTATCCGGCTCAGATTCTCCAGCAGATAGTCCCGCAGCCTCTGCTCTTCTCTCAGCCTTTCTCCTGGGTTCGGACAGACAGCTTCTTCTACGGCTGCCTTAAGGCCTGCAATGGCTGTGATATTCATGCTTCCCGGTTCGTATCCTCTCACATCTTCCGGGCTGACTTCCGGATTGAGAGAATCGCTTCCCGTCCCGCCGAATAAAATCTGTTTCAGCTTTTTTCTCCTGTTACTGACATAACCTCCGATTCCCAGAGGCCCGTACAATGTCTTATGGCCTGCAAAAATATAAAAATCCGCATTCGTATGTTTCAGGCACACCGGCACCAGACCCAGGGCCTGGGAACCGTCCACAACTACAACGGGCTGATATTCCTCTGCCAGTTCTGCAATATGCTGCCAGGGGATTATGGCTCCGGTCACATTGCTGACATGATTCATAATCAGCGCCGCAGGCGGTTTCCGCAGAAACTGATACCTGATTTTCTCCATATTCGGTTCCAGGGAGTCTCTGTCAACCGCCAGTTCCTCTGTTTCAAATCCGTACTGTTTCTGCAGATGATAAAGCACCCGTATGACAGCGTTGTGTTCAAAGGGCGTTACATAAACCACATCCTCCGGCTTCCAGTTCAGGCCGCCCAGTACCTGATTGCAGGCAATGGTGGCAGAAGGCGTAAACACCGTCTCCGCCCCGTAATTTCCCTGAACCAGACGAAGGATTTCCTCCCTGGTGTCCTCTGTCAGCCGAAAGGCTTCCCGCGCCAGCCGGTAAGAACCCCGTCCGGCATTGACTGCAAGATGCCTTCCGGCTTCTTCCATGGCCCGGTATACAGACTCCGGTTTTGGGAACGTGGTGGATGCATTGTCAAGATAAATTAACTCTCTCATATTTCCTCCATAACAGGTATCCGCAGCCTCTCTTTTGCTACTGCCTTTTCATCAGCTCCTGCAGCACTTCCGCCAGCACCGCCACTTTCTGACTGGTCTCCAGGGTATCTTCAAAATCCTCCATGGCTTCGTCAATCATATTTTTCAGAAAATTGCTGGTCGTATCGGAAATTTCCGCCTGGTAACTGCGCTTTATACGCTGCCCCCGCTCGTCCATCAGTATAATGGTCTTTGTTCCCTGCTCTCCCCTGCGCTCCGCCGTCTGTTCCACTTCCTGTTTTACCCTCCGCATTATTTCCAGAAACACTTCCGGCGTATCATCGTTCCAGTCCTCCATGGACAAATCCAGCAGCAGCCTGGAAAGGCAGGATATCATTTCCAGTTCATCATTGGTGTTCAGATTTTTCAGGTATTCCAGAAAACTGTGGGCGTCTTTATTCAGAATGTATTCCGGTTCCCCGGCTCCCTGTTTCCCATACCAGGACAGCAGGCAGCCTTTCAGGCTTTCCTGTTCTTTTCCCCCGAATATGCTGCGTACATCCTCAGCCACGCAGGACTGCAGGCGGGAAAATGCCTGCTCCATCCGGTTTCTGACCGCAAGGACCTGTTCGGCCGCTTTCTGTAAATCCGGCTCCTGACCTGTTCCCGTCATAAGTTCCGGAATCCGCTCAAACAGAAATTCTCTGGAATTTAAGTCGCTTCGTTTCAGCAGGCTCCGGAAACGTTCTGCCTTCTTCTGTTCCTCTTCCGGAAATATCCTGGCTACTCTTGCATATTTTGGCAGGGAACGGTACCATTTCTGCATGTGTTCCATAAGCTGAATCCAGCGGTTCTGCCGGCTGGACGAGGGACCTTCTTCCGGCCATGCTCCTTCCAGTGTTCTTAAATACCGCTCCTTTTTCCCGCTTTCCGGCTCCAGGTATAATTCATAATCCTGGGGAAAATCATTGACGCTGTTTAACACTTCCTCATTGACTTCCAGTTCTTTTTTCTGCAGATAGATGACCGGAATCCCCTCTGCCATCCCCAGGCGCTGTGCCAGAAACAGAGGCAAAATCCCTTTGCGTACCCCATAATCCCTGCCCTGAAGCCTCTGATACAGTTCCTGAAAGGTTCTGCGCCGGCCAATACACCGTACCAGAAATCCGTCGATTTCATCCAGAATCCTGCCGCAGCCCGTATCTTTCTCATAATGAGTATCCAGAATTCCCGTTCTCACAAAAGCAGCCCGGTACACCATATGTTCCGGAGCAGTCCCCTGCCGGAATATTTCTGCCTGTTCCCGCAGCAGAGCATTTACCACTTTATTTCTGGCCCGCAGATACTGGCCGGACACATGTTGGATATTCAACAGTTCATGATTGACAACAGGAGAAAAAGCGTAATACTGCTCACAGATTTCACTCAGCATCCGGTTAAAATCCATCTCCCTTGCAAAAGTGCGTACCGGCTCCCCTTTCCGGGCTACGCCGCACTTTCCGTACCCCGGCACAAAATTCCGTTCCAGGGAAGCATTGATTTCAAACACAATATCTTCCTCATACAGCTCCAGTTCCCGCAGCAGCACCTTATGTTCTTCTGCAGATGCGGCCCGCTGTTTCAGACTGTAAACTGCTGCCAGTTTCCGTATGTGCTTTACCATATCAAACCCATGTTCCGGCACCAGCACCACAATTCTGTCATCCTGAAGGCTCTCCGTCTTCTCTCTGACCTTCTCCCAATTCATTTCTTCTTCACTGACCAGAGCCAGTATTTTCCCGTCTGAAAACGCTTCCTCAAACAGATAAGATACTGTTTCCATCCGGAAAAAATCCTCCGCCGCTAAAAATTCGTACCGGAAATACCGGGTCATATTCCGCTCCTGATTATACTGTCTGGGCAGGACATATTCCAAATCCGAGATACGATCCAGATAACTGCAGACCGGAAATTTTTCCGGCTGTTTTGCCATCTCCGCTTCAATCTCCCGGTCTATATTCAGTCCGGTATGATTTTTAAATCCATAGACGCCCAGACTGCTCCGAAACAGGATCAGTTCCTGCTGCCTCAAAGATTCCAGGGCCTTCTGACAGGTATCCTTTCTCATTCCCAGTGCAGGACATATGACAGCTTCCACTGCCGGAAGTTCCTCTTCCTGATGAATCATCCGAAGCAGCCCCAGGGCCTTGATAATCTTCCGTTCCGCCGGATCCTGCGTCTGCTTTAAAGCATAGTCTGCTTTCAGCCATTCGCTATGGATTCTGGGCTGGTCGCTGCTCTCCCGAAACAGAGGTCTGAAATAATCATATACGGCATCTGCTCCCACACAGTATTCTGCCGACTCCTCCAGAAGCCCCGGCAAACTTCCCCGCTCCCGTCCGGCCAGAAAAGTGAATACAGTGCGTTCATTCTGGGCCACCCGCTCGCTGATGTGCAGAAGAATGGCGGCGCACACAGGCGTCAGAGGAAAACATCCCTTTCCCATCACCTGTTCGTATCCTTCATATTCCGGAAACATGGAGGAAAACCAGTGCAGACCATAAGATTGTTCCAGAATTTCCTGATATCCGCTTTCTTTCTTATATTCTGAAAATTCCTTTGAAAATTCCGGCTCTTTCTTACACAGAGTATTTGCAATCAGCTCATAATGTGTTCTGGCAGAGTCATGGAATCTCACTTCCCGGAGGCGTCCCTCCACGCCGCGGAATGTGTCCTGTATCAGTCTGTCCAGACCTTTTTCGTACTCGTGTATACTCTTATGAGCCACAAGTATCAGGTGCAGGTTCTGCTCTCCGCTGCTGTTGGCCAGCTCGCACATATCCTGCAGTGTCTTCATGTCTCTGGCAAAATGTTCTGTTCCGTGGCCTTCCATATACTTGCTGAACTCATCAAAAACCATCACAATCCCTGCATAGCCATACTGTTCCGTCAGCTTTCTTCCCACCTGCCGGTAAACGCTCATGGCGTCTGACTGGAACATGGGCAGAAACCGGCTTCCTGCTGTCAGACGGGGGTAACACTCCAGGAACAGACCCATGGCTCTCTCATCCATTCTGTTCAGCCCTTTTCTCACATTCACAGACGTCTCTCCCCGGTCTGCCAGAAATTCCTCCCACTGAAGGTAAACTTCCGGATACTCCCGCCGCCACAGCTTTAAGGTTTTCAGTGCTTCCGAGTAATTATTTTCGGGAATCAAATCCTTAAGGTTCTCCCGCTCCAGCCCTTCCTTTAGTCCGTACAGAAAAGAGTGGTTCAAATCTGTTCCCCTTCCTGATACCAGTACGGGCAGAAAGCGTTTTTTCTCCCGATAGATGCGGCGTATCATCTCTGCCGCTTCCCTGTCCGTCTGCTCTGTCCGTGACAGTACCGAAAGGACCCCTGACTGTTCCCCCTGCAGAAAAGCCAGCAGCAGCAACAGAAGATGGGATTTCCCTTTTCCGTACGGCCCAATCAGAACGGTTGCATTTTCTCCCGTATTTTCCAGAATATTGTTCAGATAATACTTCAAAATCTGCAGAGAAGCACGGGTGGGAATGTAACTTCCAATCCGCAGGGCATTTCCCAGATCCAGGCTCAGGTTCACAGATTTCTGAAACCGGCTGTTGATACTGATATATTTTTTTAAGTATTCCATGTTTTCTTTCCCCTCCGGCCTCTGATTGCCCTTATCTGCCATGACCCGGCAGCCTGCCTTTTCTGCTGCCGGAGTTCCCGTAGTAGTGCTCCTGCAGTACCTGGCCCGGAGTCGTCATCCCCGGCAGATATACCATATCCAGCCCGGCGGTGCGGTTCAGAACAATTTTCCCGGCCCATTCCAGCTGTTCCAGCAGTTCCATCAGGCCGGTACGCTTCAGATTCAGTATATTTCCCGGACCGTTTTCCTGCGTCAGCAAATCTTCTATATGAATTCCTCTCTCTGCTCTGGCCCGGCCGGCCATAAGATACAGCACGATTTCCGCCGGGAGCCTGTTCAGCCGGGGCTGGGCTTTCTCATATCCTTCTTCTGTCTGTTTCAGCAGTTCCAGCGCCCCAAAAGGACTGACGTTCTTCTCCTCCGGGTTGCTGCCTCTGGCGGCCTTCCGCCCGTACATACGCAAAATGGCGTCGCAGTCGTCCTTCACAGAGCGGGCGGACACCTTCTGTTCCCCTGCTGCGGTTCCTGCCAGTTCCATCATTCTCCGCTCCAGTTCTTCTCCGGTAAATTCCCCATAGCCAAATTCATTGAAAAACAACTGCCAGGCAGTGGCCTGACTCCGGTTCCTGGCAATATTGCAGTGAACAATCCACAGAGAAAACATTTCCTCAAAATACGGGTCTTTCTGCAGAATCATTTCTCCCAGCTCCGTAAGCCTGACCACCGTACGGACGCTCTCATCCGAGAGTCCGCTGCATTTGAGCCAGTACCGAATGGATTTTGCCATATTGGGCCCTACGCCCAGAGCATCCGCACCATAATTTTCAAAAAAGACTCTGGGATTTCTTTTGACCTCCCGCAGCCCTTTATTCAGCCATCCTTCTCTTATAATAAAACTTTCATGTCCTTTGAAACGAACGGAATGCTTCATTTTCTGTCTCCTCATGTTCTTCTGATGGAAAGCACTTTTCTCATGTAACATCCTGCGGTAAAATGGTTCACACATGCGCCGCACCGCAGGCACTTTTCGTCTGAAATGCGGTATTCCGTACCGCCTGTCTTTTTCTCTCTGACCGAAAGAGCGTTGTATCTGCACACACTCTCGCAGGCCAGGCAGCCCATACACATCTGATACTTGGTAAGCTGGCATTTTATACGTTCCTCTGCGGATTTCAAATCTCTGGCTCCTGCAATCCTGACATTCAGAATCGTCACCTTTAAGTTCCGGGAACCCGGACGTCCCTGCAGTTTTAAGAGTACCTCTCCGTTTGCGCTCAGCACATATACTTCTCCCATTCCGGCGCGGCCCATATCAGAATTCAGATAGCCGAAAGGCCGGAACAGCTCGTACAGTTCCTCGGAAACAGGACGCTGCAAATCATAATAAAAGGTATTTTCTTCCGTGGCACAGGGCCGGAAAGACACCACCGATTTTTCTGCGTAAGCCACACCGTTCCCGCCCTGTCTGGCTTTCCAGCCTCCCTCCCGCACATAATCCTGCGCATCTTCTTTGCCGATACTTTCCGCAAATTCCACCAGCAGCCTGTAAAACCGTTCCGACTGCTTTGGCATATGCACGGAGGAAAGAAATTCCGACCATTCGCTGTTGTTGGGACAGCACCAGCAGCCTACTCTGGAATACCCCAGCCGGTACGCCTCATTAACATCAAGCTCTCTGGTAAAAAGATACAGCCAGATATCAAAATCCATCCAGTCAATGACCGGAGAAATAATTCTCTGTTTGGTAATTTTGGGACTGTCCGATTCCCTGTCATATTTGCTTCTGCTGGTCGACTCACTGCGCCGGATTCCGTAAAAAGTAAGAATCTGATTTTTTTCCCGGAACAAAGCCCGGATTTTCTTCTGAATCACACCTGTTTTAAACACGGTGCAGCACCAGCGCATGACCCGACTGGGCGGCCCTGTGAGCCTGCAGAGGGTCTCAAAATCTTTTTCCTTATTCCGGGCGGAAACCATGGGTGTTCTGGGATGCGCTTTCCGGAACCGTTTTACATATTCATACGTAAAAGGAAATTCCAGCGTGGTGTCTCCGAAAATGTGCATGAGTTCCGGACGTCCCAGGGCCCGGATAACCAGATCGGAGGTAACCGTGGAATCCTTACCGCCGCTGAAAGATACAAACATGTCCAATATGGGTGTGTTCCCGGCCTTTTCCCGGATATAGGAACCTGCCTCTTCCAGAATCTTCTCATATCTGGAACGGTTTGCCCTCACAAAACGCTGCCGGTATGTCTCAAAATACTCTTCCGAATTCCGATGCTTTAATTCCTCGTACTGACTCCGGATGGCGCGGCAGTCCCTGTCTTTCAGACCGCCCACTGAAAAAGGAATCTTATGTCCGTTTACAAAATAATGGTTCCCGGCCCCATTCCACACAGACCCTTCCAGGTATGCAAAAGGCTTCCCCAAAATAATTTCCACCAGAAGACGTTCCTCCGGAAACACCGGGCGGATATCCGTAGTCAGACGCCTTCCTTCCCGGCCGCACAGACTGCACCGGCTTTCGTAAAGGGGAATCCGGCAGGAGTCGCACCAGTAAATCTCCGACACCGCTTCCGCCCTGCCGCCGCAGGAAGGGCAGACGCTGGTCTCGCATTCGGCATTGGTGCAGGGCAGGGGTTCACCCGTTTCCTGATTCCTGTTTCTGCATGTATATGTAATCATATGTCTTCCTCATCATTCTTTCCATCCTGTATATAGCATTTATTTTATTCTCTTTTAAAGAGAATTTCAACAGGTATTTTTCCTTTTACAAAAGAATTTGTTTCTGCTGAACAGGGAACCGGAAAGCACGCTGCCAGGGCTGTAATTTCGGTTATTACTTATTTTAAGGAACCGTTATACGCTATTTCTTGGCACCGGGACAAAATTGTAATATTGTATGTTTGGGGTAAAATATTCCGGGGCATCCGCCGGATATCCGTTCCGGGTTTGCCACCGGCAGGAGGACGTAAACATCACATGGTAAATTTTGTTATTTTTGTGGAATGTTTTGGCATTTGCCTGACTATAATAGCGCTGCTGCTTCTCCTGAACGGAGATGGCGCAAGAGAACAAAAACTGTTAATCTTTATTTTGTGCGGTTCACTGGTACAGAACGCGGGCTATCTGCTGGAGCTGACCGCGCCTACGGTGGAAGCTGCCATGACGGCAGTAACTGTGGAAAATCTGGGTTCTGCCTTTGTTCCTCTTTGTTATTGCTGGTTTATCTATATTTACTGTTATATCACTCCGCCGAAGACACTTTTAAATGTTCTCAGCGTAATCAGTTTCTTTATTCTGCCCACGGTCTTTTTTAACTGGAACGGCCTTTTCTATCAGGACGTCCGGTGGCTGGCAGATACGGATGGATTTCATTATGTCAGTATTACCTACGGCCCGCTGTATGTGTTTTTTCTGTTCAGCCGTATTATCATTCCCCATGCGCTTTGTATCTTCACATTACTGAGCGCCATCCGCGGACGGTCCGATCGGCAGGTCAACCGGCAGTACTGGACAATTCTTGGAATTTCCACCCTCCCTGTTATTGTGCTGATAGCCTATATCTGTAAACTGGTGAAAATATTCGATTTCACACCGGTAACACTGACCATTTCCATGTCTCTGGTAGTCATCGTGGTCTGGAGCCGGCGTAATTATGATTTCCGCCATCTGGCGGCGGCAAAAGTTCTGGAAAGTCTGGGCGACGGCGTAATTACGCTGGACGACCATGACCGGCTGGTGAGCTATAACAAAGCAGCGGCAGAAATTTTCACCCGTCTGCCTGCTCATAAACTGGGAGAAAACATCCGGGTGGTGAAAGATTTTCAGGAGGAAATGCTCGATGAAAAAGCTTTTCCATCCATGAGCGGCATTATGAAAGCCACAGCAGACATATTGTAGATGAAAACGGCAGGATACAGGGCTGTACTATTTTAATTCTGGATATGACTGATACAAAAGCCTATATCAATGAAATCAAACGCGTACGCCAGCAGGCAGAAAAAGCCAGCATTGTAAAAAGTGAATTTCTTGCCAATATGTCCCACGAGATACGCACTCCCATGAACGCCATTATCGGTCTGAATGATATTATCATGGAAGAATGCGGAGACACGGAAATCTATGCCCATGCCAAAGACGTGCAGTCTGCGGCAAAAAATCTGCTGGCAATTACCAATGACATTCTGGACCTGTCCAAAGTGGAAGCCGGTAAAACGGAACTGGTGTACGAAGATTACTACATAAAAGTTATCGCAAACGAGATTGTGGGAATTATGGATATGGCGGCTTCCCAACGGGGAATTATCCTCAAATATGAATGCGACCAGACGATTCCATGCCACTACAACGGTGACGACGGAAGAAGCAAACAGATTCTGATTAACATTCTCAACAATGCCATTAAATTCACGAAAAAAGGATACGTACGGGTATATATAACCGGAAAACCAGGTGTAAATGAGTATAAGGAACTGCTTACCTTCTGCGTGGAAGACACCGGATGCGGTATCCGGGAAGAAGACCTTGAGAAAATATTTGAAGATTTCCGTCAGGTGGATTTCAGACGGAACCGAAGTACAGAGGGTACGGGACTGGGACTTGCCATTGTAAAACATCTGGTGGAACTGATGAAAGGCACCATTGATTTACAAAGCACCTATGGTAAGGGAATCACCGTTACAATTACTGTTCCCCAGAAAATCGTGGACAGACGCCCGATTTCGGAGATGCCGGAACTTCCGCAGACAGAACAGAAAATCACAGATACTTTTACCGCCCCCGGTATCCGGGTGCTTATTGTGGACGACAATGTCATCAACCGCAAGGTTGCCAGAGGATTTCTGAAAAATTATGCCTTTGATCTGACAGAAGCAGAAAGCGGACCGGAAGCCATTGAGCTGGTGCGCAATATCCGATATGATATTATCTTTATGGATCATATGATGCCCGGCATGGACGGCATTGAGGCGGCGGAGATTATCCGCAGAGACTGCGGGGAAAACGGAACCGCGCCTGTTATGGTTGCACTGACCGCCAATGCCATGGAAGGTATGCGGGAGCATTTTCTGAAATGCGGTTTTCAGGATTTCATTTCCAAACCTCTGGCCCCGTCGGAATTCCAGATTGACGGAGTGGACATGGACGCCGCCATGGAATATTATTCCGGCGACGAAGACAGCTTTGTGGATCTGCTGGAGCTTTATTGCATGGACGGCAAGCGCAAAACAGAACTTCTGCATGAGCTTGTGGATTCAGATATTTTACGCTATCAGATAGAACTGCACGGACTTAAAAGCGCATCTGCCAATATCGGAGCCATGGACGTCTCAGCTCTGGCCCGTGCGCAGGAAAATGCCGCCGCACAGGGAGACCGGGCATTTATCACGGAGCAGTTTCCAGTGCTGATGGCAGAATATGAAACCCTTCTGGCAAATATCGAACAGTTTCTGGAAGGACGCAGACAGGAGAATGACGGGGCAGAAAAACTTCCCGGTCTGCCCATTCAGGAGCTGACAGAACAGACTGCGGCAGCTCTGGAAGAACTGAAGCATTTCCGTTCCCGGCAATGTGCGGAACGAGTGGACAGAATGCTGCTTCATGAACTGCCGGAAGACATCGGAAAACGTCTTTTGCAGATACGGGATCAACTGAGATTATATGAAGATGACAACGCGGAAGATTTGCTGAGTCAGCTTCTGAGCATACTCAAAAAAGAGGAGGAAGTCAAATGAGTCAAACAGAATGCAGCGATTCCAAAAAGCGCATTTTAGCGGTAGACGATAATGCTATTGTCTTAACAGGAATTTCAAATACCCTGCAAAATGATTATGACGTAATCACTGTCAATTCAGGAATACGTGCTCTGAAGTATCTGGAACTGGAGAAGCCGGACCTGATTCTGCCGGACATTCAGATGGAGCAAAAGAACGGTATTGAAACCTTGCAGGAAATACGTGGGATGGATGATATGGCGGACATACCGGTAATCATGCTTACCGGCGTGGAGGATAAGGATTTTGTCCTGTCCAGCGCCAGACTGGGAATCCAGCATATTTTCCGGCCCGCCGTTGATGTTAATCAGCGCTCCGATAGAGGCGTGCATAATAAAAAACGCCACCACCGCAGACAAAGCGGCCACATCTTTTTCCTTTCTGGCCATACCGATGGCAACGCCCATGGCAAAAATAATGGGCAGATTGGCAAAGACGATATCGCCCGCTTCGCTCATGATTTTGAAAATACCGTTAAATACGGTTCCCGGCCCCATCACGTCCAGAAGGCCATAGGTCTCCAGCATGGTCTCGTTGGAAAAGGAACCGCCGATTCCCAGCAAAAGTCCTGCTACCGGGAGAATCGCAATCGGGAGCATGAAGGATCTTCCCACATACTGCAACACACCAAAAATTTTGTCTTTCATATCTCTTCTCCTTTTTTATATTTAAATATCCGGAGTATGTGCATGAGGGCCTTAATAAAATTCAGGTGCTTCTGACACCCTGGTCCTTATAGAAGAAAAAAAGGCACTAACACACATAAACATCCAAAATATTTATGCATAGTTAATGCCTTATCTTTCATAAGTAACATACTATATCATATGTACTAAATTACCATTGACATCTTCATTTGTAAAGTTTTTTTACAGGATTTCGTTCATGCTTCCGGTACGGTAGCCCTCCATGTCCACAGACACATAAGTAAATCCGTATTCCCGGAACTGCCCGATAATTCTTCTCCTGATTTCTTCCGGAAACAGTTTTTCAAAATCTTCCGGCAGCACTTCGATTCTGGCCATGGTTCCATGTATCCGTACCCGGAACTGGGCAAAGCCCAGCTCCATCAGAAGCTGTTCCGCCTGCTCCACCATGGCAAGTTTTTCTTCTGTGATAACTTCCCCGTAAGGAAACCGGGAAGCCAGACAGGCAAAGGAAGGTTTCTCCCAGGTATCCAGCCCCATCTCTCTGGAAAGCAGACGGATTTCCTGTTTGGTCAGTCCGGCTTCCCGCAGAGGGCTTCTGATTCCAAGTTCTGCCACTGCCTGCATACCGGGTCTGTAGTCCCCTTCGTCGTCCACATTGGAGCCTTCCGCCACATAAGCCATCCCCTGTTCTGCGGCAATCTCCCTGACCTGTTCCAGAAATGCCTTTTTGCAAAAATAGCAGCGGTTGGGCGGATTCTGCCGGAATCCTTCAATTTCCAGTTCCCGGAATGCAAACACAATCTGGCGGATTCCCTCTTTCCGGCAAAATTCCCTGGCTTCTTCCAGCTCCCGTCCGGGAAAGGAAGCAGACCTGGCCGTAACTGCAAGTACCTGCACTCCGGGAACTTCCTGAGCTGTTTTCAGCAGAAAAGTGGAGTCCACGCCGCCGGAAAAAGCGATTGCCACCCTTCCCGGCTCTCTGAGATTCTGTTTTAAATGTTCCAGTTTTATCTTTGCTGCTTCTGTTGAATTTTCTGTCATAATCTGCGCCATATTTTCACCTGATCCTATATTTCAATTCTTTTGATTTCCGGATATTTTTCCGCAAATTCCGTAAGGTGGAACAGTTCTTTCCCATGAGACGTCCGTACCAGCATTTCCAGCCGGATGCGGTTCCCTTTCTTCCTGGTGCGGAACTTTAAAATCCGGCATTTGTACACCTCTTCCAGCTCTCTTTTTATCTCTCCGCCAATCCGGCTCCCGGCATCCGTAGTAAAGATATACTCCACTTCCACCTCGTACACATCTTTTATAATATGGGACAGTTTGCCCTGGCGTCCCAGAAAAATTTCCACCAGAACCACAATGACCGTAGTACAGATTCCGATTACATACAGACCGGCTCCCACTGCCATTCCCACGCCTACCGTAGCCCATATTCCGGCCGATGTGGTGATTCCGCTCACATTTTTATTACGGGAAAAGATAACCCCGGAGCCCAGAAATCCAATGGCAGCCACTGCCCCCGCCGCAATCCTGGCCGGGTCCACCCGCACATACTGCCCTACCACGTCCTGGAATCCGTATTTGGACAGCACAATCATCAATGCTGAGGAAACGGCCACAATCACATGGGTGCGGAGACCCGCTGTTTTCTTCCGGCTTTCCCGCTCATAACCAATCAGGCCTCCGCAGAAGCCTGCCAGTAAAATTCTCGCCATCCATTCCATCTGCTGTACGAAATCCATCAACACTATAATGGCCCTCCTTCCTTCTCAAGGCAAATTATATCACACCTTTTTCCGGTTTTCAGCAAATCTGTGCAACATTGTCAGGTGATAAGTTTCATTTTGCGTACAAAAAGCAGGGACTCTCTCGAATCTCTGCTCCCTGATTGATGTTTTTAATTATCTTATTCTAAATTCCTCTGCTTCTTCGTCTGCAAGAGGTCTGCCCAACAGCTTGAACTTTTCGATCATCTCTTTCCATTTATAGCGCTTACCGTCCGGTTCTCCCGTTAGCCTGCTGTCTTTTGCATAATAAGAAATATCATGTGTAAAATCTACCAGCTTTCGTTCCATTGCCAACATACCACCACCTACTTTCTCATATATTTATCTAACAATATCTGTGCAGCATTTTCAAAAATAACCATTCTTCCTGGCATAATCTCCACTGCGTTTAATTTTTCCATATAATATCCCACCAAATCGCTCTTAGATGTAAAACGCCACTACCCCGTCCACCCTGCATCAAGGCTTACCTGACAGGCTATGGCAAATAAATGTGCACCAACGCCTGCACAAATGCCTTTATGACTGTAATTATACGGTGCTGTTTTAACAATCTCCACATCAGCTACACCACCATCAATTTTCAAAGAAATCCTGCCCTGAACCGTATCATCATTTTTTACAAACAGCTCATATATACTATACCCGTTTTTCTCTGTAGTACTCCAGTTAAATTTCCACCTTTTATAATCCTTCGGTCTGATTGGTACTTCACGCATTCGGTATTCTGTTTCCACTTCCCTGCCCGTTCGGGTATCTATCAGACAGTCCGTAATTTTATCAATTACGATATCAACTTCCATCTTGTATATATCTCCTTCTTCTATTAAATTTTATCATATTTTCCTGCAAAATGCCACTAAAAACAAATTTTCAGGAAATGGGAAATACGGAAACGACTTACAGTTCCCCGACAAAATTATAACCAATTCTTAACTCTGCAAAGGAAAGAAACATACCCTGATCGTGTCCCGGTTCTGTTGATTTTTGTATTGGGCAGCCAACTCTTCACAAATAAGTATGGTAAATCTTCCACAACCTTGTTGAAAAAATCCTTTTGCAGGCATATAATAATACTCGGATCTGAAAAGAACTTCATATAAGGAGACAGTTATGAAACATTTGATTATACCTGACAATTACCAGCCTCAGCTTGATTTGCACGATACCCAGGTTGCCATCAAGACGGTGAAGGATTTCTTCCAGAATCTGCTGTCGGAACGTCTGAATCTGCAGCGTGTTTCCGCCCCGTTGTTTGTGGACCCGGATTCCGGTCTGAACGACAATCTGAACGGTGTGGAACGCCCGGTGACTTTCGGTATTAAAGAGCAGAATGAAAAGCCTGCTGAAATTGTGCATTCTCTTGCAAAATGGAAGCGTTATGCCCTGAAAAAATACGGTTTTTCCATGGGAGAGGGGCTTTACACCGATATGAACGCCATTCGGCGGGACGAGGAAACGGACAATATCCATTCTATTTTCGTAGATCAGTGGGACTGGGAAAAAATCATTTCCAGAGAAGACCGGAATATGGAATATTTAAAAGAAACCGTCCGAAATGTATACAAAGTCCTTCGGAAAACGGAAAAATACATGGCCATCCGCTATGATTACATAGAGGAAATCCTTCCTCAGGACATTTTCTTTCTCACTACTCAGGAACTGGAAGACCGGTTCCCGGAATGCAGTCCGAAAGAACGGGAACTGCTGATTGCAAGAGAAAAAGGGGCTGTATGCATTATGCAGATTGGCGACAGGCTGGCTTCCGGAGAACCCCACGACGGCAGGGCGCCGGACTATGATGACTGGGCGCTGAATGCCGACATTGTGGTATATTATCCGGTTCTGGACATTGCACTGGAACTTTCCTCCATGGGAATCCGGGTAGACCGCCAGGCGCTTCTGGAACAGCTGGAAAAAGCAGGCTGTCCGGAACGGGCCGGACTGCCTTTCCAGAAATCAATCCTCCAGGAAGAACTTCCTTTTACCATCGGCGGCGGCATCGGCCAGTCCCGTATCTGTATGTTTTTCCTGCGGAAAGCCCATATCGGCGAGGTACAGTCCTCCCTCTGGAAGGAAGAGGTAATTCAGGAAACCGAAAAACACGGTATTCCTCTGTTATAGAAAATGACAAAAGAAAGACTGCTGCAAAAATCAGATTCTGCAGCAGTCTTTTTTTATCACTCCGTACGGGTTTCCCGTACAATTTTCCTTACCCGCAGTACCATGGCCGGGGACACCGACAGTTCATCCACACCCATTTTGAGAAATGTCTCCGTCAGGCTTAAATCAGCCCCCAGTTCTCCACAGATACCGGCCCAGATACCTGCTGCATGGGCATTTTTCACCACCATCTCAATCATGTTAAGAATCGCTCTGTGATGAGGATTGTAGAAGTCTCCCAGTTTTGCATTCTGCCGGTCCACCGCAAGGGTATACTGGGTCAGATCGTTGGTTCCGATACTGAAAAAGTCCACTTCTTTTGCCAGTTCATCACTGACCATCACCGCTGCCGGCGTCTCAATCATAATACCAAGCTCCACTTCTTTAAATGGAACGGAAAGTTCTGTGAGCTCCTGCTTTACCTCCTCCACAATTTCTTTAATTTTCCTTACTTCCTCCACAGAAGTAATCATGGGGAACATAATGGCAATCTGGCCATAGCTGGACGCCCGGTAAAGGGCTCTGAGCTGGGTTTTGAAAATTTCCGGCTGCTTCAGGCAAATCCGGATGGCCCGGTATCCCATAGCCGGATTCTCCTCTTTCTCCAGGTTAAAATAATCCACGGTTTTGTCTGCTCCGATATCCAGCGTACGGATAATCACTTTCTTTCCCGCCATATTTTCCGCCACGGCCCGGTAAGCCTTAAACTGTTCTTCCTCCGTGGGAAAATCACTGCTTTCCAGATACAGAAATTCACTTCGGAACAGGCCGATTCCCCTGGCGTCGTTCCGCAGCACATTGGCTACGTCAGAAGGATTGCCGATATTGGCGTAAAGTTTCAGTTCCTTACCGTCCAGTGTCACATCCTCTTTGCCTTTCAGTTCCTGCAGCAGCTCTTTCTCCGCCCTGCACTCCGCCATTTTCACTTCCATCTTCTTCCTGGTTTCTTCGTCAGGGTCCAGATAAATCTCTCCGGTAAAACCGTCCACAATCACATATGCCCCATGGTATTCCGGCTCCAGAACAATGTTGGCCTGAATCACCGCCGGAATGTCCATGGTTCTGGCAAGGATGGCTGTATGGGAATTGGCCGAACCCTGCCGGGTCACAATGGCAAGAAGTTTATCTTTCTCAAACTGCACGGTCTCACTGGGAGCCAGATCCTCCGCCGCAATTATCACCGGCTCTTCAAAAGCATATGTATTATTCTGGGTATCGCTGAGAATGGCAATCAGCCGCTCGGAAATATCCCGCACATCCGCAGCCCGTCCCTGCATATAGGCGTCGTCCATGGCCGCAAACATTTCCGCAAAATTATCGCTGGTCTGGGCGACTGCGAACTCCGCATTGATCTGTTGCTCTTTTATCATATAGTGAATGGAATCCAGATAATCCAAATCCTCCAGCATCATCTGGTGCACCTCAAAAATCATGGCATTGGCTTCCCCCACATCTTTCAGTGCTTTCTCATATAATTCCTGGAGCTGCTTCAAAGCCAGCTCCTTCCCCTGCTCAAACCGGGCGATTTCCTGCTCTGCATCTTCAATATGACGTCGTTCCACCTGGTTTTCATTTTTCCGGAAAATAAAAAGCCTGCCTGCAGCTACACCGCCAAATACGCTGCTTCCACTGAATGTTATCATTTTGCCACCCCTTACTGTTTACAGATTTTCTTTAAAAAATGCTTCCAGAGTGCTGCAGGCTGTCTCCTCGTCCTCTCCTTCGATTTTCACAGTTACCACGTTATCTTTTTTCACCCCAAGGCTCATAATGCCGAAAATCCGCTTTGCGTCCACTTCTTTGCCGTCTTTGGCAATGGTAATTTTGCTGGCAAATTTTCCTGCTTCTTTGACAAAGAGTCCTGCCGGTCTTGCGTGGATTCCTTCGGGATCTGTGATGGTGTACTCAAATGTTTTCATATTCTTATTCTCCTTTTCTGATTTGGTTTTTATTTGAATCCCGGCGCCGGCTGTGTCCGGCGCCCGAATTGTGTTTTATTTCAGTCTGGCTTCTGTTTACGGGTTTGCCACTTCTTTTTTCATCAGTCCCAGAAGTATGGCTCCCACGATGGTTCCGATTACAAGAGATACCAGGTACATGGCGGTATTGCCCACTACCGGGAACACGAAGATTCCACCGTGAGGCGCCATCAGGGTACAGTTGAAAGCCATGGAAACAGCTCCTGCCACACCGGACCCCACCACCAGAGCAGGAATCACATGGAGCGGATCTGAGGCCGCAAAGGGAATGGCTCCTTCGGAAATAAAGGACAGTCCCATAATAAAGTTGGTAGGTCCGGATTTTCGTTCTTCTTCGGTAAATTTCTTCTTAAACAGCAGTGTTGCCAGGGCAATGGCGCAGGGCGGTACCATTCCGCCAATCATAACTGCCGCCATAATATTGTAATTTCCTGCCGCAATGGAAGCGGTGCCGAACACATAGGCTGCTTTATTGATGGGGCCGCCCAGATCTGCCGCCATCATGGCTCCCAGAATCACTCCCAGCAGGACGGAACTGGTACCGTTCATACCGGACAGTCCGTTGTTCAGAAGTGTATTCAATGCGCCCACCGGAGGCTCAATTACATAATTCATAATCACTCCCATGAAGAACACGCCCAGTAGCGGATAGAGCAGTATGGTTTTGATTCCGTCCAGACTCTCCGGCAGCTTTTCCAGTAATTTCTTCAGGCCGATAATCAGGTAACCTGCAAGAAATCCGGCCACCAGAGCTCCCAGAAATCCGCTTTTTCCGCCGGCTGCAATGGAGCCGCCCACAAATCCAACCACCAGTCCGGGACGGTCTGCAATACTCATGGCAATAAATCCGGCCAGAATGGGGAGCATAAATCCAAAGGCTGTATCACCGATTCCCTTGAATAATGCTGCCGCAGAGGTAATGGTTCCGAAATTCCCCCGTTCTTCCGGTGAAAGGGCGGATAAATCCACACTCATACCGTCAATAAGAAAGGCAATGGCAATCAGAATTCCGCCGCCTACCACAAAGGGAAGCATATGGGAAACTCCGTTCATCAGGTGTTTGTAAATCCGGTGTCCGGCGCTTTCTTTCCCGGTTCCGCCGGAAGGAGCGGCGGATGCTTTATTTCCGGAATGATAGATTTCCACATTTCCGCTTTCTGCCAGACGCAGCAGTTCTTCCGCTTTGTTAATCCCGTCCGATACCTGCCGCACAATCACTTTTTTCCCGTCGAAACGATCCATGGGCACATTGGTATCCACACAGACAATGATACAGTCTGCCGCCGCTATTTCTGCATCTGTCAGCACATTTTTGGCCCCGCCGGAACCTCTTGTCTCTATTTTTATGGAAAAGCCCAGTTCTTTCGCTTTTTTCTCCAGTGCTTCCGCCGCCATATAGGTATGGGCAATTCCCGTAGGACAGGCGGTGACTCCCAGCAGTTTCAGCCCTTTCTTATCCCCTGTCTCCTGCTGCACCGGCGCTGCCTTTTCTTCTTCCTCCGCCAGCTTTTCCCGCTCCGCCGCGTCCACATAACCCAGAAATTCCTCAGTAGTTTCAGCACTTCTCAGCTTTCCGGTAAATTCTTCATCCATCAGAAGTACGGACAAACGGCTTAATACGTCCAGATGTACGTTATCTTCCGTATTGGGCGCTGCAATCAGGAAAATCAGGTCTGCCGGCGCTCCGTCCAGCGAATCATAGTCCACACCGTCTTTTAATACCATGGCTGCCAGTCCCGGTGCTTTTACCGCATCGCATTTTCCATGGGGAATGGCGATTCCTTCTCCGATTCCCGTGGTTCCTTCTTCTTCCCTGCGCAGCACCTGTGCTTTGTAGGCTTCTTTATCGGCAAGTTTCCCGGTGGCCGCCATCAGATCCACCATCTTATCTATGGCCTCTCCTTTGGAATCTGCCTGCCCGTTCAGTTCAATGCCTTCTTTTACAAGTAAATCTGTGATTTTCATCCTGAACCTCCTCATTTATTTGTAACAGTTCAGCCAGGCTGCCCTGTTACGTCTATTTCCTGTTACGGAAAGACTGCATTTCTACTCTGCACCGTTTTCTGCTATTTCCATCCCATCTGCTCCAGAATCCCGTCCACTTCTTCCTGAGTGGCCAGACGTTCTGAAAATGCGCTGGCGCTGCCTGCGGCAATGCCCATATGGAACGCTTCTTCATAGCTTTTACTTTTTAAATATCCGGTAATAAATCCCGCCACCATGGAATCTCCGGCTCCGACGGAATTTACCAGGGTTCCCTGGGGGGCCGGGCTTTCCTGTACGCTTCCGTCCTCGGCCACCAGTATGGCCCCGTCTCCTGCCATGGAAATCAGCACGTTCCTGGCTCCCATCTCCTGCAGTTTCCCGGCATGTGCCACAATGGTTTCCTGACTGTCCATGGGCACATGGAAAATTTCTTCCAGCTCATGGTTGTTGGGTTTTATCAGAAACGGATGGTATTTCAGCACATTTACCAGCAAATCCCCGGTGGCGTCCACTACGGAGCGAATCTTTTTATCCTGTACTCTGGCCAGAATCTGCTCATAACTGGAATCCGGCATACTGTTTGGGATACTTCCTGCCAGCACCAGCACGTCATCCTCTTTCATGGCGTCCAGCTTACGGTAAAGCTCCTCCAGCGCTTCTCCTGAAATCTCAGGCCCCTGGCCGTTAATCTCACTTTCCTCTCTGGAACGGAGCTTCATGTTGATTCTGGACATGCCCTGGGGAATCCGGATAAAATCCGTCAGGCAGCCCCATTCTTTCAGGCCCCGCTCTATTTCTGTGCCGGTAAATCCTGCGGTAAATCCCAGAGCGGTATTTTCCATGCCAAGGTTTTTTAACACCAGTGAAACATTCACTCCCTTTCCGCCGGGGTATACCAGCTCTTTTGTAGTTCTGTTTACCCGTCCCAGGGTAAAATCATCCACACTTACTATGTAGTCCAGACTTGGATTAAAGGTTACTGTGTAAATCATTTTGTTCTCCTTTCCGGTTTTCTTATTTCAGGTAATTGCGAAACGATTCAATTATTAAAATTTTATGTACAATTACCACAGTTTTCTTAAATATTTTCATCATACAAAAGCCCGAAATGCCAGACGCACCGAACATTTCAGCAAGCCTCTGAATACAGAGAATCATGTTCAGCAGAGGCTTCCATGCTTCTTTGAGTCTTGCTTCCATGGTGCTGAAATGCATTTCTTACCTTTTGTATGAGAAAATATTTGCACTCAAACTTTCCAAATTATACATGAAATTAATACAATTATTGAGTTTCGCAATTACCTGTTTCTTATTTTACTGTGGTCTCAATGATATTTTTCAAATCCCGAAAACTGTCGTGACGGATTTCTGTGGTAATCAGCTCCGCGTCCTCAATTCCTGCAAAGGTGACCGGCGATATCTGATTGAATTTGGCGGAATCTCCCAGAATATAGGGACGGCGGCACTGCATAACCCCTTTGCGTTTTACCATGGCTTCTTCAATGTCCGGAGTGGAAAATCCCGCGGTGCGGCTGATTCCGTTGGTTCCGAAAAAACCTGCGGTAAAATTAAACTTTTCCAGCTCGGATACGGTCTCGATTCCTACAATAGCTTCTGTGGACAGTTTGAACTTTCCGCCCAGGATATGGGCTTCACAGCCAATTTCCGCCAGCCGTCTGGCATGGCTGACAGCGTTGGTCACATACATCGCCTTTTTTTCCGTAATGAAATCAATCATCCGCTCTGTGGTGGTTCCTGCATCCAGATATACCAGATCTCCCGCCTTAATCAGGGAAGCCGCATATTTTGCTATGGCTGTCTTTTCCTCCCGGTTCAGATTCTTGCGGTATTCCACTTCCACATCTTTGCCGCTTGCGTAATAAGCATTGATAGCAGTGGCTCCTCCGTGCACCTTGTTCAGCCTTCCTTCTTCGTCCAGCAGACACAAATCCCTGCGGATGGTAGACTCGGATGCCTGCAAATGTTCTGTCAGCTCCTGAACCGTAACGCTGCCATTCTTTTCCACTAATTTCAGTATTTCTTCCAGTCTTTTTTCCAACAGCATTTTTGTTTCCTCGTTTGATTGGATTTGATTGTTTGTGGTTGTTTTTGATTGTAATTTTATGATACCATCATTTTCGGTCATTTTCAATCAAAACAATTCACAAAAATGCCGGAATGTTTTTGTGGATAATGAACAAAGGCACCCAGTACATATTTGTACTGAGTGCCTTATCGTGCGATGAATATTCAGACAATGCAGGATGCCTTAACCGACATCAGATGAGGTAAAGTTGTTTCCTCAGTCAATCCCGCTCAGCTCCTGATACAGCCGCTTTGCATGGCTATCTGTCATACCGCAGATATGGTCCGTTACCAGCAGCAGACGCAGATATAATTTTTCCCGCTCCTTTTCCTCTTTCGTAAGGGAAGACTCTTCCGCCTCCCTGGCAAAACGGTGATAAATGGCTTTATAATTATCGGACACCAGAGCCATCATTTTCCGCTGTACCTGGGTCAGGTCTTTTTGAGTATCGTAATACAGAACTGCCTGCACAAAATGTTCCAGCAGAAAATCAAACACCGACTGGGCCGCAATCTCCAGCTTCAGAATGGGCTTTATCTGAAAGGCATACCGATACGCAATATCCCCCAGCACATCCATCATGGGTTCCCCGTCTGTGCCTGTCAGCAAATCCTCCCCATGGGCTCCGTAAGTACCTGCCATCAGCTCACGGTAATGTTGGATAAAGCTGTCGGTGACAGCATTAATCATCCAGCCCTGAATATAGACTGTCCAGTTCTGCACCGCATTCACACCGGGCTGCTGCAGGCCCCGTTGTTTTGCCCGCTCATATTTCCCTTTCAGGCTGTCTGTCATCTTACGAAAACTTTCCCGCTGATTTTCCGGCAGTTTCTCCGATGCCTGCTCCAATTCTGCCGCCAGCTCCCCGTAAGACAGGCAGCCCTTTTTTACCGCGTCCTCAATATCGGCAGTTTTATAGGCAATATCGTCCGCCGCCTCCAGAACAAAAGCCAGAGGATGCCGGTTTCCGCAGGTGCCAAGGCTTTCCTGCAAGTCTGCAAACAGCTTCCGCTCCGCATAATAATAACCCAATTTATCATATCTGATATGAGAATCCTTTTTGATTTCCAGAGAAGAAGCCGGATATTTGATGATGGTGCCCAGCAACGCTTTTGTCAGGTTCATGCCATTTTCATCCACCAGATAATGGAGCCTGGCCACCAGCCGGAGGGCCTGGGCATTTCCCTCAATATGGTAAAAATCCTGCTGCATCTGTTCCGTCAGAATCTGGCTGAGGGGCTGCACTTCTCCGTTCTCCTTCTCATAGAAAATCCGGGGCAGATTTGCCCGGAACCAGTCCCGGATGGCCGTTTCTCCAAAATGCCCGAAGGGTGGATTCCCCATATCGTGCAGCAGTCCGGCACACTGGAGAATATCGCAGAGAGCGTTCTGATATTCCGGCAGAAACTCCCCGTCCATGTGCTCCATCAGCAGACGTTTGCTGATATTCTGCCCCAGAGATTTTGCAAAAGAGGAAACTTCCAGAGAATGGGTCAGGCGGGTGCGGATAAAATCGCTGTTATCCAGAGGGAATACCTGTGTCTTATCCTGCAGACGCCGGAAGGAAGCGCTTCCGATAATCCTGTGGTAATCCTTCTCATATTCCGTCCGAAAATCACCGGAGCCGGAGCCTTTGTAATTTCTCACTCTGTCATCGCAGAGCAGCCTTTTCCATTCCACCTTATTCCCTCTTTTCCATCTGCTCGTGTTCGGATTTGATTTCCTGAAACAGCTTCAGCACATTCCATTCCTGATTGGCCGGAGTCAGTATTGCCTTATAAGGTACGGGGCCGATTCCGGATTTGCGGATTGCCTTCAGCACCTCGTCCACCTGGGAACCGGAAAGTCCCGCCATCAGAATCATTTCTCCCGGCAGTCCTTCTCCGGTATAAACTTCCTCCACCGGCTGAATCTCTTTATTTCCCGCCAGATAACCTGCCGGCTGCAGATAATCTTCCAGGGCCACTTCCCTGATTTTCATGCGCAGGGGAAGCAGGGCCCTGGTCAGTTTGTTCCGTCTGTCTTTATCTGAAAAATGAAACAACAAAATTGTCTCTCTCATGTTTCCTCCTCCCAGTCCAGCAGCATACTGTTCATTTTCAGCCAGCTCCGGCGTTCCCGGCAGTCAGGCAGTATCTGTTCCACCAGCTTCCAGAACTGTCCGGAATGGTTCAGATATGCCAGATGGCACAGTTCATGCACCACCACATAATCCAGTATTTTTTCCGGAGCCATCACAAGCCTCCAGTTAAAATTCAGATTCCCCCTGCTGCTGCAGCTTCCCCACCGGGTCTTCTGATTACGGATGGCAATGCGGTTTACCGGCCCGATTTCTTTCCCCGCTTCCGACGCCAGCTGAAATACCGGCGGATAATATAAACTTACCTGTCCGGAAAATATCTGTCTGGCCTGCCGGATATACCATTCCTCCAGTTTCTGCTTTACCTGTTCCGGAGCTGCCCTTTCCGTCACCAGAATTCTTTCCCCGAAGTCCGGAATAATTCCTGATTTTCTTCCCGGCTGCAGTCCGGACGGAAAAACTTCCTGAACTGCCAGCCGGTAGGTTTCCCCTCGAAACAGAAAACAGTCCCCTTCCTGAAAGGTGTGGACCGGTTTCTTCAGCCTGCGCGTATGGAGTTCCGCGCGTTTTTCCTCAATCCAGTCTGATTTCTGATGGATAAACTGGTCTATCTGGTGTCTGGGCAGCCAGTTGGGCGCCTTCACCTGTATGTTTCCATCCTTTCCGATTACAATGGAAAGGCTCTTGCGTTTACTTCTTGTCAACTGATATGTCTCCATATTCGTTTTCATATTCCTGTCCTGCTCTTCTTATCATAAGCCTTCTGATACGTGATTATTATACCGATAACAAAACAGCTTGTCAAAATAATTATCCCTGTTCCGTACCATGTATTTTCCGGACAGCCGAATTTTTCCAAATACACTGATGCTCCAGCCTCCGGATTGTGGCGTCCTGCAGCCGGGCGGCATACCGGCGCAGAAACTCCCCGCAGTTTTGAATTCCCGGCTGTTCCATCATTTCCCTGCGCCAGATCAGAAGATCCAGATTTACCACTGTGGACAGGGAACAGCTTCGAATACACATGCCATAGGAATCCACCATATCAAGAGGAATCGGTGATACCCACATATAAGCTCCCGGCAGACGCTGCAGAAGGTCAATCTGACTGCCTCTGTCATATACATAAATCCTGCGCGGCGGCGTGCCGCGCAGGAGAGGATTAATACGCGCCATGCTCAGGGCAAGACTCTGCTGATCTCCATGCACAATTTCCGTATAACGGTACAAATCCTCCTGACGGATAACGGGAAGGGAGGCCATGGGATGATCGCCACGCATAATAAGCATCATTGTAAATTCCATCAGCCGCTCGGAACAGAGGCCTTTCTGTTCCAGCTTCTGAAGATAATAATTCTCGTAAAACACAGGCAGCCGAATCATCCCCAGCGCACTTTCTCCGCAAAGAACCTGTTCTATCGCTTCATCTGCATTGGTTTCATGCAGACGCAGAGATAATTTCTGATTTGAATCAAAGGTATGATTTATCCATTCCGACGCAGCACGCACGCAATAAGACGCGCGGCAGACCGAAAGGCCCATGGAATATACTTCCTCTGTTTTTTTGCCGATTTGCTCCAGTTTTTCCATTTTTGCCACAATGTCTCCCGCACAGGCCACAAACTGTTCTCCCTGCAGTGTCAGTTTTACGCCGGAAGGCGTACGGTCGAAAATTGTAATATGCAGTTCTTCTTCCACCTCCCGCACCATACTGCTCAGGTTGGACTGAGCACGGAACAGAACACGGGAAGCTCTGGTTATAGAGCCTTCTCTGGCAATGATAAGAATATTCTTCATCTGCTGCAGCGTCACCGTCAGAACATCTCCTTTCTCTGTCATAAATACCTAGGCATTTGCGAAACACCAGAACCCACATAAATACGGGATTCTCTTTGTTACAAAATAAAACAACTCCTCACTGGTCTGTGGTATAATTGAAATGTCCAGTAACAATTATCCATATCCACCAGTAAAGGAGTCGTATCTATATGATAACACATAAACAGCTCTCTTTGGCAGATATTTTTACCGATTGCCAAAATAAATTTGATAACGATAAATATGCGTTTCTTTCCATACTCGATGAAACCATCAACCTTGATGAAATTGTTCCGGTGTCTTTTGTTTCTCATTTTCATGCTGCCACCGGCAGACCCCGCAGGCATCTGCTTTACCCAATGCTGAAGGCTCTGTTACTACAGCTTATCTTCTCAATCCCAACAACATCCCTGCTGATCGTATTCCTGAAATACTCTCAGGAACTGCGGGACTTCTGCGGGTTTGACGTTGTCCCGGACGCCTCTAAATTCACCCGGTTCAAACAGGATTTTTTATCGGACTTACAATCCATGTTCGATCATCTTGTTGACTTGACCGAACCAATCTGCCATTGTATTGATACACAGAAAGCTTCCATGCTTCTCTTTGACACCTCCGGCATTGAGGCATGGGTTACAGAAAACAATCCCAAATATGCCAACCGTATCATCAAACAGCTGAAAGCCTTCAAAAAAGCAAAAGGGATGGCCGATTCCTTTGACCCTTATAAAGCCGCCTACGGCTCCATGCCTTCCCATGCTGCCGCCAGTCCAGCCATTCAGCAGATGTACATTAACGGGCATTTCTGTTATGCTTATAAATTCGGCATTATTACCAACGGACTCGGCATTGTCCGGGATATTTCCTTTTATAACAAGGACTTTCTTGCGGCTCATCCTGACATCATTGTTGGAAAAAAATCTGATTCCCCGGATGAAGATAAGAGTCTTGCCGATTCCAGGGCATTGATTCCCACTTTAAAGGATTTCTTTCGCAAGCATCCGCTTATCAATCCGAAAACTTTTCTGGGAGACGCCGCATTTGATTCCATTGAAATCTACAAATACCTGTTACAGGAAGCTTCCTTTGAGCAGGCTTACATTCCCCTCAACGGCAGAATCTCCCTTCCAAAATCCGACTGCCCGCTGAATAAGGACGGCATCCCCTGCTGCCCCAAAGACCCATCCCTTCCAATGAAACGGGAAGGAAGCAAATCCCATCTCCGCTGCGGACTGCCAACCATGAAGTTTGTATGCCCGAAAATGAAATGGGAATATGATAAATCAACCGGTAAAAGCAAACGCGTCTGCCACTGTGAAAATCCCTGTACGGAATCCCCCTGCGGCAGGATGTTTTATATTTATCCCGAGAAAAACCTGCGCGCCTATCCCGGTACGCTCCGTAGTACGGCCGGATGGGATTCCACCTATAAGATCAGGGTAACTGTTGAGAAATCAATCAACCATTTCAAGGACAGCTTCTGTGTTGCCGGGCGTAAAACGCAGAATGAAAAAACGCTTCATGCTGACCTGCTTCTCGCCGGGATTACCCAGCTTATTACAGTAATGGTGGCTGATAAACTGCACAGGCATCAATATATCCGCAGTTTAAAACCTCTGATTGCATAACCTTACATACCGCATACCATTTCACGGGCAGATAACCTTATCTGCTTTGTTTTCATGTCTTAAAACTCTTGTTATCCACATCCACCTCCTGTAAGCCCGGCTCAACCGGGCTTTTGCCCTATTGGAATCAAGATTTTGAACTTGTTTCGCAATTACCTATTTCTTTCATCCGCTCAGTGCATACACCATTTTCTGCCTTTCTCATATACTGTAGGGATAACGCAAATTGGAGGAAGCATATGGCAATATTATCCATTGCAATCCTGGGCGGCGACCTGCGTCAGTGTTATACCGCAGAATATCTTCATTCCTGCGGATGGAACGTAACCTGCTTCCACACCCCGGATTTCCCCTGCGATTCCAATATTATAACGGAACATTCTCTGTCTCAGGCCTTACAGGAGGCAGATATCATACTGCTGCCCACACCTGTATCCAAAGACGGAACCTCTCTGTTCCAGGCAGACACCGGCAAACCTCCCTGCCTCCTGGAAGAACTGTGGGCTTCTCTGCATTCCGGCCAGATTGTGGCAGCATACAGCCTTTCTCCGGAGCAGACCCATCTGCTGGAAGAAAGCCGCTGTCAGGCATGCCAGTTCTCCCGGCTGCCTTTGTTTGCCAGAGAAAACGCTCTGCTCACAGCAGAGGGGCTTCTGGGGGAGCTTATCCGTTATACCCCCTTTTCACTGGCTTCCGCCCGGATTCTCCTGCTGGGATACGGCTGCTGCGGCTCTGCCATCGCAGCCCTTCTTCATCCCCTGTGCCGCAGCATTTATGTGCTGGAACAGGATCGGGAACAGCAGATACTTGCCGAAAAAAAGGGAATCTGCCCCATTCAGGAAGAAGATTTTTCCACGGTGCTGCCCCATTGTAATATAGTAATCAACACTATCCCGGCATGGGTTCTTATGCCGGAACAAATCCGGGAACTTCCCGGTTCCTGCCATATTTTCGATATTGCTTCCCCGCCCTTTGGCTTTCCGGATGATATGACAGAAAAATACCTGCTGCCCTGTTTCCGCCTTCCGGGCCTTCCGGGACGGTTTTCTCCTGTCACCTCCGGACAGCTTATCGGAAAAATATTAGAAAGGATTACAGATTATGTCTTATGATTTTCATGATAAATCCATTGGTATCGGTTTTACCGGTTCCTTCTGCACTTACGAAAAAATTTTCGCTGCACTGGAAGAATTGAAAAACACCGGAGCCAGCCTGCTTCCGGTATTCTCCTCAAATGCTTCCAGTCTGGATTCCAGATTCGGCACCAGCGCTTCTTTTCTGGAGCGTGCCCGCGCCCTCACCGGTAAAGAGCCCATCACCACCATTCCGGGCGCGGAGCCCATCGGCCCCAAAGGACTGATGGATATTCTGGTTATCGCCCCCTGCACGGGAAATACTCTGTCCAAACTGGCCAACGGAATTTCCGACACTCCGGTGCTGATGGCAGCCAAATCCCACCTGCGCAACAACAGGCCTCTGGTACTCTCCCTGTCCACCAATGACGCTCTTGGCATGAACCTGAAAAATATAGGCATTTTACTGAATACCAAAAACATCTATTTCGTCCCCTTCGGACAGGATGATTATCAGGCGAAACCCAATTCCATGACTGCTTTTACGGATCTTCTGGCCGAAACTATCGACTGCGCCCTTTCCGGCAGGCAGATTCAGCCGGTCATCCGCAGCCCCCACGGACTGAATGCGATAAAGGTTTGAATTATCTGTCTCAGTTATGTATAATGAAACTATATCGGAAAAATTTCAGAAAGAAAAGAATACTATACAGATATGAAAAAGAATGCAGATAATGAAACATTACTGGCTGCCATACTGGGGCAGCAGGAAGAACCTGGACGGACGCAGAAATTATCCGTGGTGTGGCGCCTGAGTATCCCGGCCATTCTGGCCCAGCTTACCTCTATTATGATGCAGTACATCGACACTGCCATGGTGGGTAATCTGGGCGCAGGAGCTTCCGCGGCCATCGGCCTGGTTTCCACCACTACCTGGCTGCTGAACGGCCTGTGCAGTTCCCTCTCCACCGGCTTCTCTGTCCAGGCTGCCCAGAAAATCGGAGCCGGACAGGAACAGGAAGCCCGTAACATTCTAAAACACGCACTGATTACCGCACTGATTTTTTCCGGAATACTGATGACAGCAGGTATTGCAGTCAGCGGTTCTCTGCCTCTGTGGCTTGGCGCAGGAGAAGACATACGGCAAAATGCCTCCGGCTATTTTCTGATTTACGCCTGCTCCCTTCCGGCCTTTCAGCTAAACAGCCTGGCCGGCTCCATGCTGCAGTGCAGCGGAAATATGAAAACTCCCGCCATTCTGGATGCGGTGATGTGCGGTCTTGACGTGCTGTTCAACCTGCTGTTTATCTGGCTCTGGGGCGTACCCGGAGCGGCTCTTGGCACTGCCCTTGCCACTCTCGTCATCTGCGTCACAAAGCTGTGGATTGTCACATTCCGTTCTTCCGCTCTGCATATCCGTAAGAAAGAGCCCTGCCCGTTTCAGAAAAGCATCCTGCAGCGTACGGTTCGGATTGGACTTCCCATGGGGTTTGAGCACATGGCCATCTGCGGCGCCATGATTGCTTCTACACGTATTATTGCTCCCCTGGGTACCGTAGCCATTGCGGCAAATTCCATTGCTGTAACAGCCGAAAGCATCTGCTACATGCCCGGCTACGGTATTGCCGCTGCAGCAACCACCCTGACGGGTCAGAGCATTGGAGCAGGAAAAAAGCATCTGGCCAGGAGCTTCTCCAACCTGTCCATTTTGCTGGGCTGTCTGATTATGACGGGGGCCGGAATCCTGATGTATTTCCTGTGCCCGGTTATTTTCAGAATGCTGACGCCGGATATTCAGGTTCAGCAGCTTGCAGCAGAGGTACTGCGGATTGAATTATTTGCTGAGCCTCTGTTTGCCGCTTCCATCGTGGCCTCCGGCGCCCTCTGCGGCGCAGGGGACTCTCTGATTCCATGCCTGCTGAACCTTGCCAGTATCTGGGGCGTCCGGCTGACTCTGTCTGTCCTGCTGGTGGGACAATGGGGCCTTCCGGGAGTCTGGTTCGCCATGTGCGTGGAACTGTGCGTCCGGGGACTGCTGCTGGTCTTCCGGCAGCAGCGGTTCCGCTGGTGACAAAAGGTCCGGGAACATTCTCCGTGTAATACTCCGAATTTCCAGATTGGGGATGGCCAGATGATAACAGTTTCCATCCGGTTTCCCGCGCTGTGTCAGGTATCCTGTAGTAAATAAAAGGCTCCACAGATTTTCCATGGAACTGTACATATCTTTGTATGTAAGCTCCGGGCGGATTTCTTTTGTGATAACTTCCCCGGCAATAAGGCGTTCAATTTCCCGCTTTGTGGAGCCCTTGTCTGATGTCCGGATAAAACGCTTTACCGCATCATTGCTGCTGGTATTGGACCACTAATTCCGGGGCTGTGCTTCCGAATCTGCCCGGAGCAAATCGCAGTAATTGATCACATCCCAGGGACAGTACACCTGCACGCTGCCAAACTGATATCCGTCATACCATTCCCTGACCAGTCCGTATTTCTCAGACAATCCATAGTAATTCAGCAGTTCCCGCACCTCTCTGTCCGTAAATCCAAAATATTCGTCAAAACGCACGTCTTCGATGGACAGAATTTTCAGATTATTCAGTCCGGTAAAAATGCTCTCTCCGGAAATCCTCATGCACCCGGTCAGCACCGCAAACTGCAGACAGTCATTGGTTTTCAGCACCTGCTCAAACATGTTGCGGATCAAAAGAACCATCCGGTCAAAATATCCCTGCTCAAAGGCTTTTGCAAGGGGCACATCATATTCGTCAATCAGAAGGATTACCTGTCTTTTGTAATGCTTTTGGAGCAGTTCTGACAGAAGTTTCAAACTGCAGCACAAAGTCCCTTCTTCCATATCCTCCTGCAGAAGTCTGGAAAAAGCCTCTTTATCGTACCTGGTAAGCTGCCTGCTGTCGAAAAGATACTGACATCTTCTGGCCTCTGCCTGAATAAGCTGAACTGCCATACGGTATGCCGCCTCATAGGTTTCTCCATTGATGCTCTTCAGAGAAACAGAAATCACCGGAAACTGCCCCATATATTTCTCACACAATTCTGTTTCAGCGGAAATTTCCAGCCCCTGGAAAATCTCTTTCTCTCCGTTCAGTTCAAAAAAACTTTTCAGCATACTCATATTCAAAGACTTTCCGAACCTTCTGGGACGGGTAAACAGATTGACTTCTCCCCAGTTCTGAAGCAGTTCCCGGATTAAGCCTGTTTTATCCGTGTAATAAAATCCTTCTTTTCTGATTTTTTCAAACTTTTCAATCCCAATCGGAAGTTTTTTCTTCTCATCTACCGGTTTCACACCCCTTTCAGCCTTTACCGGTCAGATTACATACTTTTCAGCGTATATTCCATCATTTCATAATGGAGCCCGGAGCCCTCTGCAATCTCCGGCGGAAGCAGTGCCCGTGCCACGCATTTCAGTTCTTCCTGAGGATTGTCCTCCTGCTGAAGGTAAGCATAATCTCCGTCAATACGCGCCACCGTATATTCTATTGGTCCAAAATTCATGATTCCTCTCCTCTCTTCCTGGACAATGCCATAATATCCCGTACTTCTTCCAGGGGAATTCTGGTATAATCGCTCAGTTCCTGCATGGCCGGAATGGTTCCGTTCTCCTCTGCCAGAACCTTCCGCGCCTCATGAAGCAGATTGACTTTGGCCAGAATGGTATTCTCACCGTTGTCCATACCCTCCGTCTCCTGCCGGTACTGCTTCATGGATTCCCGCACACAGGATTCCAGCCTGTCCTCCAGGGTGTGACAGTCAGACAGCAGTTCGCCTCTCTGCTTTTCTGCCCCCAGCAGTTCTTCCATTCCAAGCAAAAGGCCCATGTTCCCTTCCTGTACCAGATCTTCCACCAGCACCCTGCCTGTCACATACTCCCCGGCAATCTCCGCAATCCGTTTCAGCCACTGGGCGGAAATATCGGAAACTGCATCCCGTTCTCCGGCCAGCAGTCTCCGGTACAAATCCATTCTGCTTTCTTCCGGCAAATCCGGGATTTTTCTGATTTCGTTAAGATACATCTGAAAATGACGGGAATGGAACGGTTTCTTTCTGCTGCCTCCGGAACTTTGTCCGGATGATTTTCCGGAAGGCTTTTCCGTTTCTTCCTCGGTATCTCCCGGACTTTCCTGCTGCTTTTGCAGATACTGATAAATCATTTCCTGCTGCTCCGGCGACAATTCCATATCTTTAAAATAACCCTGTATTTCTTCCCGTGACATTGGCAGGGGAGCAGTCTTTGCTATCTCCTGTACGGAACGAAGAATCTCCATGAATATATTTCTGTCTACCATAAAATCCTCCCTGCTATGGTTAAATTCATACATTTTTCAGTTTATATCATAGTAACATATTGGAAATCCCATAACAAGAGTGTAAAACCTGCTATTCTGTCTTCATTCTCACAGATTCACCGGAGGTCTGCAGCTTCCGTCCCGGCAAATATACAGAGTGGCCCGGTGATTGATTCTCTCATATTCCCTGCTCTCCTCCCACAGAACTACTATGTCCGCGTCTCTGCCATAGAGTTTCTGCAGCTTTTTCAAATCCTCTTCTTCCTTCAGCACGCATGTGATATGCTCCGGCGGATTCTGATACAGCAATGCGGCCAGCAGAGAAAAGCACTGGCCCGCCGGATACCTTTCCGCAAAAGCAGAGAGAAACTTCAGTTGTTTTTCGGCTTCTTCCCTCCAGAGTTCTCTCCCGGTAATCTGCCACAGTTTCACCAGATTATACGCCATCACAGAATTGCCGCCGGGAATGGCTCCGTCATATGTCTCCTTAAAATCGGCAATCAGCCTTTCATTCTCTAATCCGCAGAAATAAAATCCCCCCTTTTCATGATCTGCAAAAAGCTCCAGGGCCTTCCGGCAGTACCGTTCCGCCTGCTCCAGATAATTCTGCTCCAGAGCTCCGCCGTAAAGTTCAATAAGCCCGAAAATATAAAAGGCATAATCGGTCAGAAATCCCCTGCCCTGACAGCTTCCCTGACGGCAGCTTACAAACAGGGTATCGAATCCGGACTTCTGTTTTTCCAGAAATGCCAGAGCTGCTTTTGCCTGACGCAGATAACTTTCCTGTCCGAACACCCGGTACATTCTGGCAAAGGCCCCTATCATCAGCCCGTTCCAGGATGTGAGGATTTTGTCATCCAGAAACAGGCTGTGACGGTGCTTCCGATAAGCATACACCTTGGGCAGAAGCCGCTCCGGCTCCGTATGAGAATAATCGCTTTCTGCGCCTTTCCCTGTTTCTTCTTCCAGATCATCCCCGAGACGGTTGGGAATACTTCCTCCTTCAAAATTCCCTTCTGCAGTAATATTAAAATATTCATTGAATTTTTTCCCGGCAGAAGCCCCCAGCAGCGACGTAAGTTCCTCGCTGGCAAATACATAGTACTTTCCTTCCACTCCCTGACAGTCCGCATCCTGGGCAGAATAGAATCCCCCGTGGGAATCCGTCATTTCACGCTGAATATACTGGGCTGTTTTGCGCACCACTTCCCGGTAGATTTCTTTTCCGGTAAGAGAATAGGCCTGGGTATACGCCATAAGCAGCAGCCCATTGTCATACAGCATTTTTTCAAAATGGGGCACCAGAAAATATTTATCCGTGGAATACCGGGAAAACCCGCCGCCGATATGGTCAAAAATTCCGCCCCGATACATCTGTATCAGGGTTTTTTCCGCCATTTCAAGGGCCCTCCTGTCCCGGTTCACCCTGTAATATTCCATCAGAAACATCAGATTATGGGCCATGGGAAACTTCGGCGCGTCTCCAAATCCTCCGTTACTCTCATCAAAATTCTTCTTAAACCACCGAACGGCGTGAAGGGACAAATGCTGCCAGGACAACTCTGAGTCCCGCACATTCTGTTCCTCCCGGAGCTGTCCGTTCAGGACGTCCGCTGACTGCAGCAACTTCTCCCGCTCCTGACGCCAGCGACTATTTACCGCCCGCAGCAAATCCAGAAACCCAATTCTTCCATAAGAGCCATGTTTGGGAAAATACGTCCCCGCATAAAAGGGCTTTTGCTCCGGCGTCAGAAAAATACTGGCAGGCCACCCGCCGTTTCCGGTAAACAGCACACATGCATCCATATAAATACTGTCAATATCCGGCCGCTCTTCCCGGTCCACTTTTATGGAAATAAAATTCCGGTTCAGTTCTTCCGCCACCTCTTTATCTTCAAAGCTCTCATTGGCCATCACATGGCACCAGTGGCAGGTGCTGTAGCCAATACTCAGAAAAACCGGCTTGTCTTCTGCTTTTGCCCGTGCAAAAGCCTCCTCACACCAGGGATACCAGTCAACCGGTTGCCAGGAATGCTGTAATAAATAGGGACTTGTCTGATTTTTTAAATGATTTCTCAGTTTTATCACCTCAGTTTCAAATACTTCTGTCATATCGGTTTTTAGTATCTGTTTTTTCTGTAATTCCAAAACTGTAAAATTATGGTATTCTATGACCTGTATACTCTGAACCTGCCGCATTAATAATCAAAAACCCCGGAACACGCAGCGTCTGCATGTTCCATGGGGTTTGCATTTATTTTCCTTCTGTATCCGGTTCTGCAGCGGCCTCTTCCGGGACTTCGCCTTCCACTGTCTCAGGTTCCTCCTTAGCTGCAGTTTCTGTCTCCCTGTCCGGTTCTCCGGCAGTTTCTTCCTGTTCCGGCACTTCTTCCATTCTCTCAGTTTCTCCCGGCTCCCGCACTTTTTCCATTCTCTCAGTTTCTTCCGGCTCCCGCACTTCTTCCATTCTCTCAGTTTCTTCCGGCTCCGGTGTTATTTCCTCCTTCGACATCCATTCATCTTCGGCCGGATGTTTCTCTGTTTTCCGGAACTTTGTCAGAAACGTCTCTTTTTTCTCCAGCAGTGCCTGCTGTTTTTCTGATTTATCCTGAAGTCTCTGCTGTCTTTTTTCTTCTTTGTCCAGCAGCTTCTGCTGCTTTTCTGTTTCTTTTTCCAGCAGTTTCTGCTGTTTTGCCGCTTCTTTTTCCAGCAGTTTTTTCTGCTGTTTCTCTGATTTCACTCTGGACTTCTGATTTTTCCGCACTTCTTTTCTGGCAGTCTTTTCAATTTCCCGCAAGGTATCTTTAGCTACGCCCACCTTCCGTTTCTCTTTCCGATAGGGATTATAACAGAAATAAGCTGCTGTTCCCATCACAAGGACACAGAGACCGAACAGGGCCAAAACCGGCAGCAGCATATGGTATTCCGGATATTCCAGCTCAAAGCAGACGAATACCACCATCATCAGGGGAAACATCAGAAGATACAGGATTCTGCAGAGCAAATCCAGCAGCTTTCCTCTTTTTTTCTCCTGTGTCAGCAATGCGCCTTCAATTCCGGAAAATGCAATCATAAACAGACAGATCTGCGACTGAAATCCATGAAGAATACCGCATAATACCACCAGTACCACAGACAGCAGAAACAGAGAAAATGCACAGCCCTGATAATAGGCGTTGCGGTATTCCCGGATTCCCTGGAGTTTATCTTCTGTGATACCGTACATGGCATAAACCTGAGCGTCCATATGTTCCTGAAATTCCTGATTATATTTCCGGGCCTCTCTGGTCCGCTCCATATTATTCTCAATGGACTGATTCAGCCTGTCCAGCACGTCCTGTTCCTGCCGGATTTGCTCAAACAGTGCGTCCTCCGCCTCCCGCTGCTTCTGAATCTGGCTGTAAATCCATTCTGTCTTCTGTATTCTCAGGTTTTCCTGCTTTTGCTTTTGTTCCAGCTCTCCCATCTTCTTTCCTCTCTCTGTAAAATCCCTGTGCGTTACCTGTCCTGCTTCAGCTCCTCCCAGGGGATTTCCCGGTCTTTAAAATAATATTCCCGGTCATGCTCATTGATTCCCCGCATCACCCGGCAGGGATTTCCTGCTGCAACCACATTGGAAGGAATATCCCTGGTAACCACGCTTCCGGCGCCGATTATGGTATTGTCACCAATGCTGACTCCGGGCATAATGACTGCTCCGGCCCCAATCCAGCAATTTCTGCCGATATGCACCGGCATATTATACTGGTAAAGCTGTTCCCTGAGTTCCGGCAATATGGGGTGCCCTGCTGTGGCAATGGTAACATTCGGCCCAAACATGGTATAATCCCCAATGTATATATGGGTATCATCCACACAGGTCAGGTGATAATTTGCATAGACCATCTTTCCGAAATGACAATGCTTTCCGCCGAAATTTGCATAAAAAGGCGCTTCTATATAAACACCCTCGCCGCAATCTCCCAAAATGTCTTTCAGTATTTCGGCCCGTTTCTCCGATTCCGATGGTCTGGTCTGATTATATTCCCACAGCTTATCCTGACAGACAACCTGCTCTTTTATAATTTCTTCATCCCCCGGTAAATACAGCTCCCCGGTATGCAGTCTCTCTTTCATTTCACCCATCAGTACTGCCTCCCATATAAAAATGATTCAAATCCACTGGATTTTTCTTAATACTAACATACAATCTTTCTCTTTTCAACATTACCTGGAATTCTGTCGTAAAAATAATTTTTTAATACGGTCACCACAGGATATAAGAGCAACGGAAAAAGGCACCGGCCAAATGCCGATGCCTCACTTTATTTTCCTGATTTTTCACTGTCTCACGCGACACGTTAATTTGTACATATTTTTATATTCCAAACATTTTTCTTATGCTTTCTACTTCTTCTGACTTGCACCCGACTTCTGCCGCGATCTGCTCATTTGTAAGCTCCGGATTGCTTTTCACTGTCTGAAAAATTCTTCCAGACAGAATCAATCCTTCCTGTCTTCCTTCCTGTCTTCCTTCCTGCCTCCCTTTTGTTCTTCCCCGCTGTTCCGCTTCCTGCTGCTTCACCTGGATATCTTCCTCGTAGCTGTACTCCGCAATCAACATGTTTTCGACCTCGCTTCCTTTCCGTTTCAGATAATCCGCCAGTATTCCGTGAGCAATACATTCCCTGATCGCATTCTTAATTGCGCTTTCTTCACCGGAATGCCCCCTCACCGTGTCAATAAACTGGCTGTATTCTCTCAATACGTCACATTTTTTCAGGAGTTCATGCGCCTTATCAGAATTAATATTGATGACTTTCACTTTTAATTCCACAGAATTGTTCCCTGCTGGATTTATAAATGCATCTGACAATTTCAATTCCTGCTCTAATGGCTGTTCCTTTTGTCCATTGTAGAACGTATAAAATTCTGGTGTAGGTATCCTGACCAGTGTTGTCCTGTAACGGGCTTGTTTATCAATCAGTTGTTCATACGCCCTTCCCACATATAACAGGCATCTGAGCGGCATGTTCGGGTTCACGCTACTTTGATGTTCCCCCAAAACAAGCACCTGACCATTTACTTCAAAGGAAATATCATTTTTAAAATTCTTATACAGAACATCCTCAATTTTTACTTTCCGGATTACTTTCTCATCCTGATATTCTGTATCATGCAATGCATTATATAAACTCAGCAGATTCTTTTTTGCTGTCTCATCCTGATAGAACAGATCCACGAAAAGACTGTCCTTATATTCACGGTTCTCCTTTTCCATTATTATATACTGCCTTTCTTTTCTCTTATACTACCACATTTCAATTTCTGTTTCAATTATGCTTTTACGACTCTTTACTCTTTACTTCATCCTTGATACATTTCCCACTTCAACTTCCTGAATTCCTCAATCCTGAGGGACGCCGGATATTTTGTGGATGTCCGTTTCGCGCGAATCAAAACAGAGTGCAGGAGAATAAAAAAAGACTTATCATACCGTGAAATAAGCCTTTTTACAAATGCCGCAGACCGGAATCGAACCGGTACGATGTCGCCACCACAGGATTTTAAGTCCTGCGCGTCTGCCAGTTCCGCCACTGCGGCAAAATACTATTCTTTTCTTATTCAAATTTAAAAATAATGGATGGAGAAGGATTCGAACCTTCGAAGGCGTTGCCAACAGATTTACAGTCTGCCCCCTTTGGCCACTCGGGAATCCATCCATATTGTGCAGGATTTGCAATGCTGCCTGTCCTGACAATAATGTATTATAGCATATGATTTTTCCACATGCAAGATTAATCTGAAAATATCTTTATAAAAATGTAACAGATCGTTACTGTTCAGCCCGTTTATAGCCTGTTATACTACAGATTTTTCAGAATCACCGCACAGTTGGGCGGAAGATTCAGCTTAATACGCCCGTTATGGACTTCATGAATCACAGAAGCAGTAGAATAGCCTTCCGGCGTGGTAAACATAATCTGCTCCAGTCTGGTTTCCCTGTCCAGTCCGACGGGCCAGACTCTCCATTCCATATCACGGGCCACATAGTCATTATTTATGACAACAACAAACTGCTGATAACGGTTAAACCTTCCATAACACATAACCTGATAATCTCCGCCCAGAAATTTCAGCGAGCCGGTACGCAGTGCTTCGTACCGCTTATGAATCCGGATGATATCCCGATGAAATTCCAGCAGTTCCTGGTCTTCCTGGCCCCAGGGATATGTTCTGCGGTTATCCGGGTCTGTAAATCCCACTGCTCCGGCCTCATCTCCATAATAGATAGTGGGAGCTCCCGGCCAGGTCATCTGCACCACCACCGCTTCTTTCATCACGCCCTTGTTGATATTTTCTCCTGCTGCAGCGCTGCCAAGGGCGTCCACACGTCCTACCTTGTGATTGGTACGGGTCAGAAATCTGGAATGGTCATGGTTGGAAAGCTCATTCATGGCACACTGCAGTGAGGGGGTCATAAAACGTGTCATATAATAATTCATGGCGCCCTCAAAATTCTGGAAATTCCCCAGCATATCCTGCCGGTATCCGTCGCTGTGCTTTTCCATACCGGTGAGAAACCAGGTCAGAGGCTCCATAAAGGCGTCGTAATTCATTACCGTATCCCACTGGTCGCCCCGCAGCCACTCCACCGGGTCACCGTAATGCTCCGCCAGCACAATGGCCTCCGGATTGGCTTCCTTCACCGCATTCCGGAAATCCCGCCAGAACTGATGGTTAAATTCCACAGAATGGCCCAGATCTGCCGCCACATCCAGACGCCAGCCATCTGCATTGTAAGGAGGAGATACCCATTTCTTTCCGATTTCCAGAATATAATCATACAGTTCCTGAGAACCTTCATAGTTCAGCTTAGGCAGAGTATCATGCCCCCACCAGCCGTCATATGTTTTATTGTAAGGCCAGCAGTTTTCGTCATGGAACTGAAAGAAATTCCGGTAAGGACTGTCCTCGGAAATATAAGCACCGGTGGCATATCCCACTTCCTTTTCATAAATCAGTTCACGGTCCAGCCATTTATTAAAGGAGCCGCAGTGATTGAATACGCCGTCCAGTATCACCCGCATACCCCGTCTGTGAGCCTCTGCCACCAGACAGGCAAACAACTCATTACTGGCCTCCAGATTCTTAACGTCAGAAACTCGCTTAATATACCTGGTGGCCTTTGCATTATCTGTTTCCCCCGGAGGCAGTTCTTCCCCTCCGTCTTCAATAATCACACCGTAATGAGGGTCAATATAGTCGTAATCCTGTATGTCATATTTATGGTTGGAAGGCGAGACAAACAGGGGATTGAAATACAGAACCTCGACGCCAAGATCCTGCAGATAATTCAGTTTTTTCATAACTCCCGCCAGGTCGCCGCCGTAAAATTCGCCCACGCCAAAATTTTCCGGACATTTATCCCAGTCATCCACACCCTGACTGTATACCTTGATATAGTAGTATTCATTGGTCTTTACATCATTGGAAGTATCTCCATTGCAAAAACGATCCACCAGTATCTGATACATTACGGCTCCCTTTGCCCAGTCAGGTGTGGAAAATCCAGGCACAATGGCAAAAGCATATTCCGGGCGCACCTGCGGGGTCACCCCCATCCGGTCATAATAGCAGTGAAGCATACCTGCCGCTATCTCAAAATAGTACCGGTATTCTGCTGTCTCAAGCTGCACCTGGGTGCGGTAATAGTCAAATTCTCCTCTTGTTTCTTCTTTGTCCATGGGAACCTTTCCCTGTTCCGTGCACAGCCAGACAATGTCCACATTATTTTTTGCTGTACGGAACGTAAGAGTAACTTTTTCATTCACTCCGGGTTCCGGCGGATTTCTGTAATCCCTGGTACCGTCAGAAAACAATGCATGTTTTCGCAGCAGGGGACGCATCTGCATCATATACTGTTGTCTCTGGTTCAGTTCATAAATGGAATATTTGCTCATGGTTCTACCTCTTTTTTATCATAATCGGCAATGTTTCACGAGTTTCCTACCATGGTTTTATTTCATCTGATACAGAAAATCCGAAAGATTTCCTGTTATGTAAAAAAGGCAGCTTTTTCACGGCTGCCTTTTTTAGGAGAAGGTATTTTTACTATGGGGTGTAGCAAAAACTATATAATGTATTGGGGGGTTTTTACAGTAATTATAGTACCATAAAACCTCCAATAAGTGTGCACAAACTTCACAAAAATTGCAACCTGTTTTTATAAGATTTGTACAGTACCATTTGCCTATCCCTCTGGAATTCCATAGTAATTTTGCACAATTTACCCTTCAAATAAGGCTTCAAACTCATCCCGGCTGATTTTTTCCTTTTCCAGAAGAAGATCCGCGCATTTGTGGAGAATCTTCTCATGCTCCAGCAGAATACCTCTGGATTTCTGATAGCATTCGTCAATAATGCGCTTGATTTCCTGGTCAATGACTCCGGCAATATTTTCTCCGTAAGATCTGGTATGCGCCAGATCCCTTCCGATAAACACTTCGTCGTCTTCGTTGTCGTAATTAATCAGACCCACATGCTCTGACATACCGTATTTGGTTACCATGGCTTTTGCCACACTGGTAGCCTGTTTGATATCCTGAGAAGCTCCTGTGGTAATATCATCAAAAATCAGTTCTTCCGCCACTCTGCCGCCCAGATCCACAATAATTTCCTGCAGCATCCGTCCTTTGGTGTTAAACATCTCTTCCCGCTCCGGCAGAGGCATGGTATAGCCTGCCGCTCCCACGCCGGTGGGTATGATGGATACGGAATACACCGGGCCCACATCCGGCAGCACGTGGAACAGAATGGCATGGCCTGCCTCATGGTAGGCTGTAATCCGTTTCTCCTTGTCCGTAATAATCCTGCTCCGCTTCTCCGAGCCGATTCCTACTTTTA